>CACXEY010000163.1 GCA_902766695.1 uncultured bacterium
CCCTCCTACGTCGGCATCTCCGCGCTCGCCACGGACGACATGCTGCACGAGGCCAGCTTCGCGGGCTTCGACTTCGTCGCCACCTGGAACATCGACGAGGGCGAGTCGACGCCCTACCTGCGCACCGGCAGCGGAGAGCAGATCGTCGAGTTCGACGCCGGCGAGGGCACCTGCGACCCGGCGAGCGCGGTCTACGCCATCGGCGAACGCTACGGCGACCTGCCCGTGCCCGTCTGGGCGGGCCACGCCTTCCTCGGCTGGTTCGACGCCTCCGAAGGCGGCACGCAGGTGACCGCCGAAAGCCGCGTCACCTCCCGCCCCGCCCGCATGCTCTACGCCCGTTGGACCGACCGCCAGACCGTCACCTTCGACCCCAACGGCGGGACCTGCGCCCCCCTCACCGCCCCCTACGCCTTCGGCGAGCCCTACGGCGACCTGCCGCTCCCGGTCCTTGAAGGCTCCGCCTTCCTCGGCTGGTTCGACGTGGAGACCGACGAGCCCGTCACGACCAATACCGTCGTCCCCCTGGTCCCCGCCCGCGCCCTTGTCGCCCAGTGGGCCCCGCCCCAGGTCGTCACGTTCGTGGCGGGATCTTATGGTTCGTTCCGCGGAGAGCCGACGATGGAGATGACCTTCGGAATCGGCGGAAAGTACCACGACCTGCCCAAGACCACGCCGGACGGGACCCATGCGCGGCTCGGCTGGTACACGACGCCCGACGGGGACGAGACGGGGGAAATCGTCGAGGAAGGATCCGATGTCACGTCCGAGGGGATGCGGACACTGTACGCGCACTGGACGGACAAGCAGACAGTGACGTTCGATGCCCAAAACGGAACGGAACCCACAACAGGCGTCTATACGGTCGGTGGAAAGTACGGAACGTTGCCGACGCCGAAATGGGCGGGCCATGCGTTCGTTGGCTGGTTCACGGAGGCGGAAGGCGGCAAGCAGTTGTCGGCCTCCGGCAAAGTGACCACCAAGCCGGAGCGAACCGTCTACGCCCAGTGGATGGACAAACAGACGGTCGTCTTCGACGCCCATGGAGGGGAGTGCACCCCCTCGACGATGGAGGCCGGGATGGGCGGCCGCTACGGCTCCCTGCCGACGCCGACCAAGGCGGGATACGCATTCGTCGGCTGGTACACCAAGGCCGAAGGCGGCAACCACCTCACGGCGAACAGCATCGTGACGACGCTGAAAACGCGGACGTTCCACGCCCACTGGACGAACGAGCAGACGGTCGTCTTCGACGCGCAGGGCGGCGACTGCGATCCCGCGACGATGACCGCCGAAATGGGCGGCCGCTACGGACCTTTGCCGAAACCGACCAAGGCCGGCTACGCGTTCGTCGGCTGGTACACGAAGGCCGAGGGCGGCAGCCACCTCACGGCGAACAGCATCGTGACGACGCTGAAGACGCGCACGTTCTACGCCCACTGGTCGGCCGACCAGACGGTGGCGTTCGTCGCGAACGGCGGATCGTGCGACACGACGACGATGGTGGCCACGATTGGCGGGACCTACGGCGAATTGCCGAAGGCGACCCAGGATGGCTACATCTTCAAGGGCTGGTACACCAAGGCTGAAGGTGGCTCGAAGGTCACGGCGGCCAGCACCGTCACGGCGGCGACGGCGCGGACGCTCTACGCGCACTGGAAGGAGAAAGGCGCCGCCCCGTCCATCACCGCCTTCTCGGTCTCGCCGCGCTCCACCGCGCTTGCCGCCCGCTCCGCCGGTTCCGGCATCCTCGAGTGCACGCTCGTGGTCGAGACGGGTGCCGACTTCGTCTATGAAGTCCAGTGGACGGCCTCGATGCTCGGCGAGTGGACGGTCCTGAAACACTGGACCGCTGCCGAAGACGGCGAATTCCCCGTCACGGTGGAAGTCCCGGCCGATTTCCCCGCCGGTTTCTTCCGGGTCGTGGAGTTTGAAGTGGAATAAGTCCGATCCAATCCCGGATTGCCGTGCGCGGCCGCGTGAAAACGCGGCCGCGCATGTTTTTCCTGGCGGGAGTTGCCGGCGATTCCTCCTGGGGGGAGACTGCTGCGCTGGGCAACCCCGCCGAGGGCAAACGGTTTTTCCTCGGCATTGCGCATACCCCGTGCACGTCCCGGGAAGCAATCTTCTCGACAGGTCGCAGAGATTGTATATTGTATCGTGCAAGCGTAATATAAGGAATAACAGGACAGGAATGATTATATGAACACAACCGCCCCCCAAACCCGCGTGTTTCAGTGGTCCCGGCTCGCGGCCATCGCCGCGCTTTCAGCCTGCTGTTTTTTCTTTTTCCGAATGCACGGCGTTCCCATGCTTCGGACGGTTTCGGTTTCCGCGGGCGTGGGATTGTTCTTCGTCTTTCTCTGGCTTGCGGAATCCCGGAGCCAACCGCCCCAGGCGCGTTCCGGGAAAAAACGGGATGGATTCGACTGGGGAATGCACTACATGCGGGGGTTCGCCATCGTCTGCATCATGCTCTCCCATTTCTGCGTGCGAACGGGCTGGCCCCGGTTCTCGGCGGGGTTTCTGCGGAGTTCGACGGTCTTCTTCCTCTTCATCTCGGGCTATCTCTGCCAATACCTGGCCTTCCGCCGTCCCGTGGACACGGGACAGTACTATCTTTCGAAGGTGAAGAATGTCATTTCGCCCTATGTCGTCTGTTCGCTCGCCACGCTGGCGGCCGTTTGCCTCCTCCATGCCAAGCGTGCTGGCGTGATCGCCCCCTCCGAAATCTCCCTACGGTCCTTGCCCAACATCCTGCTTCTGGGCTGGGCCCAGCGCCCATATTGGTACATTCCCTTCGTCGTCATCCTCTTCCTCGTTTCGCCGTGGCTGACCCGCATCGGCAACCGGACGCTTCTCTGGCTGCTGGTGGTTTCCTTCTTCGCGGCAGTCTGCTTTCCGGGCCGGCCCTTGGGAAACCTGACGTGGAACCCGGTTGTCTCCCTGTATCGGTATGTCTATTTTACCTGGGCATACCTGCTGGGGTTCGCCTACGCGCGCTGGAAGGCCCGGATTGATCCGCACCTGGGTGCTTATGCCATCCCGGCCTTGCTGCTGGGCATCCTCCTCGGCTTCCGCACCATGTTCCCGGCCGGCCAGTATTCGGACTTCATTCTTTCCGGCTCTTTCGCCTGGTCCGTGCAGAAACTCTTTTTCCTGGTTCCCGTCCTCTGGATTGCCAACCGGGTCCGCTCCGTCCGCATCCCCCTTTTCGACTGGCTCGCGACCTACAGTTTCACCCTTTTCTTCCTGCACCATTTCTTCATCCAGGACTATATCGGCCTCATGGCCCGGGTGTCCGGCACCCTCGGGGCCGGCACGTTGGTGCAGACCGCCGTCCACATCGCCCTGACCGTGGTGTTCCTTGCCCAGAACCTCCTGCTGGCCGTCATGCTGAAACAGGTCTGCGGACATTGGTCCCGGCAATTCATTGGGGCGTGATTGTTTCCGCAGAAGCGGATGACGTCCAATGTCTGCGCAAGTTTTCCTGACGGTGGGGGGGCATGCTCCCCCACCCTGGTCGAAGCCAGTGGAACATAATTGACCCTGAAAAGAGCAGTTGAGCGACACTTCGAGTGTCGCTCAACTGCTCTTGTAATATCAAATCACGGCATGGTGGCTCGTTTCCCCCACCATCGGAGCAAATTGCTTGTTGGATTGGCCAAAAACCATGGCCAACTATAACGCGAAACCCAAGTCAGAACGGCAACGGTCAGGAGGGTTTCGATTGTCCAGGCGAGCAAACCGCCGGGCATCAGATGGGTTTTCTCCATCCCATGGATTACATAGAAGAAAAACCTATGATACACGTAAATGACGAGGGTCGCACTTCCCCACTTGGCCAACAATCGATTTGCCCGCATCACCCGCATGACAAAGAGGCACGACAGCGAACTGAGCAACAAATAGAGACATCTCAATCCCATTTTTGCGCAAGCGATACTCCAGCCAACCGGTTCACCCCACCAATCGCTGCTGGTCCTGCCATCCCAGTAACTCCACTTGCAATGGTGAACGAAACTCAAGTTGACATCGGGCAAGACCTGCCAAAAAAGGAAAAAGAGGCCAATCAACCCCACCCAGGCAAGCCAATTGGGGATTTTGCGGATGCCCCACCGCCAATCCCACGCCGCCGTGTAATACCCCGCCAGGAAAAACGGGGAAAAGGCCAAGGCCCGTTGAACGGCAAAGGCGCCGGATACAGGGAGAAAACCACTCAGGATGCTTATTGCGACGCTCACCATGAATGCCAAAGCACATCGTCGAGGCCCGGCATTCGCCGGAGGCAACAGAAATACTCCAATTCGCCAATAGACCAAAGCCAGCAAATACCAGTAAGTCGTTGCGGGACTTATCCAAAGTTTGATGGTCGGCGACGCCCCCTGGAAAATGGCAAAAAGAACCCAGAAAACATGAAAGCACAAAAAGGTCTCAAGCAGTCTTATGATGTTGCGGAAATAGCGCTTGCGGTCGTGGAGGTGAGTGAAACGACCTGAAACAAACACAAACAGGGGCATGTGAAAAGCATAAATCGTATTGAAAACCGCCAGATCCAATGTCCCTGGATTATGAATAAAATGCCCATAAACGACCAAGACAATCAAAACAAATTTCAGGGTGTCCCAATAGAGATCGCGTTGGGGTTTGCCTTCCGGGCCCGGGTGAGGGGCAGATTGAAAGTCAAGTGTTGCAACGTCTTTCATGTCGGGGAATCAGTTCCTGCATTGAACACACATTGGCAAAGAAGCACGCACAACCACTACATCCCGTATTTCAGCCAACCGAAAAACCGCTTCGTTTGCAGTTTGAGAATGCACCAAGAAAGCAAGGCGGCGCACCCCAAGACCACGGTGAACTGGATCAAGCTGTTGTCCAGAGCCGGAAGTCTGGATGCGGCCAACAAATGCACGGCATCGGCAAAAACGAAATGCGTGACGAAAATCAGGATGCTCATCTTCCGCAATGTCACGTACGCGGGGCGAAACGTGATGGGGCAGTCCAGGAAGAGGGAAAACAGTGCGACGGTAAATGCGGCCCGGGCAAAAGGAAGCAATGCGGGAACACGCATTCCGGCATACAGCACGGGCAAGGCCATCAAACGCGCCCAGGTTGTTTCCCCCCTCCACCGGGAAAGGGGAGCCAACAACGAACCGACCTGAATCCACAACAGGAAGGGCAAAAAAGAATGTGATCCCCACAGGACATCCATTCCCCAATGATATTGGAAAATGGCATGGGCGGCAAACGTCGCGAACAAGGCCGCGAGCGGGTGAAGGCATTTGCGCAACAGCTGGACGACGGGAACCCCGATCATCAATGCCATGATGAAATAGGACCCCCTGAAGGTCGATCCCAAGAAAAGACATTTGGAAAAGGAAACCCAATCAAAATGCGCATGCCACTTCTGTATGGCGATGGTGCAGGGAAGGAGAAGCACGAACCAAAAGGCATAAAAAACGGCAAGTCGCCTGACATAGTGGAACAGGGTTTGCAGGTTGACCACGGGTTTCCGGAAATAGAGATAGGACGAAACGACGAAAAAAACCGGAACGGCAAAACCCGGACAAAACGCAAAACTCAACCATCCATACTCTTTGAACAAGTGGGTATGGATGGAAACGACAAGCAAGGCCATGCAAAACTTCAGAACATCAAGCCCGGGCAATTGCTCCTGCCCGCATTTTCCGCAATCCGTCGTCATTTTCTTTCCTTTCTCACAGAGAGGTTTGAAACTCCACCGCCCGTTCCTGCCGCACAATCACCCGTGCGCCTGGTTTTGCAAAAAGGCGACGATGTCCCGGACGACCCGTTCCGCCGCATGGCCATCTTCGACATTGCCGATTTGGGCCAGGAAACGGGCCCGTTTTTCTTGCAACGCTTCCGGGTCGAAAGAACGGATTTCCGAGAGCAATCCGGGAAAGGTTTCGGAGATGGGATAGGGAAGGTCTTCGCAGGGCATGTAAAAACCGCGCTCGACCTTTTCATAATGGTTCCTGTCGGGGGCGAACAGGAAGCAGGGTTTCGGAGTGAGCGCGAAATCGAAGAGGGAACCCGAATAATCCGTAATCAGGACATCGGTGCAGGCCAGGTATTCCGCCATGTCGTCCGCGGCATTCCCGTCCACGACGGTTTGTCCGTCGACGGGCAAAAGCCTGTCGGCCTTGATTTGTTCCAGGACCCTGGCGTGGACCCGGAAAACGAAGGCAAATTGCCCGCCGAATTTTTGGCCGAGGGCCGCAAGGAGCCCGGGAATGTCCATTTGGCGCACTTGTTCGATGCCGCTCCACGCCACGTCGTCGCGGAAGGTGGGGGCAAAGAGGACCAGCCGCTTTTGGGGCAGTCCCAGCTTCCGTTTCAGGGCCACCGGATCGGGGGGGGCGAACAGCAAATCGTTCCGGGGGGTGCCGTACAAGCGGATCCGGTTTTCCAGCAGGAACGCGCGATTCAGGCAATCGGCCGTGTAGCGGCATCCCGCGATGCAGTAGTCGGAACTCGTTGCGTATCCGGATGGCTTCCACCGCAGCAAATCCCCCCCGATTTTCTTCAGCGGGGTTCCATGCCACGTGGAGATGCACAATTGCCGTTTGTTGCGGGCGAGCCATTTCCTGAATCCGCCCCACGGCCCGTGGAACCCCAATTGTGCGACCCCGACATAGTTGTCGACGACCACGGCGGCCGTCTTCAAAAGCCTGAAATACGCCCGTGACGGATACGGAACGACTTCGACATACTCCGGGGGCCGGTTCCGGCATTTTCTGGAAATGCACCAAATGATTTTGGTGTCCGGCGAGACATCGTGCAGTTTTTCCGAAATGTACTTCGGATTGTCGTTGTATTGCCCCCTGAAACTGCGGAAAAACACCGTATTGGGCAACGTGTGCCGGAATTTGGACAGAACGCTTTCGCGGAAAACAGGAAAGCTCGACATGGTCATTCTCCGGGCCGGGCGGACGGGACGAAACCGATCGCGCCGGCGATGTCCGCCGCCGCCTGCGCCAGTCCCAAGGCCCGCAAGAGGGCGAAGGCGAAGGGGATTGCGGCCCCCAACCCCCTTCCCGTGATGATGTTGCCCGCAACCGACACGTTCGCACCCGACAGGATGGCCTTGCCCATTTTGCCCTCGAAGGCCGGGTGGCAGGTGGCGGGCTTGCCGTCCAGGAGCCCCAGTCCCGCCAGGACGCTCGGGGCGGCGCAGATGGCGGCGAGGAGCCTGTTTTCGGCGAATGCGAGACACTGTTCCCGGACCAAGGCGCTTTCGGCCAAGTGCGTGGTCCCGGGGAGGCCGCCGGGGAGGACGAGGAGAGCGGCTCCGTCGAAATCCACGTCTTCCGCCAAGGCATCGGCCCGGAAACGGTCGCCATGGGAGGAAAGGATGTCCAGCCGCCCCGTGACGGACGCCGTCACGACATCAATCTTGGCCCGCCGCAAGATGTCAACGACAAGAAGCGCCTCGCATTCTTCGACGCCGTCTGCCAAAACAACAACAGTCCGTTTCATGCACATCTCCTTTCCCGGTCGTGAACATCAAGGAAAGACCACCACGTCCTCTGCGCGCTTCCGATTGGAGCACGCCACGGAGAACTCGTCCTTGCAATGGCCCGCGGCGATTTCCAGGACGATTTTCTCGTTTTTGGGGATATGGCATGTTTCCCTGAGAAAATCATTGTACTTGCTGGCGAAATGGAGCTCTTTCTTCTTCATGCACGAGCCGATGCCCAAGGCATGGAGCGCCAAGACGAGATAGGTCGCGAAAATGGTCGCGCTGACAATCCAATCCCCGTATTCCTCCGCGGAGAAGGCATTGATTTCGCCCGTGACGACAAGATACTTGTCCGCGTGGTAGATGTTTTCGTATCCCGCCTCCTCCCGGCGTTTGCCCTCCAGGACATAGACCTTGAAGGGTTGGCGGTTGCAGGCACTGGGACACATCAGCGCCAGTTGCACGGCCTGCAACAGGGTTTCCCGGGGAATGGGCCTGTCCGCAAAATCCCGGACGCTGTGGCGCGTCGAAAAGAATTTCCGCGCCCATTCCAACCCATCGGGGACGGCCACCTCCTGCGCCGTGAGGTGCCGGGCCCCCCCCGTCGCGGTGACGGTCCCCATCCATTCGCGGATTCTGGGCGTCTTGTCGAGCAGTTTCGCGGCTCTCTCGGTTTCCTCCCGGTCTCCCGTGCTCTTCTTTGCCTCCAGATAGGCCTTCAGGACACTTGCGCCGGTTTCCAGGGCAAAGCGGTCCGGGTTCGGCATGGACAGTTCTTTCTCCAGCAAAGTCGCCAACCGCGCGATTTTGTCCCATCCCCACAACCGCCTGGGGTTCCGGATGGTCAGGCCCTTTTCGATTCGGTGGGCCGTCTGGACCAACGCGTCCCGCGCGGTCTGGCCTTTCAGGGAAGAAGAGCGGTCATGGCGAAAAGTGTCCCACAGTTGGGCGAATTTGAGGAAACGACGTGCAAGTTTCATTGAAGACTCCGGATCAATTCAGTTGTCGCTGGGTTGGGGATGCATGGACAAAAGCACAATCGGGCATTTCATTGCGTGTTCCTTGTGTTTCGGCATTTCCGGAAAATGCCTTTCACCAGTCTCTTCAACTTGAACCTCCAAACGAGAAGTTTCCAGCGCAATCCGCAAGCCGTGGCGATTTGGAGGGGAATCTGGATGATTTTGGCTTTCCGGGAAAGCCGCGCGTGTTTTTGGAAGAATTCCCCGAATGGCATGGTTTCGAAATCGCGCCAGAAGGCAGCGTAACGAGGGGGTTCCGGGGTGGATTCGAACAAGTGGCGGTTGAACGCGCGGAAGTCGTCCCTTGCCAAGAAGCGCCCGCATTCTTCGAGCAGGATGCCGCCGGAGCGGGCAATGGCGTCCATGACGCCGTCTCCCCGCGGGGTGTGGGAAAGGACCAAAGAAACGTCGCCGACTTCCCGGAAAGAAGGAAGGAACTCCGCAACACCCCAGAAATCCCCGATAGTCAAGTCGGAGGGGCGTGCGGCGGGGTCCCCCCTGAAGGGGCAGGAAAAGCACCCTCTGCAAAGCGAGCGGTTGGCGTAGAACCAGCGCATCCATGTTTCCAATTCCGGCGGCCGGTCGATCCCGCGCCTGTTGTCCAGGCGGATGAAAGGCTTTCCCGTCCGCTTGGGATCGCCGGCCTTGTGGCGGAAATGCAATTCCCGGATGTCCTCCCCGTAGCGGTTCCGGAGCAGGCCGAGAAACGCCTTCCACAAATCGCGGCGGGGAGTGCCATGGCACACCAAATCCACCGTCAGCAGCGAATCCGCCGGGACCTGTTTGCCCTCCAGCAAGCGTTTCAGGGCGGCCACCTGGCAGGGCATTCCCGAAAACAGGACGAGGACGCCCTTCGCCAGCAGGGGGGGGATGGCCTTGAAGGCGTCCGCGACATGGCTTTGGACGTATTTGCTTCCCGAAAACGGTTCCAGCCCATCCGCGAACTTGCGCAAGGCGTGCCGGACTTCGAAGCGCCCGTCGAAGACCGCCCCACACACGACGAGACCGTCCCCGGCCTGTCGGTGCAGGCATTGCGCGATGGCGGGGAAGGCCCCGCCCGAAGAGCTGGTCGGGACGGCGAAGTTTTTCAGCGCGTACGCTTTCACGGGCAAACCGCCGTCCCCCATCAATCTTTGTTGAGTTTGTGCAACACGTCCGACAGCAGCGTGGAGGAGATGCCGGCCGTGTGGGGGAGAAAGACGACATCGACGCCGACTTCGGAGAATTGCTTCACGATGGCGTTGTACATGTCGGAGTCCTTCCAGTCGGACCCGTGGAAGAGGGCGTTGAACTTGAGCTGTTCCCAAGCCTTGAACTTGTCCATGGAGGTCTGGGGGACGACTTCGTCGACATACTTGATGGCACCGACGATGGCAAAGCGCTCCTCGAAGGGGATGATGGGGGTCTTTTTCTTGTAGTCCTGGACGAGGGCGTCCGTGCTGACCCCGACGATGAGGTGTTCGCACTGGGCCTTGGCGCGTTTGAGGATGTTGAGATGGCCGACATGGAACATGTCGAACACGCCGGTCGTGTAGCCTATGTTGTATTGTTTCATGAGTCGGTCCTCCACAGCTTCATGGTTGTTTTCTTTTTGCCCTGCTGCGCAGCATGTTCAAGGCGTAGGTGAAGTTGTCGTTGCGGAAAAGGACGGAGCCTGCAACGTAGAAGGCCAATCCGAAGAGGCATTGCAGGCACAGCAGCGGCAGCATGGGGAGTTCCAGGAACGACAAGGCGAACACACCCGCCCCCATGGCCAGCGCCAGGAATGCGCTTTTTGCGATGTCCCAGAACTGGGCGGCGTAGCCGTAATTCAAGATCGTCCGGTTGGGGGCGATGTTGACCGCCGTCGAAAACAAATTGAACACCACGGCGCTCCAGGCAACGCCGACCACCCCGAAGCGGACGCTGGCAAGCAACACCGCCAGGCCGACCCCTTTTTTCAAAAGGTCCATCTTGAGGAGCAACCCGCTCCGTCCGCTGGCCTTGATGACGCACACGTTGATGTATTGGAGAGGCCTCCACATGTAGGCCAGGCAAGAAATTTGCAAAAAGACGACGGAAGGAAGCCATTTTTCCGTGAGCAACACCAGAACGAGGGGTTTTGCGACGGCAATGAGCCCGATCATGACGGGGAAAACCAGGTAGGTGCTCAATCCAATCATCCGGCGGGTCATGTTGCGCATGGCCGCCTGGTTGTCGTTGCATTGCGCCAAGGCCGGGAAGAGAACCGTTTGCAGGGTCGGGTCCAAGATGGTCATGGAAAGCCGCGGGAAGTGGTTTCCGTTGTTGTAATAGGCCAAATCGCTGGGGGAGAACTGCCGGGCGATGACCAGGCTGCGCAA
This sequence comes from uncultured bacterium, assembly GCA_902766695.1. Lineage (GTDB taxonomy): Bacteria > Verrucomicrobiota > Kiritimatiellia > CAIQIC01 > Lenti-01 > CACXEY01. Next base: position 10,845 of record CACXEY010000163.1, read on the forward strand.
GCGGCTGTACACGGTGTCGAGCAACCCGACGCCCAGGATTTTCCATCCGTAGTCGTAGATTTTCCGGAGGCGGTGGAAGGAGAAGACTCTGAGGGGACGCCAGCCGACGATGATCCAGAGGCAGACGGTATCGCAAACCACGTTGCCCAGGTACTGTGCGACCAAGGCCCAGACCCCGCAACCGCCATACGCCATGGCAACGGCGAGAATTCCGGAAAGGACCGTTCCAATCGATGTGGAAATGAAGAATTTCCGGAACAACATGTGCTTGGAAACGTAGGCGTGCTGGACGGAATTGACGGCCGCGATGGGGATCCTGAGCGCCAGTACCCGCAAGACGGGGACGATCAGCGGGTTCTTGAAAAAGACCGCGACCCCCGGGGCGGCGAAAAAAACACCCGCGTAAACAAGCCAGGAAAGAGCGATCCCGAAGTAAAAACAGGTCGAAAAATCGATGTTGTCGGAATTCTTGTTCGCAATGAGGGAGTTCCCGAATCCGTACGTGACGAACACGTCGAGGATGGTGATCAGGACAACGGACAACGCGACCAGGCCGTATTCCTCCGGCAGGAGAAGCCGCGCCAGGATGACGGAGATGGCAAAATTGACGCCGGTCGCACCAATGCGTTCCAGCATCTTGTAAAAGAAGCCGGAAAGCGTTTTTGCCTTGAGGGATTTTTCCATGTCACTTGTTTTTTGGGGACTTCCCGAAGAACATTTCGCCCGAAAGGTCGGGTTCCGGGAACCGGGAGAAATCAAAGAGGTACTCGGGCAATTCGCGTTCGATGAACGAGACGTCTTCGGCGAATTGGGGGAACCGCCTGAACACCTGGGTGTTGGCCATGGAGAGGGCGGGGTCGAAAATCGATTTCGGCGCGGGATTGTCCGGGAGATGGAGGAAGTCGCGGATTTTCCGCGTGGCCGCGTCATAATCGTAGACCATTTCTTCGAAGCGGAGGCGGAGGACACGTTCGTGCGGATGTTGACAGGGTTGTCCGTCCCGCAACAGGCGGTAGTATTTGACAAAATCACGGACATTGCCCGTCGGCATGAAACGGTTGTTCTGCATCTCGAGGAGTTTCGTCTTCGCGAACACGTAATTGTCCCTGGGATCCCGATCGACGACGATGGCCACGGGGTCGTCGAAGAACGGGAAACAGACCATGGGGTTGTTGCCGTCGAACGGTTGGTCCAGCACGATGTTTTTCGAGAAGTCGGCCCCCATTTCCTTCAACAGCGAGCGGGTGAATTTCCGGGCCGCTTCATGGAAGTTCGTAGGGGCGATGGACAGAGGCAGACGCACCATGGGCCAGCCTTCGAACGTGCGGTGGAGACGGGATTCGAGAAACGGACGCAACTTGTGGTACCAAATCCGCTGGCCGACCAGGCGGTTCCAGAAACCCACTTCGCCGTACGGCTTGCCCAACCAGGAAACCTGGACAAGGGAATCGATGAATTCGTCCGCGAGTTCGACGATGCGCGAAAGCGGAACCCCCGTCTTCCGGGAAAGATACCTGCTTTGCGCCATCAATTTCCGGAACCGGCCGATGCCATAGATGCTGTCCAGGATCCGCGTGTGGGGATGCATCAGGTGGTGTTCGAGATCCGCAAGGCCGTCCGGGAGGTAGGCCAAATGGAATTCCAGTTTGTCGAAAACGCAATTTTCGGAAAATTCCTTCAAGTAGTCCGACACGGCACTCGACCCCGTCGAACCGAAACCGCAAACGCCAATCAACATGTTCCACTCCTTTTGTCCAACGTATCCAATGCATTCCGGGCCAGACCCCGGGGGACCGGCGACCGTTCCCTGCCCGCGTCCGCAAGCAAGGAAACCAACAAGGGTGCCGTGACGAACAATTGCGTGGCAACCGAAGCATTGAGCGGATTCCCCACGAACGCCCGGAGTACGAACATGACATAAAACACCATCAGCCGGGCGCGCAACGGATGGCGGGGAGGAAGGCCCGAAATCTCCAAAACGGTAACGGAGATCCGGTGCAACAACCAAACGAAGACGGCACCTCCGAGCAGACCGTAACGGGCGAGCGTATCGAAGACAAGGCTGTGGTTCCCGGCCGACAATTCAAAAGCGGTGAGCCGGTGGGCTCCGACGCCAAACAGGAAAGAAGTGCCCGACTGCAGAAATGTGTCGATGCTCGCCTGGATCAATTGGATTCTTAAGGCCAAAGACCCCCCTACCATGCCCAAGTCGCTGGTTTGCAGAAAAAGCAACAGATGGTTGATTCGCGAGTAGAGCCGCGGTTGGTTTTCAAAGAGCGAACCCAATCCCGACAAAACAACTTCCGCTCCGCCCCCAAAAAGCATGATCGCCGCCGCAAGCAGGAGACACAGGGGGCCGACCAAGGCCTGCGGCCTCTCCAAACGGAATACGGAATCGGGCAACCCCAAAAGGATCAGCAACGCCATTCCCAAAAAGAACGTGATGCCTCTCTGGGCCACAAAGACAAGAAAATACGCGGAAAACAAAACAACTATCCACGAGATGTGTTTCAGCCATCTTTGCCGGGCATGCAACGCCAGCAGGAAAGCGGCGCCCATTTCCAGCATGACCGCCGTCGCAAACGCCGTGTCGGCGACATTGCTGGTCCTGCCCTCGCCCTGGAAAAACAGGATATACCGTCTTCCCAAAAGCATCCAAAGCCGCACGTTGTCCACCATGTTCACGACAAGTCCGCCGGCGGCCAGCACGCACAGCCAATGCCGCTGCTTCGGGGACAAGGCCGGGGCCACACAGGCCATGGCGAGCATGATGAACAGAAACTTGTATCCGGCGAAATAATACCCCAGTTCCGCCGTGGATATCCCGAGGAATTTATAGGAAAGTGTGAGAAACATATAGCTCAAGACGGCCATGAGCGTTTTCGGGAAAGCATGGGACAACGGCAACCGGTTCCAGAAATACCCGCATAGCACCAAGGTCGGGAGCGCGGCAATCAGCGCGGGGGGGACGTTCCGGGAAAGCCAGGGGGTTTCACCGACGACCACGAGGAGGCCCAGGATGAACACGAGGAGCCCGGGCAGTTGCCGCCGAGGCCTCCGGAAAGGAAAACGGGAATTTGCGGCCGGGGTGTTCATTGTCGCCAGAAAGCGGTGTTTTCGTGTTTTTTCACCCGCCGCTCCGGGGGGGGGAGTTGCATGTAGTCGCCATACAGTTGGCGAAGCAATGCGTCGCGTCCGGCGGGCGCGGGGAGCAGGCGGCCCTCGAACGGAATGTTTTCGGCTTCCGCAAACCACGCTTTGGGGAAATGCTCCTTGGAAAGATAGGTGAACAAGGAGACGTTCCCGACGAAATCCGAGGCTTCATAGTCCAAACGGGTCGCGAGGGAGATGATTTTCTCCTTCCAGCGGTTGTATCCGGTCAAGCGCATGGGGTAGTAGGCCAAAGCGGAGGCGACCGTGGCCGAAAGGGTCTTCCTTGTCTTCATCTTGCGGGAGGTCAGGCAGACGAGGTAATGGGGGGGGACCATTTTCCTTGTGAATGCGGCGAACGAGGCCGGGGATTCCGGGACGCCATCCAAGGGGAAAACGTCCAGGTTGACGCCCAGGACGTTCGTGAGCATCCATCGCTCCTGCAGACAGGTCCGGGTGTCCGAGAATTTGGCGAAGGGATAGATGTAATCGGGGTTGTCCGGAGTCATCAGCGCGCAATGGTCCGCGACGGGGCGTCCCGAACAGAGGGAGCAGAGGCGGTCGTAGTCCGGCCGGGGCATGGCGAGGTCGATGTCGTCATCCCACGGGATGTAGCCTTGGTGCCGGACGGCGCCCAACAGGGTCCCGTAGGCCAGGAAAAAGCGCAATCCGTTGTCGGCGCACAGCGCGGCGAAGGCGTCCAGCAACCCGAGTTGGACGTCCTTGATTTCAGGGGATGTCATCGCACGCATGGTTTTTCTCCGTTCCGGCGCCGGCGAGGGGACAGCCGGAGAGGTACCAATTCTCCAGGCGCGGGGCCTCGACGGCAATGTCATAACCTGCTTTGCGGACGCATTCAAGCTGGTTTTTCCGCGATGAAAGATCCGCCGAACAGATCGCGGCGGCCCAACGGGCATCGGATTCTTCCAGGGGGAGAAACGACACCAGGCCCGTCACGTCGGCGGCGGAGGGGACCACGTCCTTGGATGCGAAGCATGGAAGGCCGGCCGTCTGGGCCGCGATCAACACCATTCCAAGTCCCTCGTGCAAGGAGGGGAGCACGAACACGTCGGCCGCCTGGAGATAGTCGGGGACGTCGGGCGATTCCCCGACGAAAACAACGGCATGGCCGAGTTCCGCTTCCGCGACCTGCCGGCGGATTTCTTCCTGGAGTTCCCCCTTGCCCACCAGCAGGAGCCTGGCTTCGGGGCGGATTTTCAGGACTTCCCGGAAAATCCGGATGAGGCGGGCATGGTTTTTCTGGCCGGCGAAACGGCCGACGTGCAGGAGGACGAAGGCCTCGTCCGGCAATCCGAGCTCGGCCCTGAACTCGCGCCGGCGCGCGGGGTCGAAGGCAAAACGGCCGATTTCGATGGCATTCGGCAGCAGCCGGTAGCCCGGGGAGCGGGTCGCCGACGCAAAGACATAGCGTCCGGCCATGTCGGAACAGGCGAATTGGCGGGTGGAGAGGAGGGTGGTCAGCCATCCGAAAACCCGGGCGCGCCACCTGGCGAATCCATGGAGGATGAACGCGTCGTGGCTGTGGGCGATGCGGATCCGGACGCCACAGGACCAGGCCGCGAGGAGATGGACGAAAGATTTGCTTGTGAAGTGGGCGTGGACAACCCGGTACCCCCCCCGTTTGATGATCCGGCGGACGGCGAAGAAGTTCCGGACGACGCGGTTGAAGCGCGGCAGATGGTAGACGCGGGAGCCGCGTGCCAGGAAACGTTTTTCAAGCATGCCGCATTCGGCGACATGGACGATGAAATCGAAAGCGATGTCATCTCCCTTGAAATGCGAGAAATAGTTGTAGACGACCTGGGCATCCCCGCCACTGCGCAGGGCGGGGAGCATGTGCAAAACCCTCAGCACGGGGCGTTCCCGGGAATCGGGGGAAGCCATGCCGGCGTTCATGGGGCGGCCTTCCGCCGGTAAAACTCCGCCAGGGATTCCGCCGCACCGGCGATGTCGTATCCCGCCGCAACCGCTTCGGCGGCATGGGAGGTCCGTTCGCCCGGACGGATGCCCAAAACGGCATCCACCCAGGGAGAGCCATTCCGGCCCAGCGGGAGGAACCGGACCATGTCCGTGAAGGCAACTTCGCGGGGAACGCGGGAGGAGGCCAGGCAGGGCAGGCCGGAAATCTGCGCCTCGACCAGCGAGATGCCGAAGCCTTCGAAGAGGGAAGGAAGAAGGAAGATGTCAAACGCGGAAAGGATCTTGGGAACGTCCGGCCGGGAACCCGCGAAAACGACCTTGTCGGACAACGACATGTCCGAGGCGGCCTTTTGGATGTGCTCCCAGAGTCCGCCATTGCCGACAAAACACAGTTTGAAACGGTCTGAATGCTCCAGGAGGCGGTTCAGGAGGCGGAGCATGAACACATGGTTCTTCTGGGGACGGAAACTGCCCACATGCCCGAGCAGGATTTCGTCCGGGGCGACGCGGAATTCGCCGCGGATGGCGTTGCGGGCCTGCCCGTCAAAGGAAAACCTGGGGACATCCACGCCATTCTTGACGACCAGTTTCCTGGGGTCGGAAGCAAAGACCTTCCCGAAAAGGGCTTCGCCGGCGGCTTCGGAGCAGGCGGCGAGGGTGTCCGCGTTGCGGGCGATGTTCCAGCAGAGGAGGCGGTTGCGCAGGGCGCGGAGGGGGTAGTCCGAAAGCCTGGTGTTGTGGCTGTGGGAGATGCAGTGGCGGACGCCGTGGCGGCGGGCGGCGGGGAAGAGCGCGAAATCCACCTGGTTGAAATGGGAATGGACGATGTCGAAGGGGTGTTCGGCGAAAAAGGTCTCGAGGAAGGCGGTGAAACGCCGGTAGGATTTCAGGCCCAGCTTGGGCATGAAGAAAACCTTGGAACCGAGCGACTCGGCCAGGGAAACCATCCCCGGCTCGCTGTCCGAATGGACCAACAAATCGATTTGCAGGCCCTCTTTGGGCATGTGCCGCAAGTAGTTCATGATGACGGCGGTGACGCCGTTGCGCTGCCGGAGGGAGGCGTAGACGTGGAGGACTTTCATCGGGTGGCTCCGGATTTGGACAGCCTGACGGCCTGCAGGCACCCGCCCAGGGGGGGCATCCCCTCGATGTAGGCGGTGAAATCGCGGTTGACGTCGGCGAACATGGCGTGGACGGCCGCCTTCCGGTCTTTTTCGGAAGGGAGTTGCATGTAGTCGCCGTAGAGGGCTTCGAGCATCTTGCGGACATCCTTGGGGGCGAGGAGGGTGGCGTCCTCGAAGGGGATGTCCGTGACGGGGAAGCAGTGGTCCGCGGCGAAGAGTCCGCGTTCGAAGCGGAATTTGGTGACCCAGTGGAAATACATGAAGCCGTCGGCCATGCCGTCGTACTTGCCGATGAAGTGGTAGGCGAGGTTGCACAGCATGCGGCAAGGGAGGAAGCGGAGGGCGCGGACGGCCAGGGCTTGGACGGGGGTCTTGGGTTTCCAGTTTCGGTGGGAGATGGCGTAGAGAGTGGCGAACTTCGCGAGGAAATACACCCATTTTTGGACCAGGATGTTTTCCGGGACCTTGTGGAGCAGGAAGATGTCGACGAAAACGCCTTGGTGGATGTCCTTCCGGTTTTGGGTCACTTCCTCGATGAAGGTGGTCCCGTTCATGCGGACTTTTGCCCGTTCGAGGGCATCGTCCGCGACGAACCATTCCTGGAGGACGAACTTTTCCGGGGCTTCGGCGCCAAACGCGTCCCTGAACTTCCGGTATTGGTCCGGAGTCATGAAGATGTCGAGATCGTCGTCCCACGGGATGAAACCACCGTGCCGGACGGCGCCGAGGGCTGTACCGGCCGCGATGCAGTATTCAATGCCGTTCTTGCGGCACAGGGCATCGATGTATTTGGCGATTTCCAGAATCTTTTTCTGGATGTCGCGGACGGTCGGCGGGTTGTCCATGCGGAAGTCAGGCACGGGGGGGCCTCCTTTCGGATTTGCGGCGCAGGAGATGGTCGGACAAAAAGCGCATGACGGGCAGGGGGACCAGGAAGAGGGTCATTTGGCCCGCCGCGACGACGGCGAGGTCCCAGAGGGAGCAGTAGCCGCGGCGGAAATGGTCCCACTCGACCTGGACGTAGCCCCAGCAGTTGACCCAGGTCTTGCGACGCTTGTAGTTGTCCGGGCTGGAACGGTAGAGGAGAAGGGATTCCGGGAGATTGAGGGCGAGGCACCCCATGTTCAGCATGCGGGCGAAGAGGGACAGGTCCTCTTTCCGCGGGGAGGGGCCGTAGCCGCCGCAGCGGATGACCTCGCTCTTCCGGTACATGACGGTGGGATGGTTGAAGGGGCTGCGGCGGCGCATGAACTTGCGGATGCCCGCGTAGTCGGAGGGGACCACCCGGGAGGAGACGACATGGGAGGGGTCGTCGTAGAACTCGTCGATGTTCGCGCCGGCGATGGCCAGTCCGGGGTTGTCGGCGAAGAGCTTCAGGAGTTTTTCGCAGCGCCGGGGCAGCGAGATGTCGTCCGCGTCCATGCGGGCCACGAGGTCGTGGCGGCAATGTTGCAGTCCGGCGTCCAGGGCCAAGCCCAGGCTCACGTTCTCGGGCAGCTCCACGACGGTGAAAAGGCCGGGGCGCGATTGGACGAAGGAGTCGATGACGGCGGCCAACTCGTCGCCGACGGGGCCGTCGCGGACAAGGACGAACTGGTCGCAGGGGACGGTCTGGGCGAGCATGCTTTCGATGCTCTGGCGCAGGGGGCCGGGGGCGTCCCGGTGGTACATGGACATCAGAACGGAGTAGGGTTCCATCGTCACGACTCCGTTTCCGCGATGCTTTGTTCGAGGGAAAAGAGGCGGTAATCCCGGGGGTGGTCGCCGAGGCCGGGGGCGTAGGCGAGGTTGCCGAAGGCCTTGTCCACGTAGGGGGAGAAGCGGGAGAGGAGCTTGAGGAGGGGGGAGAAGCCGGGGACGAGCGGGAGGTTTTTGCCGCGGGCGCGGGCGATGAGGCGCACGAGTTCGGAGGTGTTGGAGAGTTCGGCGTTGCAGGGCCAGAAGGTGCCGGAGGCCGCGTCGTCGACGAGGAGGCGGACGAATTCGGCGAGGTTGCCGACGTAGAGCATGGAGCGGGCGTTGGCGACCTTGGGGAAAAAGGGGAGCTTCGCGGCCATCTTTTCGAGGATGGGGAAGTTGCCCTTGGAGCCCTTGCCGTAAATCATGGGGCAACGGAGGATGGCGACCTTGAAGCTGTCGGAGGAGAGGGGGCGGAGTTTGAGTTCGGCCTGGAGCTTGCTGTCGCCGTAGAAGTTGGCGGGGGCGGGCGGGGTGTCGCGGGTGATGGTCTTGGATACGCCGATGGGGGCGGAGTCGCCGTAGACGATGGCCGAGGACATGAAGATGAACTGTTTGACGCCCTCCGCCTTGGCCTTGGCGGCGGTTTCGGCCGGGAGCTCGGAATTGACCTTGTAGTAGAGGGCCTTGCGCTCTTCCGAGACATGGCCGACATCCGCGTGGGCGAGGCCGGCGACATGGAACACGGCGTCGTAGGGGGAGAAGTCCGCCGTCCGCCAATCGGGGGATTGCATGTCGATGGCGGAAACGGAATAGCGGTCAGGCCATTGGGCGAGGTGGGCCTGGATGGCGGACCCGACGAAGGAACCGGTGCCGGTGATCAGGAGGCGTTTCACGGGAAGTCCTCCCGTGTGTGTGGGGGGGCGGCGGAGTTCAAGTCGGCCGGATTGGAAGAAGAGGGGACAAGGTGGTAGCCGCCGGTTTTGGGACTGCCATGGTGTTCGAGAAGTCCGGCGAGGTCGTTGACGGCCCGGGCAATGGTTTTGACATCAACCTCAAGTGCCTTGGCCAATTGACGACGGTTGATGCCTGGACATTGCCTGACGAGTTCAAGGACTTTGTCTTTTACAGGGACATTTACAGGGACATTTACAGAGACATTTACAGGGACATTGGAAATTGTCCCATCATTTTTCGGGACACTGTTGTTTATTCCATCATTCGACGGGGAATCGACGACGAACCAATCGGAGGAGAGAGCGAGGGAGGTTTGGAACATATCTCCTTCCAGGAGAGTGGGTTCGGAACCGGCAAATGGGCGGGAATACTTGAAGAGCTTGCGGACGCCGGAACCGAGTTCGTCGGCGAAACCGATGGTTCGGAAGAAGGCGGCGATGACGGGATTTTTGGAGTCGGGTTCGAGGTTGGCGGGGGTGATGGGCCCTTGGCGGGCGGCACGACAGGGATTTTCCGTCCAGAGGCGACCGGGTTCGATGACGAAGCGGGAACGGCGGGAACTCGTGAACTCGCGGTGGATGAGAAGGTTGACGAGAAGTTCGCGGACGACAATGTCGCGGACGCTGACGCGCCGGGCGTCGTCGTCGAGGAAGAACGGATCGGGGAGGTGCTTGGCGGCGAAGGCCATGAGGCGGTCGACGCTTTCGACGAGGTTGGTCTGGACGAGGTCGCGGTCGTCGTAGCGGTCGAGCTGGACACGGCGGAAAAGGGCGTCCGTCCCGTAGGCGGGGCAGACGTCGAGGATGAGGTCGTCGGTGCCCAAAAGGAGGATGGCGGCGAGATTGAACCCCTTTTCGCCGGTGAGCTTGTCTTCCCCGAAAAGGCGGGAGCTGCGAAAGAGTTCTTCGTCGGACATGTCCGCCCACGGATGGTGGCCGCCCGCGAAGTTGGATGCGCGGGTGCGGATGCGGGGGAGGAGGTCGAGGCGGAGGTCGGAAGGTTTGACGTAAGGGTAAATCTTGCGCTCGGTGTAGATTTGCTGTTTGCGGATGGCGAGTACGGCGATTTCGGAGGAAGAGACGACCTTGACGTCGGCGTCGGCAAGGCGATCGTAGATGGTCCCCTTGAAGCGGTGGATGTCCGGGGTTTGGGGGACATGGAGATGGATGACGGTTTTCCCGTCGACGGACAGGATTTGGGGGTCAAGGTGGACGGCGGGGAGGAAGAGGTTGGGGTTTCCCAAGTTGTTGACGAGGTTGCGGACAAGGGAGGGGGCATGGGAGGGGGGGATGCCTTCGACGGAGCCGTTGTCGAGAACACCGAAATAGATGTCGCCGCCGAAGCGGTTGAGGAAGGCGCAGACGGTTTCGTAGGTGTCGGGGGGGATGCCGTTGCCGCAACGCTTGAACTCGACGGCGACCGTTTCGCCGATGGAGAAGGTTTGCTGGAGGGCATGGGTCATGCGGCACTCCGACAAACGGTGGGAATGGGGGGGGCACTGAGCGACGCCCTGTTTGCGGGGGCCTTCATTCGGTGTCCTCTTTTTTGCGGAGCGCGCCGGTGCCACCTTCGACGACGCCCTCTCCGCGGGCGACGGAGAAGACGGTGCCGAGGAAGCAGCGGCAGTCGAAGAAAAAGGCATGGAAGCCGCCGCGGGCGAGGTGGGCGGTGTAGTCACCGTCGAAGCGGGCCTTGACGGGGATTTCGAGTTCGTCCCGGCCGTTGATCTGGGCCCAGCCGGTGAGGCCGGGCTTGGGGGCGTTGGCGCCGTACTTGTCGCGTTCGGCGGTGAGGAGGTCCTGGTTCCAGAGGGCGGGACGGGGGCCGATGACGGACATGTTGCCGATGAAGATGTCCCAGATCTGCGGGAGTTCGTCGAGGGAATGGGCGCGGATGAAACGGCCGATGCGGGTGATGTAGCGGCCGGGGTCGCCGAGCATGTGGGTGGGGACGTCGTGGGGGGTGTCCATCTTCATGGAACGGAACTTGTGGACGCGGAAGAAGCGTTTGTCCTTGCCTACGCGCTTCTGGGAAAAGAGGACGGGGCCGGGGTCTTCCAGAACGATGGCGAGGGAGATGGCGAGAAGGACGGGGGAGAGCAAGACAAGGCCGAAGAAAGAGAGGATGAGGTCGAGGGCGCGCTTGACGAAGCGGGAGTAGAACGTTTCGTGGAGGATGGCGGGGCCGGTCGCCACGAGATGGCCGCGGGCCCCGTCGGCGTTGGGCGGATCGTCGGCCGATTCGACGAACACGACGGACTTGCCCTCGACGGGATTGCGGTCGGAAGGGGAGTCGGCGTAAATGGTACCGGGACGGAGGATGACGGCCAGGAGGGCGAGAATCAGGAACAGCCCGGCAAGCGTGGCGGCAATGGCGAGCAAAACGGTCATTTTGTCCCTCCACCAGCGTTGATGGGGGAGTCGGGGCGGACGCAAGTTCCGGCGGGAACCTTGGTCAACGGCGAGACGGAGGCCCGTGCGGCGACAACGGCCCCGGCATCGACGTGGGCGCAGGGGCCGACGACGGCATCGTGGTCGATGACCGCGCCGGCGGAGATGATGGCACCTATGCCAACAACGGCGTTGGTATGGACGATGGCGCCGGGAAGCACGAGCGCCCCGGGACCAATTTGGGCGGAAGGGCTGACGAAAGCGTTGGGAGATACCAAAGGGGGGCAAGGAACCGCAAGGGTTTCGATGCGGGCAAAAAGGTCCTTCCGCATGGAAAGGTTTCCCACGCTGACGGTCATGGCGTCATACCGGGCGGCGACGGATGGAAGCCCGGAAAGGGTGCAAACGGCCCCGGGTGCGGCATCATCGGCGAAGTCCACGCGGGAATAGCCGCAGGCACGGGCCAGTTCGGCCACGACGCAACCATGGCCGCCCGCCCCAAGAATCAAGAGCGAATGCGGATACCCAAACGTCCCCATCGTGCCGGCGGCGGGATATGATTGGATAGTGGCGGGAATGGACATCGGTCGGCTTTACCGGAGAGGAACGAAGGGGGAAAGGGATGCCGCGGCGACGAGGGTGGCTAGAGCGGTGCGCATGGAAGCTACCCCGGCGGAATGCGGGAGGATCGTTGCCGGGAGCCACCGGGCCGGAATCGCACGGAACAATGGCAAACCGGCCCCGCACATCTGCCGATGCGATACGATGGGGCGATTGGGGAACTTGGGAAACAGCGGGGTTTTCATTCTTTTCAATACTATCAGCCCGCCATCACAAAAGAAAGGTAAAACGCCGCCAGCGAACCATGGGGGGCATCCATGCGGGGAGATGGAAGCTGGACAGGGAAGGGGACGGTTGGGGGGAATAGCGGTCTGGCGTCGGGGCGGAGGGGGCGAGCCTGCCACGCCCGCCGGAAGCCGGAACGTGCAATCGGAGATCGGTGGATTTGCGGATGCAAGGTGGAGGGGGCCAAGGGAAAACATGCGTCCGCACATCGCCGGCGCCTTCCTTCGGCAGGACTGGAGCCGGCGGGCAGGGACTGCCCGCCCTACCCACACATTTCTTTGCCGACCAATGAAAAGTCCTACCGCGGGTGGGGGCGGGGAGGAAAAAAGGTTTCCTTCGGGACGGGGATTTGGTTGAGTAGGCGAAAAGACCAAATGGAGATGGATCATGCAGAAAAGAGTGTTGATCGGGTTGGTGGTGCTGGGGGCGATCGTGGTCGTCGCGCTGAACGCGACGACGGGCAGCGTGGGGTTCGATTTGTTCGGGCTGAAGTGGACGATGAAGACGGTGTACGCGCTGCTGGCTTCGGCGGTGGCGGGAATCGTCGTCGGCGTGATGGTGCGGGCATGAACGCGGCGGTCAAGGCGTTGCTGGAGCGGGGGGTGGTCATTCCGGCGCCGGAGGCGGTGGAAGTCGGGGAGGAGGTCCGGGCGGACCGGATCGCGCCGGGCGTGGTCCTCCACGCGGGGTGCAAGGTGTACGGGGCGGAGACGTCGATGGGGCCGGGCTGCGTGCTCGGCGAGGAGACGCCCGCGACGGTCGAAGACTGCCAGCTCGGCGAGAAGGTGCGCCTCAAGGGCGGCTACTTCGCCGGGGCCGTGTTCCTGGACGGGGCGGCGATGGGCAGCGGCGCGCACGTGCGGTCGGGAACCCTTCTGGAGGAAGGCGCCGAAATGGCCCATACGGTGGGGCTCAAGCAGACGGTGTTCCTGCCGTTCGTGGTGGGCGGAAGCCTGATCAATTTCTGCGACGCGCTGATGGCCGGCGGCACCGACCGCAAGAACCACAGCGAAATCGGCTCGTCGTTCATCCACTTCAACTACACGCCGCGCGGCGACAAGGCCACGGCGTCGCTGGTGGGGGACGTTCCGCGCGGGGTGATGCTCGACCAGCCGCCGGTGTTCCTCGGCGGCCAGGGCGGGATGGCGGGACCGGTGCGCGTGGAGTACGGGACGGTGCTGGCCGCCGGGAACGTGCTGCGGCGCGATGTCGCCGAGCCGGGGCTGCTCGTGGTGCCGAAGCCGCTGCCGGGCGGCGAAATCCCCTATTCGCGCCCATACCGTTCGGTCGCGCGCACGATGGAGCACGGCGCGGTCTACGTCGGGAACATCGCGGCGTTGCAGGCCTGGTACGCGGCCGTGCGCGCCCCGCTGATGGACCGCACGCCCTGGGGCGCGGCCTGCCGCGAGGGCGCCATGCGGCAGCTCGCCGCCGTCCGCAAGGAACGCGTCAAGCGCCTCGACGCGGTGGTCCAGGCCATCGCCAGGGAAGACCGCTCCGCGCTCGACGCGGGACTCGCCGCGGCGCACACGGCGCTCGTGGAGGACTGGCCCGCGGCCAAGGAGCGCCTGGCGGCGCTCGGCGACGTGGAGTGCGAGGAGCGGTCGGCGTTCCTGGCCGCGTGGGAAGCGATGCCGGAGGGGGTGTATCTCGACCGGGTCCACGCGCTCCCCGCGGAGGCGAAACGCGCCGGCACGGCCTGGCTGCAGCGGATCGTGGATGCCGCGGCGGAGGGATTCTGACGACGGAAGCCGGACTTGAAAACCCGGCCGTTTTGTGGTCGAATCCATCGTGCGTCGCCCCGGTAGCTCAGTTGGACAGAGCGGCGGTTTCCTAAACCGCAGGTCGCAGGTTCGAACCCTGTCCGGGGTACGCCTTGTTTGACGGACAATCTGGAGGAACGGAGATGGAACACAAGTGGCTGGGCGCGGGATTGCTGGCGATGGGGGTGGTCGGGTTGTGCACGCTGGTGGCGGGGCCGGGCGGGGCGGAACGGACGGTGACGGCGGCGGTGACGGTCGCGGCGGGGGACGTCGTGGAGTTGCCGGAAGCGCCGCGCGGGGGCGGGATGGGGGTGTACGGGGCGCTTGGGATGCGGGCGTCGGCGCGGGATTTCGCGGGAGGGGCGATCGGACCCGAGACGTGGTCGCGGCTGCTGTGGGCGGCCTGCGGCGTGAACCGGACGGACGGACGGTGGACGATTCCCACCGCGCTCAACCGGCGGGATCTGCGGGTGTACGTGCTGGATGCGGCCGGGGTGTGGCGGTACGATCCGGAGGCGCATGCGCTGGTATGCCGGGCGGCCGGCGATTGGCGGGCGGTGTCGGGGGCGCAACCGTATGTCGCGGAAGCGGCGGCGAATCTGGTGTACGTGGCGGTGCCGCCGGAGGGGAAGGGGCGCCGGGGGGCGCGGGAGGCGTGGGTGCGCTGCGCGGCTTTCGAGGCGGGGTGCGCGGCGCAGGGGGTCGCGCTGGCGTGCGCGTCGGAGGGACTCAAGAACGTCGTGCGGGGGTCGTATCCGGAAGCGGAATTGCGGGCGGTGCTGGGGCTCGCGGAGGACGAAATCATCCTCATGGCGCAGTCGGTCGGACCTTGATCGGCGGCGGGGCGGGATTTTTTCCCGGGCCTGTAACCCCGCGGGGGGGCCATGCGACTGGATGGGGCGAAAGAAAGGAATCCGAAAGGAGACATCGCATGGAAAAGAAAACGAACAGCAAGTGGTTGGTCCGGATGGTGGCGTTCCCGGTGATCGCGGCGGTCATGCTGGCCGCGGCGCCGTCGGCGGTCGCGGGGCCGCACGGTCCCGGCCACCGGCACGGTCCTCCGCCCCCGCCTCCGGCCCACCATCATCACCATCACCACCACCACGGCGGCGACATCATCGCGGGCGCCGCGATCGCGGGGCTGACGTTCGGGGTCGTGGACTCGGTGTTCCGGTGGGCGAATCCCCCGCCGCCCCCGCCTCCGCCGCCCCCCCCGCCGCCTCCGCCGCGGCCGGTGGTGGTCTACGGCACGCCGGGCGCCACCGTGACCTACACCACGTACTCGCCGGCACCGGTGGTGTACGGGTACCCGCCGCCCCCGCCGCCTCCGCCGCGCTGGCGCTACGGGTACTGAGAGCCGGCGAGAGAGTTCGCCGATAAGTCCGCCCCGTCCGGGATTGGTACCGGACGGGGCGGGTTTTTGCCACGGGGACCGGGTGGTTTCTCATGGGGGTTGCGATGATGGAAATCAATTGGATTTCAATGGGTTTTCCTTGATATCGCGCGTGGGTGCGAAGGGGGAGAGGATGGAGGGCGTGAAAGGCGTGCGGGATGTCCGAGGGAGGGAGGGGCAAAGGATCCGCGAAGGATCCGGGCCGCGTCGGGGCGGTTGACAAAACTGGGGGGGCGCGCCAGAATCGGCAGAAAACGAATAATCCACCGATTCCCGGAGTAGACACCATGAGCAATCCCAACGCATCCGCCAAACCCGCCAAGGGCGCCCCGCAGCAGGCATCCGACGGCATCACCCCGCGCGCCCGCGACTACGGGCAGTGGTACCTGGACGTCGTCAAGCGCGGCGACCTCGCCGAGCATTCGTCCGTCCGCGGGTGCATGGTCATCAAGCCGCACGGATACGCCATCTGGGAGCGGTTGCAGCGCGAGCTGGACGACCGGTTCAAGGCGACCGGGCACTCGAACGCGTATTTTCCGATCTTCATCCCGCTCTCCCTGCTGGCGAAGGAGGAGGAGCACGCGGCCGGGTTCGCGAAGGAATGCGCGGTGGTCACGCACTACCGGCTCAAGGCTGTCGACGGCAAGGTCGGCGTGGACCCCGAATCCAAGCTGGAAGAGCCGCTGATCGTGCGTCCGACGAGCGAGACGATCATCTGGAACCAGTACAAGAACTGGATCCAGAGCTACCGCGATCTGCCCATCCTGGTCAACCAGTGGGCGAACGTGGTGCGCTGGGAGATGCGGACGCGGCTGTTCCTGCGGACGGCCGAGTTCCTGTGGCAGGAGGGGCACACGGCGCACGCGACGGAGGCCGAGGCGCGCGAGGAAGTCTCGCGGATGCTGGAGGTCTACGCGGACGTGGCGGAGAACGTCATGGCGGTGCCCGTGGTGCGCGGCCACAAGACCGAGGGCGAACGCTTCGCCGGCGCCGTGGACACGCAGTGCATCGAAGGCATGATGCAGGACGGCAAGGCCCTCCAGATGGGCACGAGCCACTACCTCGGGCAGAACTTCGCGAAGAGCGCCGACGTCAAGTTCCTCAACAAGGAAGGCCAGCTGGAATACGTGCACGCGACGAGCTGGGGCGTCTCGACGCGCCTGATCGGGGCGCTCATCATGACGCACTCCGACGACAACGGGCTTGTGCTGCCGCCGAAGCTCGCGCCGGTGCAGGTGGTGGTGATTCCGATTTACAAGACCGCCGAGGAGCAGGCCGCGACGACCGCCGAGGCCAACGCCGTCGCCGACGCGCTCAAGGCCAAGGGCATCCGCGTCAAGGTGGACGACCGCGAAGGCATGCAGCCGGGCGCGAAGTACTACGAGTGGGAGCGCAAGGGCGTGCCGGTGCGCATCGAGGTGGGCCCGCGCGACCTGGAGAAGGGGTCGCTTTGCCTGGTGCGGCGGTTCGTCATCGAGAACGAAGGCGAGGCCGAGCAGGAGCTCCGCAAGCGCAAAAAACAGTTCGTCCCGCGCCAGGAGGCCATCGATGGGCTGCCGGCGCTGCTGGACACGCTGCAGAAGGAGCTGCTGGAGCGGGCGCGGAAGATCCGCGAGAAGAAGACGCGCGTCATCGACACGCTGGAAGACTTCGAGAAATTCTTCAAGGAAGAAGGCGGCGGCTTCGCCTGGGTGCACTGGGCGGGCGGCCGCGCCGAAGAGGAAGAGATGGCCAAGCGCTACGAGACGAGCATCCGGTGCATCCCGTTCGACGACCAGATTCCCGAGGCCGCGCGCGGCGCGGGGACCTGCATCCTGACCGGGAAGCCGAGCGAACGGCGCGTTCTGATGGCGAAGGCGTACTGAGACGGTTCAAGCCGCGAGGTTCTCCCTTGTGCCGACGATGGGCGGCACAAGGGATTTTTGTTTTCCGCGTGCCCGACGGTCGTGGAGGCGGGGTGGCCGACGGAGCGGCCACGGCCGCCCCTCTACGGGATGGAGGTTCAGGCGCGGGCGTCGAGGAGGGAGAAGGCTTCGGTGAGGAGGGAGCGGTGGTGGCCGGGGGCGAGGACGAGGTGGTTGCCGAGGGGGCGGGAGAGGAGGAGGTCCAGGGCGTCGGAAGGAATGCGGACGAGGGCCTGGGTGCGGCATTGGCCGTCGTCGTGGGTGTCGGCGAGGAGTTCGCCTTCGGTGCACCAGCATTCGCCGAGGTCGGCGCCGCCGAGGCGCAGGAGGGTGACGGGGCCGCGCGGGAGGGTGCCGTCGATGCCGAGACCGAGGCCGGATTCGAAGTGGGTCTTGAAGGCGTAGGAGCCGACGAGGCCGAGCGGGATGGTGCAGTGGGCGAGACGGAGGTCGCCGGTGGCGGGGTCTAGGGCGGCGGGGTTGGCCATCCAGGCGGGGCGTCCGGTCAGGTGCCAGAGCCAGCGGAGGGCGAGGATGGACGGGATGTCGCCTTCGCATCCGGCACTGATGCCGGAGTCGGCCAGCAGGGCGAGGGCCAGGCAGCCGGTGGTGCCGTCCTGGCGGACCCAGTCGAAGCACCGGACGGTGATGGCGGAGAGGGCGTACTTGGCCACGACGGCCTTCAGGGCCCGGTGGAGGGCGACGGCCTGGGCGTAGGCGGATTCGGACACGCCGTCGTGGGAGGTGGCGCCGCGCCAGGGGACGAGTTCGGACGGGGTGGGCGGCGTCGCCAGCTCTTGGCGCATGAGGGTGCGGACTTCGTCGAGGGTGACGGGTACGAGTTCGGCGCCGAAGCGGCGGCGCACGGTGGCGGCGTCCTGCGAACTGGCGACGAGCCAGTCGGACGGGGTGCCGATCTGGCCGATGCGTTCGCCGGCGAGGCGGCGGTTGGCGTCGAGGGCCTTGGCGGTACGGGCGATGGCGGAGAGGGTTCCGGCGTCGTCGGGGGCGCGGAGGAGGTGGATGCGGCCCTGGCCGCCGAGCTGGCGGACGCGGGCGAGGATTTCGAGGGAGGCCGGGAGGGAGTTGTGGCCGGGATGGGCGACGAGCAGTACGGGGCCGCGTCCGCCGGCGGCGCGCCAGGCGTCGATGCGGCGCAGTACTTCGCCTTCGACGCCGCCGGTGAGGACGAACCAGAAGGGGGTGTCGGCGGCGGCCGGAACGGGGTCCGGGGCGGGGGCGCCGCCGATGGACTGGAGGGCGCGGTGGAAGGCGCCGGTGGCGGCCTCCAGGGAGGCGGCATCGTGCAGGGGGGATGCGACGGGAATGTAGGGGAAGGACATCGGAAAACCTCGCTTTCGTTTACGGCTCCAGCCTAGCGGAAAGGCGGCGGGGAAGCAATCCCGGTCTCGCGCCAGGGCGCCGGGAGGAAGAGGGGCGGAGAGGGGGGGGGGGAGGGGGAAAAGGTGGCGGAAAAGTTCATGGGGGGAGGGATGAGGGGAAATGAGTGAAAAGGGCAATGTTTCTCATGTTTGCAAAAGTGGGGAGGGTGAGGGGGGAGAGAGGGGGGCGGGCGCGGCTGACAGCCGCGCCTCAGGAAGGAGGGGGGAAGAAAAACGGCGGTCTCCGGGTTGGGGAGGCCGCCGCCAGGGAATGGAAACGGAAAGGGGTCAGTCCTTGACGTAGAGGGTCTTGCCGCCGATTTCCCAGGTGTCGACGATGGCCATGATGACGGCATCGACAGGACGGTTCTGGGTGATCGTGGTCTGGCGGGCGGAGGAGCCGGCCGCGGTCAGGACGTACTCGCCGGGACCCGCGCCCATGGCGTCGGCGGCGACGACGAAGTTGCCGGTTTCCTTGCCGTCGGTGCCGACGAGGCGGACCAGCAGGAAGCGGATTCCGTCCAGGGACGGCTCTTTGCGGGTGGATACGACGGTGCCGACGACTTTGCCGAGGTTCATGGGGTTCTCCGGGAGGGTGGACGGGATGGTCAGGAAGGGGGAAGGAATGGTGCGCGGGGAGGGCAGGGGGCTGTGGCCCGCCCGCCGGCCCTCCCCCGCGCGGAGGGATTACTTCCGGCCCTTCGGGGCTTCGGGAGCGCGGCCCAGCGGCAGCACGGCGTCGACGTTGGCGTGCGGACGCGCGATGACGTGGACGGAGACGACTTCGCCGACGCGGCCGGCGGCGATCTGCCCGGCGTCGCAGGCGGCCTTGACGGCGGCGACGTCGCCGCGGACGATGACGGTGGTGAAACCGCCGCCGGTCTTTTCGTAGGTGACGAGTTCGACCTTGGCGGCCTTGACCATCGCATCGGCGGCCTCGACGGTCGCGGGGAAGGAACGGGTTTCGATCATTCCGAGTGCATCTGCCATAATTTTACCTCTTGTTGTTTCGGGGTTGCTTTTTTAAATCTTCAGCGTCCGCCGCAGGCGGCGAGGGCTTCTTCCATCATCTTGACGGAGGAGGAGGCGCCGATGCGGGTGGCGCCGTTGCGGATCATGAGCATGGCGTCGGCGTAGGTGCGGACGCCGCCGGAGGCCTTGACGCCGAGCTTGGGGGCGACGGTGCGGGCCATGAGGGCGACGTCCTCGGCCTTGGCCCCGCCCTTGTTGAAGCCGGTGGAGGTCTTGACGTAGTCGGCGCGGGCCTTCATGGAAGCAAGGCAGGCCTTGACGATCTCGTCGGGAGTCAGCAGGCAGGTCTCGAGGATGACCTTGAGCAGGCCGCGGCCGTCCTTGACGGATTCGCAGACGGTGCGGATGTCGCGCGCGACGCCGTCCCAGTCGCCGGACTTGGCCTTGCCGACGTTGATGACCATGTCGATTTCGCGGGCGCCGTTGCGCATGGCGTTGCGGGCTTCCATGGCCATCATCTGCGCGGACATGGCGCCGAGCGGGAACCCGACGACGGCGCAGACCTTGACGGAGGAGCCGCGGAGGGCCTGGGCGGCGACGGGGACCATCGCGGAGTTCACGCAGCAGCTCCAGAAGTTGTACTGGATGGCTTCGGCGCAGAGTTTCTTCACGTCGTCGGCCGTGGCCTCGGGCTTGAGGAGGGTGTGGTCGATCATGCGCGCGAGCTGCTGGGCGGAAAGGTTGCCGGTGGCGGCCGCGACCTGGGCGCCGCCGACGGCGCAACCGCCGCCGACGATCTGCTTCACTCGCTCGGCGATCCGGGCGATGTCCTGGGGGCTGAGGTCCAATTTCATCTCCTTCATTGCGGCCATGACGGGCGAAGCCGCGCGTCCGGTCTCGAGGTCCTTGATCATCCGGACGCGCCGCAGGTGCCTCTCTTCGGTGCAGTCCGTGGCCAGGAAGGTCTGGATGATGCCTTTGGCCTGTTCGAAAGGGGTCTGTCCGGAGCCGAGGGTGAGGAGGTTGGCTCCGTTGTGCTGGCGGGAATTGCGGGCGAGGGCCTCGTTGTAGCAGGCGGCGGCGCGGACGCCGGGGATCTTGTTGGCGGTCATCGCGGAGCCGATGCCGGCGCCGTCGACCATGATGCCGACGTCGGCGCGGCCGGCGGCGACGGTACGGGCGACCTTGGCGGCGAAGACGGGGTAATCGACGGAGGGGGTCTTGGCGGCGGTGCCGACGTCGATGACGGCATGGCCGAGCGACTTGAGCCAGGAGGCGATCTGCTCCTTGAGCTCGAAGCCGCCGTGGTCGGCGCCGACGACGATTCTGCACGTTCCCGTTGACATGATGCGGGAAGTTTCCTCCCGTACGGCGCGCGCGGCAAGCGGAAAGCGGGGGGGCGGGGTGAAACGGTTTACCCCGCGGCGGGGCGACTTGCGGCTTGCGGGGCGGGGCGGGGGCGGGGTATGGTGGGAGGCATGAGCAAGGAACTGACGATACAGACGTACGGGGCGCCCGTGCTGAGGGAGAAGGCGGTGGCCGTGGAGGCCGTCACGCCGGAACTGCGCAAGCTCGCGAAGGACATGGTCTTCACCATGCACCGCGCGAACGGGGTGGGGCTGGCGGCGCAGCAGGTGGGGCGGACGGAGTCGGTGTGCGTGATCGACGTGCCGGCGGAGTACGATGTCGAGGAGCGCGGCAAGGGCGGGGAGCGGCTGAACCCGGACGTGGAGATGCCGCTGGTGCTGTTCAATCCGCGCATCGTCGCGGCGTCGGAGGACGAGACGGCGGCGCAGGAGGAGGGGTGCCTGAGCTTTCCCGGGATCAACGGGAGCGTGGAGCGTCCGTGGCGGGTGCGGGTGGCGTACCTGGATATCGACGGGCGGGAGCGGGAGACGGAGCTGGTGGGGTTCGTCGCGCGCGCGGCGCAGCACGAAATCGACCATCTGGAGGGGACGCTGTTCATCGACCGGTTCAAGTACGTCAAGAAGCTGGCGGTGCGGGGCAAGCTCAAGAAGCTCAAGGAAGAGACGCTGGAGGGGCTGGCGGAGGCGTAAGCGGGGGGGGGCGAACTTTTTCCGGGGCCATGCAATAAATCCGGGGGGGCGGCGTTGTAGGGGATGAAGAGAGACGGCATGGACACGAACCCGGGAAAGGAAAACACGGCGGACCTGGCGGATTGGCAGGCCTACCACCGGCGCGGGGAACGGGAGGCGCTGGTGCGGCTGGTGGAGAGGTACCGGCGGCCGCTGTTCGGGTATCTGCTGCGGCTGGCGGGGGATGCGGGGACGGCGGAGGAATGGTTCCAGGAGACGTGGGCGCGGGCGCTCGCCCGGCCGCGGTCGTTCGTGCGGCCGCCGATGGCGCCGTGGCTGTTCCGGATTGCGCACAACCTGGCGATGGATTCGTTCCGGCGCTCGCGCCGGGAGGTCCCGCTGGCGCAGACGGCGGAGGGGGAGGAGACCGTCGCGGACGCGGGGACGCTGGCGCCGGACCGCCTGGTGGCGTCGCGGGAGCTCGGGGAACGCATCGCGGCGGCGGTGGCGGAGCTGCCGGAAACGCAGCGGGAGACGTTTTCGCTGCGGATGGACGGGCGGTTGGCGTTCAAGGAAATCGCGGACATCCAGGGCTGTCCCCTCGGGACGGTGCTGGCGCGGATGCAGTACGCGCTCGCGAAGCTGCGCGCGGCGCTGGCGGCGGATTATTCGGACTGGAAGGAGATGCGGTGAGATGAAGACGACGATGGACGCAACGGGTTTCGAGGCGACCGCCACGGCGGAAGAACGCGCGCTGGCGCGGGCGCTGGAGGCGTGCAAGCTGCCGGCGATGCCGGTCGGGACGATCGAGTGCATCGAACGGCGGGTCCGGGCGCGGCGGATGCGGGTCCTGCGCGCGATGTGGATGTCGGCGGTGGCCGTGGCGGCGGCGGTGGCGCTGGTGGCCGGGGCGTGGCGGATGCGGTCGGCGACCGTGGCGGAGGAGGCGGCGTTCGCGGAGGCGGAGGCGGAATGGCTTTCGCCGTACGATGCGGAGTTCGAGGAGCTGGAGACGACGCTGCTGGCCTTCGAGGCGCTGGATTTCGGTTCGGACGCGACGGCGTTCCCGAGCCTGTGATGTGGAAAACCAAACCGAAAGGAACACGACGATGAAAACGGCATGGAAATGGATTCCGGTCCTGGCGCTGGCCGCCGCGGCCGCGTACGCGCAGACGGAGATGCCCGGAGACGGGCCGGAGGGGGATGGCGTGCCGCCGCCGTCCTTCTGCGAAAAGGCCGGCTGCCCGGGCATGGGCAAGCCGGTACCGCCGCCGGACGGCAGGCGCGGTCCGTGCGGGCGGCCGGACAAGGCGCGCTGCCGCGGGCCGGAGGGAATGCGTCCCCCGTGCCCGCCGCCGGAGTGCGGCGAGGGACCGACGGAGGAGGAGCGGGCCGAGTTCGCGGCCTTCCGCAAGCTGTGCAAGGACGTGCGGGCGGAAACCGACGAGGCGAAGAAGGCCGAGCTGGCCGACGCCCTGCGCGCGAAGCTCGGCGAGATGGCCGACCGCCAGCACGAGAGGTTGCAGGCGCGCCTCGCCGCCGCCGAAAAGCGCATCGGGGAGCAGAAGGCCCGCCTGGACCGCCAGCTCGCGGACCTGAAGGCGATGATCGAAGAAGGCGAAGCCAACCGCGACGAGTGGATCGAGGAGCAGTGCCGCTGCATCCTCTCCGGCGAGCGCCCTCCGATGCGTCCGCACCGCCGCGGGGAACGGGGCGGCCACAAGGGCGGGCGGCACGGTCCTCCGCCGTGCGGGCGGGGGGGAATGGATCCCGCCCCGGACGGGGAAACCGCGGACTGAGGATGGGGAACGGGGCGGCTTGCGACGCGGTTGGCGGGGCGGGGGGGCGCAAGCCGCCTTTTCCGGGGGCGCGGCGAATAGGTGGTGCGGGGGATTGAACGGGCGGGGCGGGTCGTGTATAGTGGAAGCGATTTCCATTCCACGAAAGGCACTGACGTAATCCCATGAAACTTTCCGAACTCCTCCAGGCGGTCGAGGCCGAGGTCCTCTGGTCCGACCCGGCACACGACGCCACCGACGTCGCCAACGTCATCTCGTCCGACCTCATGAGCGACGTGCTCATGATGGACGCCGAACAGCCGCTGCTGCTTTCCTCCCTCGTGTCCGACCAGTCGCTGCGCACGGCGAACGTCGTCGGCGCGGTCGCGCTCGTCGTCGCCAACGGCAAGATCCCGC
The DNA here is from genome assembly GCA_902766695.1 of uncultured bacterium. Taxonomy (GTDB): domain Bacteria; phylum Verrucomicrobiota; class Kiritimatiellia; order CAIQIC01; family Lenti-01; genus CACXEY01. The sequence continues at coordinate 34,575 of CACXEY010000163.1, forward strand.
CGCCGAACATGGTGGAGCTCGCGCAGGAACTCGGGATCACCCTCGCCCGCACCGAGATGGCCAAGTTCGAGGCGTCGGTGGCGCTGGGCAAGGCGCTCGGCCGCTAGGGCCGGGCCGCCGCCGCATCCCCCGCCCCCGCAGAGGCGCGCCGTGGAACCGCTGCAACTGACCGCCGAGCAGTCGCCGCTGCTCTTCCTGGAGCTGCTCTACAAGCTCCGCGTGCGCGACGTGATGGCCAAGGACCTGGTCACCATCGCCCGCTCCGCCACGATGCGCGACCTCAAGCGCCTGATGCAGGAACGCAAGGTGTCGGGGGTCCCGGTGGTCGAGAACAAGCGCCTCTACGGCATCGTCAGCATCGAGGACCTCATCCAGGCGCTGGAGAAGAACCGGATGGATGCGCCGGTGTCGGAGTTCATGGCGCCGAACGCGGTGACGGTGGAGGAGAACATGCCGCTGAGCATCGTGATGTCGTACTTCAACAAGTACGACTACCGGCGCTTCCCGGTGCTCAACGCGAGCAACGAGCCGGTGGGGATCATCACGGCGCGGTCGATCAACTCGCGGCTGCTGATGGAGCTGTTCCGGGAGCTGGCGCGGATCGAGAACCAGTACGTGCTGCCGGTGGACGACAACGCGACGTGCTACTTCAAGACCTACCGCATCCAGAAGGCCGACTTCGACAACGCCGGCAAGGCGTCCACCGAAATCAAGAACGTCCTGCGCGACCGCGGCATCGCCGCCAAGACCATCCGGCGCGTCGCCATCGCCGCGTACGAGCTGGAGATCAACCTCGCGGTCCACTCCGACGGCGGGACGCTGACGTTCCGCGCCGACGAGGACGAAATCCAGATCGTGTCCAAGGACCAGGGCCCCGGCATCGCCGACGTCTCGCTCGCCATGAAGGAGGGGTGGACGACCGCGAACGAGTGGGTCAAGGCGATGGGGTTCGGCGCCGGCATGGGGCTGCCCAACGCCAAGCGCGTGGCGGACGAGTTCCACATCGCGTCCGCGCTCGGCGTCGGCACCAACGTGACCGCCCGCTTCATCCTGCCCAAGGCCGTCCCGACGCCGCCCGCGTCGCTGCCGACCGCCGCGGTGCCCGGCGCGTGACGGCTCCCGTCTGCCCGCTGTGCGGCGGCGGCGGCCCGTTCCGACCGCTGGCCGACCGCTGGGGGCGCCACCATCGGCTCTGCCCCGACTGCAGGCTGATCGCCACGGTGCGCGGGGAACTCCCCGATCCCGCCCGCGCGGCCGCCCGCTACGCGCTGCACCGCAACGGACCGGAGGACGCCGGATACGTCTCCTTCCTGCGGCGCGCCGTCGATGCCGCGCGGCCGCATCTGGGCGGCGTCCGGCGCGCGCTCGACTACGGATGCGGCCCCGGTCCCGCCCTGCAGGTCCCGCTCGCGGAACTCGGCATCGCCTGCGACCGGTGGGATCCGTGTTTCTTTCCCGACCCGCCGCCACTGGAGCGGTATCCGGCGGTGTTCGCCACCGAAGTCGTCGAACATTTCCGCGACCCCGCGCGCGACTGGGCCGCGATGCTCGCGCGCGTCGCGCCGGGCGGCCTGCTGGTGGTCATGAGCGGGTTCTGGACGGACGCGGACGCCTTCCCGTCCTGGAACTACGCGGACGACTTCACGCACGTCGCGTTCCACCACGCGGACACCCTCCGCTGGATTGCCCGGCGGCACGGGCTGACCGTGTTGACGTCTGCCGACCGGCGCGTCGCGGTTTTCCGCGCCGCGGGACGAGGCGGTCCGTAACTGCCCTTTTCCCATCGCAGCCATCCTTCCTGTCGGGGCTCCCGTCTGTTTTGGAAATAGGAAAATCACTTGATTTTTCCCCCTTCCGGCCCCGCTCTTCCGCCCATGAAAAACGCCCCCCGCGTTCCCACCGCCAAGGCCGTTCATGAACCGATGGAAGAGGGGACGCCGCAAATCCCGTTTGCAACCGAAGCCCCCCGTCCAGGAGCTTTGCCGCCCTCCCGCGCTCCACGCACGGGATGTTCCGGGGGGGGGACGGGGCGTCTCCCGCCCGCCGGGGGCCGGTGATTCCGATGCAACGCGGCCGGGGTGTAACCCAAAAGTGTCAGCGGCATTGGGCTGGGTCAGGCGAAGATGGGCCGGCCGGATTTCAGTTGGGCGCGGAGGGTGGCA
>CACXEY010000164.1 GCA_902766695.1 uncultured bacterium
ACTCATTCCGCCACAACGGAAATCCTTCCAAAAACCTTCCACTTTTGCTCGCCCGAACCCTTCCACTTTTGCTCGCCCGGCAACATCTTTTTTTCTGGAGACCGAGCGGTTTGTCACGGATACCATTATCTGTGGTTGCGGACTGCCGGGCCGGACAAGTGGAAATCCCGGCAAAAAGGGGGGAGAAAACAACGCGTCCGGGGGTCTCCGTCCACGTCAATCGCACCCCGGCGGGCGAACCGTTCCGCCCCGCGAGAGGCATTCCATGCACTCCGGCAAGCACTTCCCTCATGACAACGCCGGACCTTGTCCGTACTCTCCTCGCGCATGAAAGAGTCCCCAGTAACAAAACGAGACTGATCCCGGAGAAATATTCCAAGATTCGCTCTCGACAGGCCCCTTGCAGGTCAGGCGGAAAGTTCCCTTGCCGCCCCATGCATGGGCTTCCCTTGCAATTCAAACCGGTTCGTGCGGATGCAATGGCCCGTTGGGCGGTTTGGACATAACCCCGGCCGGGCGGCCGGATTTCCCGGGGAGCTGGGCGAGGAGGAGGGCGGCGAGGAGGAGGCCGGCGCCGAGCCATTCGCGGGGGGATACCGGTTCGCGGAGGATCGCGACGCCGGCGAGGAGCGCGAAGAGCGATTCGAGGCACATGATGAGGGAGGCGACCGTCGGGGAGGTGTTCTTCTGGGCGACGGTCTGGAGCGTGTAGGCGACGCCGCAGGAGAGGATGCCCGTGTAGGCGATGGGAAGCCAGGCCGCCGCCAGGGCCGCGGGGGAGGGGAGGCCCGCGAACGGCAGGGAGAGCAGGCCGCAGACGAGGAACTGGAGGCAGGAAAGGCGGATGCCGTCGGCGTGCGGCGCGAACCGGTCGATGGCCAGGATGTGCACCGCGAAGGCCAGCGCGCAGGCCAGCTCCCATGCGTCGCCGCGGTTGACGGAGGCCAGAGAGAAGTCCGCGTCCAGGCACAGCAACCGGAGCCCGGTCACCGCCAGGGCGATGCAGAGCCACAGGAGCGGGCGGACGCGGCGTCCGGCCAGCGCGGCCAGGAGGGGGACGATCACGACGTAGAGGGCGGTCAGGAATCCGGCCTTGCCCGCCGTCGTCCACTTGAGGCCGATCTGCTGTGCGCTCGATGCCACGAAGAGGCAGGTTCCGCAGAGGAGTCCGCCGAGCCAGAGGCCGCGGTCCGGTCCGGGGGCGGCGTCGCGCCGGCGGCGGGCGAGGGCGAACGGCAGGAGGACCAGTCCGCCCAGCAGGAAGCGGCAGCCGTTGAAGGCGACAGGGGAGAGGGAGTCGAGGCCGCTCTTCTGCGCGACGAAGGCCACGCCCCAGATGAGGGCCGCGAGCAGGAGGAGGAGGTTGGCGCGCAGGGTCTTGGGGTTCACGGCGGAACCTATTCGGGAAGGCAGGGAAAGAAGATGGCGGAGAGAACGGTGGCGGCGAGGACCAGGACGAGGGTCGTCCAGGCGGCGGGATGGGGGGTGCGGAGTTTGCCCTGCGCGGCCAGGACGTAGCGGACGAGCAGGCAGAGGCACCAGAACCAGCCGAGATAAATCAGCTCGGCCAGGTTCGCCAGGCTCTTGGGTTCGCCGACGTGCTCGAAGGCCGACCAGACGGCCGGGATGAGCAGGAGGGTCAGGGCGTCGGGCCAGCCGAGGGCGCGCGGCATGGGGATCTTGCGGATCCGGCAGACGACGGCCGTGCCGAGCACCACGAGGAGGAAGATGGGCAGGACGGCCAGCAGCAGGGCTACGATCATGGCGGTTCTCCGGCTTCAGGGGAGCATCGCGAGGGCGGCGGGGAGGGAGATGACCCGCGACGCGAGGGCGGCGGCGTCGGGGAGGGCGAGGAGTTCCTCCAGGGGCGTGGCGTCGGCCAGCGTGAAGGGACCGGACTGCAGGCGGCGCAGGGCCGTGAGATGGGCGCCGCAGCCGAGGGATTGGCCGATATCGTGGACGAGGGTGCGGATGTAGGTGCCCTTGGTGCATTCGACGCGGAAGCGGGCGGTGGGCGGAGTGAAAGCGAGCAGATCGAAGCGGTAGACGTGGATGCAGCGGGGCTTGCGCTCGACGGTCTCGCCCTGGTGGTGAAGCTTGTAGAGGGGGACGCCGTCGATCTTGATGGCCGATACCATGGGCGGCGTCTGCATCTGGTCGCCCCGGCGGGCCTCCATCTGGGCGCGGAGGGCGTCGGCGGTGACGGCGGCGACGGCTTCGGGCGGGGCCTCGGCGACGATGCGGCCGTCGGCGTCCTGGCTGTCGGTCTCGATGCCGAGGCGGAGGGTGCCTTCGTAGGTCTTGTCGTGGCCCATGACGCGGTCGGATATCTTGGTCGCCTTGCCGAGGAGGATGACGAGCAGGCCGGTGGCGGAGGGGTCGAGGGTGCCGCCGTGGCCGACTTTCGCGATGCGGAAGCGGCGGCGGATGCGCGCGACGACGTCGTGGGAGGTGTGCTCGGTGGGCTTGTCGACCAGCAGGACGCCGTCGAGAGGGGTGAGGGTTGCGTTCATGGGGACGGAGGATGCCGCAAGGCGGGGGCGGTGTCGAGGGGAAAGGTGGGGTGGGGGAGGTGACGTTCCACGGAGGGGAGGATGGAGGGAAACGAGCGGAAACGCCAATATTTCCCGTAAAAACAAAAGTGTCCGCGAGCGGGCGGTTGCGTTCGGGGGGCGGGTGTGGTTTACTGCGGGGGATAACCAAAGGAAACTGCCATGTCCGCTTTGTCATTGTATCTCATCGGTCCGCGCGGCGCGGGCAAGACGTCGGTCTTCGACGCCCTCGTCCAGACGCCCGAAGGGCCCCACTTCGCCACCAAGGGCGGCCACCGCATCGGGATCGTCAAGGTTCCCGACGCGCGGCTCGCCACGCTGCGGGACCTGTTCCATCCCAAGAAGTACATCCCGGCGGAGGTGGCGTTCACGGACGTCGCGTTCCCGGCCCACGCGGGCGAAAGCAACGGCTTCGCGGCGCTCAACGCGTTCCTCGGCGAGGCGGACGCCTTCGCGGCGGTCATCCAGGCGTACGGGGACTCGGACGCGGAAGGCAAGCCGCTGGATCCGCCGGGGCATCTGGAATCGCTGCTGCTGGACCTGGCGATGGCCGACCTCGAGAAGATCGAGCGCCGCATCGACAAGATCCGCCAGGAGGTCCAGCGCGGCCTCAAGCAGGGGCTGCCGGAACTGGCCGTCCTGGAGCGCTGCAAGGAGGCCATCGAGGCGGGCAAGGCGCTGCGCGACGTGGAACTGTCCGAGGAGGACCGCAAGCGCATCAGCAGCTTCTGCTTCCTGTCGCAGAAGCCGGTGCTGGTGATCGCGAACACGGGCGACGACGACCCGACGGGCGGCGGCGCCGCATGCACCGCCCTCCGGGAGGCGTGCGAAAAGGCGGGTCTGCGGATGCTGTCGTTCTGCGCGCCGCTGGAGGCGGAGATCGCGGCGCTGCCGCCGGAGGACCAGGCGGGCTTCCTGGCCGACTACGGCCTGGCGGAGCCAGCGCGCGACCGGCTGATCCGCGCGGCGTACGGGACACTCGACCTGATCAGCTTCTTCACGGTGGGCGAGGACGAAGTCCGCGCCTGGACGCTCCGCAAGGGCTCGGACGCGGTGACGGCGGCGGGCAAGATCCACACCGACCTCGCCCGCGGCTTCATCCGCGCCGAGACGGTCCCCGCCGAGGTCCTCATCGAGAAGAAGACCCACGCCGCCTGCCGCGAGGCGGGCCTCCTCCGTCTCGAAGGCAAGGGCTACATCGTGCAGGACGGCGACGTCATCGAAATCCGGGCCAACGCCTGACGGAAGGTTGCGCCGCCGCCGCCGATAGGATAGGATGCAGGCCATGCGCAAGATTGCCCAGACCTTGGAATGGGAGGTCTTCCCCTCCGACGGCCTCCCGCCCGCCGACCGCGCCCTCCGCGATGCCGCGCTCGAAGCCGCCCGCCGCGCCTACGCCCCCTATTCCGCCTTCCGCGTCGGCGCCGCCGTGCGCCTGGCCGACGGAACCGTCGTCACCGGCAGCAACCAGGAAAACGCGGCCTTCCCCTCCGGCATCTGCGCGGAACGGGTCGCGCTCTTCTCCGCCGGTGCCGTCCATCCCGACCTCGCCCCGACCGACCTCGCGCTCGTCGCCGTGCAGAACGGCGCGGTCGTCCCCTTCATCTCCCCCTGCGGCGCATGCCGCCAGGTGATGATGCAGACCGAGGAACGCCACGGCCGGCCCCTCCGCGTCCTGTTGTGCGGGCGCGGCGAAACCATCGCCGTCGCGTCCGTGCGCGACCTGATGCCCCTCTGGAACGCCCCCGAACTCCAACCGCAGGAATCCTGACCATGTCCAAGACCACCCCCGTCTACCAGACCGCCCTCGGCCCGACCCATCCCGCCTTCAAGGAGCCGATCCACCTGACCTTCGACATCACGGGCGAGAAGGTCCTCAAGGCCGACTTCGCCCCCGGCCAGGCCCACCGCGGCGTCGAATGGATGGGGATGCGCCGGAACCCCATCCAGATCCTCTACCTCGCCGAGCGCATCTGCGGCATCTGCGGCATCACCCATGCGCTCGCGTTTTCGCGCGCGTGCGAACAGATCGCCGGCATCGTGGTTCCGCCGCGCGCCCACTACATCCGGTCGATCTGCTGCGAACTCGAACGCATCCACTCGCACCTCCTCTGGGCGGGCGTCGCCGCGCACGAACTCGGCTTCGATTCGCTCTTCTACCTCACGTGGAAGGCGCGCGAACGCGTCCTCGACCTGATGGAAGACATCACCGGCAACCGCATCCATTACGCGATCATCCAGATCGGCGGCGTCCGGCGCGACCTCGACGCCGACCGCATCGCCGCCATCCGCGAGGCCTGCGGCTTCTACGAAAGCATCTTCGGCGAACTCGCCCGCTGCCTGCTCGACGACGCGAGCATCCGGTTGCGCTGCCGCGACGTCGGCGTGCTGACCGCGGCCGAGGCGCTCTCGCTTTCCGCCGTCGGGCCGACCGCGCGCGCCTCGGGCGTCCCCTCCGACGTGCGCGCCGACCACCCGTACGCGGCGTACACCGAAATCCCCGTCGACCCCATCCTGCCCACCGTGCGCGGCGAAGGCATCCACGGCGACGTCTACGACCGCATCATCGTCCGCGTCCACGAAATCGCGCAGTCCGTCCAGATCGTCCGCACCTGCCTCGACAACCTGCCCGCCGGCCCCGTTCTCGCGCAACCGAAGATCGCCGTCCTGCTCGGCCAGCTCAAGCGCGCCAAGGGCGAAGCCCTCGGGATGCACGAAGCGCCGCGCGGCGAAGTCGCCCACTACGTCCGCCTCGACGGCGCCGAAGCCCCGGCCTCCTGGAAGGTCAAGGCCTCCAGCTACAGCAACTACCTCTCCTGGGTCCCCATGCTCGTCAACGAACAGGTGGCCGACATCCCGATCATCGCCGCATCCATCGACCCGTGCATATCCTGCACCGACCGCGTCTCCTGGACCGCGCCCGGCGGCTCCGGCGGCACGTTGACCAAGGAAGAACTCACCCGGCGCTCCGTCGCCCGCACCCGCGAAATCCAGGCCGCCCTCGCGGCCGCCCGCAAGGAGGCCTGACCATGGCGACCTGCCCCTGCTCCGCGATTCCCTGGACCACCCTCGGCCTCGACCTGCTCGCCGCCTTCGGGCTGGCGTTCTACGGCATCGCCGTCGGCCTGCTCTTCTGCGGCGTCGACCGCGTCCTCGTCGCCCGCATGCAGTCGCGCATCGGGCCGCCGGTCCGGCAGCCGTTCCGCGACGCCCTCAAGCTGCTCGCCAAGCAGGACCTCGTGCCAGCGAACGCCGTCTCGGCCGTCTTCCGCTTCGCGCCCGTCGCGGCGCTGGCGGCGGCGGTCAGCCTGCTGTTCTACCTGCCGCTGGGCGGCATTGGCGCGCCCGTCTTCGCGGGACGCGACGACGCGATCCTCGTCCTCTACCTCCTCCTCGTGCCCGGCCTCGCAATGGTCGTCGGCGGCTTCGCCTCCGGCAGCCCCTACGCCTCCATCGGCGCCCAGCGCGAGATGGTCACCATGGTCTCCTACGAACTCCCGCTGGCGACCGTCATCCTCACCTTCGCCTGGAAACTCTCCCTCCTCGGCGTCGAACACCCCTTCTCGCTCTCCGAACTCGCCGCGCACCCCGTCTGGACCACGTCCGGCCCGCTCGGAATCGCCGGCGCCATCCTCCTCCTCGGCGTCATGCTCGTCGTCACGCCCGGGGAACTCGGGCGCATCCCGTTCGACTCCCCCGAAGCCGAGACCGAACTCGCCGGCGGCCTCCTCGTCGAGTACTCCGGCCGCAGCCTCGCCCTCTTCGAGCTCGCGATGGCGGTCAAGACGGTGGCCATGTGCGGCCTGATGGTCGCGCTCTTCTGGCCGGGCGACATCAGCAGCCTCATCTGCTGGGCGCATCCCGTCAGCCGCCTCGCGGACTTCGCGTGGTTCGCCTTGAAGTCCGGCATCCTGATGTTCTTCGGCGTCAGCCTCCTCCGCGCCGGCATGGCCCGCCTGCGCATCACCGACATCGTCCGCGTCTACTGGAAGTGGCTTGGCGCCGCCGCCCTCCTCGGCCTCGCCCTCATCGCCCTCGACGCCCACCTCCGCCTCGGCTGAGCCGCCACTCCGGGGGGGCATTCTTCTTCACCCGTTCCACCGCGGACGCGCGGAAGCGCGTCCCTCCCGTTGCGCACTCCACGGGGAGGGACGCGCTTCCGCGCGTCCTCCGTGACAACGGTCGTCATGCAATGGGGTTGTCAGGCGAAACCTCGCGATTTTCCAAGCGCAGGGAGGGGTAGGGCGGGCAGTCGCTGCCCGCCGACCCCAGTCATGCCAAAGGTCGTTGCCAGAACCGCTCTGGCACAGGCATCGGCCCCTTCGGAGTCCAGCCCGTTCTGAACGAACCTGTACGGTCCCATACGGCCCCCATGTGCACAGGCTTCCGGCATTCTGCAAAAAAACACGTCCCGCTGTCAGAACCCGCCCCGCAGGGGCGTGTTGAGGGGTGTGGACACATGCAGAAAGGAGAACACACGATGAAAGCAACGAAGACGACATGGATGGCTCTGGCCCTGGCGGCCGCGGTCCTGGCAACGGCGGGATGCAAGAAGGAGCCGCTCGGCACGGCGGAACTTCGCAACGGCACGAAGATGGAACTGCGCGGGAATTTCGAGGAGGCCGAAAACCAGTACATGGCGGCCTGCGCCGCCGGCAACGCCGCGGCCTACCCCAAGCTCGCCGCCCTGCTCGTCAACCGCCAGGGGAGCGCCGTGTTCCTCGAAGCCTCTACCCGGGACGCCGCCTGGCTCGGACGGGCGCGAACTCTGGTGGACCGGATCGCCATGGTATCGACCCAGGCCGCGGCCGCCGGGCAGCCCGTCGAAGGGCTCGACCAGACGCTCGCCGGCTACCGGAAGTCCGTCGCCGAGGTCGAGTCGCGGCTCGCCGCGGAACGGGCGGAGGAGGAGAAGCGACTCGCCGCGGAACGCGCCGCGGCCGAAGCCGCCGCGAAGCGCCGCGCCGAAGAGGAACGCCGCGCCGCCGAGGCGCTGGCCGCCAAGCGCGCCGCCGAAGCCGAAGCCGCCGCCCGCCGCGCGGAGGAAGCCCGCAAGCGCGAGTCCGCCGACTACTGCATCGAGCACAACCTGACCCTCACCCGCGCCGCCTTCCAGGAAATCTGCCGCGCCATGAACTACCACCAGAACACCGGCAATTCCCTCGTGGACGACGAGGCCAACGCCCGCCAGCACGCGCGCTACTCCGGCAAGATGGTCCGCGTCAGCGGCGAAATCACCAAGGTGGACAGCAAGCTCATCCGGGGCATCAAGATCAAGCTCAACGTCTACGGCGAAAGCATCTGGGCCAACTTCCCGAACATGCCCGAAAGCGAAGGCAAGACCTACCGCGTCGGCCAGGTCCTCGACGTCGAGGGCAAGGTCGAATCCGCCATGCTCAACCAGTTTAACCTGGGCGCCTGCATCATCCGCTGACGCGGCCCCGACCCCCAAACTCCAAGGAGATGCAACCATGAAGAAACCGAAATGCCCGGCCTGCGACCAGGATGTCAGCGCCCTGCAGGACTTCTGCCCCCATTGCGGGCAGAAGCTCGAATTCAGCGACAAGGAGAAACGCCGCGAACGCCTGTTCGGGAAGGGCATCAAGCTCATCCTGGTGGAGATGGTCCTCCACATGGCGTTCCTGTTCGGCCTGCCCGCCCTCGTCGCCCTCTTCTTCCTGGCCAAGAACGGCCACTCCGTGAGCTTCGGCACCGCCTACGGCATCTGCTTCTTCGCCTGCCTGGTCCTGGAGTCCCTCTTCGGCCTCGGGGCGCTGTTCTGACGGAGGCGGGCGTTTCCGGGTGGGGGTGGGGCAGCCATGCCTCCTCTCCCGCCCTCCGGGCCCTTCCCCCCCTCTCCGGAAACGTGCGCATCCTGCGTGCGCCATCCTCGACGCCTGCGTGGTGCATCCCGAGAACACCCCGACGGACCTCTACACCCCGCTGACGATGCCGCCGGACCAGCTGAAAGGGCCCCCCCGTCCCCCATCCGTTTCCCCGAGTTGTCTCAATCCATCCGCACTCCACGCGTTCCTGTCCGCGAAGCGGGGGCTCCCCGGTCTTGTAGAGTCCCTTCCGCTCTCCTCCCGCGGTCCTCCCGCAACCCTTGGGGGCTTTGTGCGTTTTGTGGTCTTTGTGCTTGCCGCGAAAATTTTTTCCAATCATTGGAAAACTGGCGAATAATTTTTCCAATCATTGGAAAAATCGGGCCATTTTTTCCAATCATTGGAAAACTTTTTTCAATCATTGGAAAACTCCCGTCCGGCCGGCTGGCTACCGGATCGTGCAGACGCCGAGGGGTTGGGAAACACCGAATAACCTCGCCAAACGCCGCTTGACGTGGCATGTTCGATGGACATGCTTCCCCCTTCCCGGGAAGCGGACCCAGAACCCAGGAGCACCATGTACAGCCTCGATTTCCTCGCCACCATCAGCAACTGCGACGCCGAAGGGCGCCTCAAACTCTG
>CACXEY010000165.1 GCA_902766695.1 uncultured bacterium
CAAGCCCGAAATGCACCCCGCGCCCCTCCTGCTTCCTCCCCCTCGCCCGCCCGCCGTCATTCATGGCCCCCACGACGACGGAAAACATCCCAAAACCGTTGATTTTCCAATAATCTCAAAAATACTTCCCTCCCCCATCCGCCCCCCGCCGCCCCCTCGTCCGCCGGAAGTTTTCCAACCATTGGAAACATTTTTCCCAATCATTGGAAAACTGCCGGAAAATTTTTCCAATCATTGGAAAAATCGCCCCGTTTTTTCCAACCATTGGAAAAAAATTTCCAATCATTGGAAAACTTTCCGCCCCGCCGCAAACGCCTCTTGACGCCCCGTCCCCGCCTGCCGCAAAATGCCTCCCGTCATGAAAACCCCGCAAAACCGATTTCTCCGCCTTCTCCTCGACTCCGCCTGGTTCCCCGCCGCCGCGTGGTTGGGGGGCGTGGCGGTTTTCCTGGGCGCGGCCATCGCCGCGGCGCCCGTGCGGCATTGGTGCGGCCGGTGGGCGGAGGACGGGCTCGGATGGCTGGCATTGGGGCTGGTGCTGCTGCTCACCCTCGCCGGGCTGGTGGCGTTCGTGCGGTCCTTGCTGGGAAGGCGGTGGGGACGGGCTCTGGTGCAGTTGCTGTTGGGCGCTGTGGCGGTGGTCTTGGCGGCGGTCGGGGGCATCTGTGCCGACTTCCTGGCCTGGGAGGTCGCCTCCCGCACGCCCGGGGGCATTCCGTGGGCATCGACGCAGGGGGATGCGCCGTTGCCGTTCGCCATCGAATGCCGGCGCGCACACCCCTTCCTCGCCGAGTACGACAAGCAGGTCGCGTTCCCTTCCGGGCGGCGATTCGGCCTGTACCCGGACGCCGGCGGCTACGGGGACACCGCCGTGTATCTCCTCGATTCCGGGCGCTACGCCATCGCCGAGGGACTGAGGCCCCACATGGATTGCCGTGTCTACCGCATCGACCCGGAGGCCGAATCCGTCGATTTCCTGTACAAGGAAAGCTGGTTCGCCTTCCCGCCCGACACCATCTGCGTCGCCGGTTGTGGAACCAGCAGGGGAAGCGGAGGGGAACGCCATCAAGTCAACTTCGACACTCCGTCCGGCAGCATCCGCGTCACCAACGGAGTCCCTGCCGGGGACGAGTTCGCCCACCGCCGCTACCTCGGCCTCGTCAAACCCGGCGGCGTCTTCACTCCGCCGCCGGCGGGCGATGACGGCGACCCGTGGGCGGAAGTGTTCGCCAGCGAATTCCGCCGGTGGGGGATGGGGGAAAAAGCCCGTCCCTCGCCTTGACCATCCATCTTTTTCCCCCCCCCCCCGGATGCCCGTCCCGGCACTTTTGAGATTACTTCATTTCACACGATTTCCAACGATTTCACACCCATCCCGCCCCCATGAACGCAAGGCACGAAAAAGGACGGCCCGCCACGGCAGGCCGTCCCTTTACGCACCGCGTCAGTCGATGCCGCGTCAGCGCGCGATCCCCCTCTCGCTTCCCCGGATGAACGCCACGAAATGGTCCAGCTCCGGCGAGTGCGGCAACTCCGCCTCGATGCGTTCCAGCGCCGGTTCCGTCAGCAGCGAGGAGCGGTACACGATCTTGTAGGCCTTCAGCAGCGCCTTCTGCGTGTCCGGGGAAATCCCGTGGCGCTCCAGGCCGATCTTGTTCGTGCCGTAGACCTTCACGGGGTCGCCGTCCGCCGTCATGAAGGGGGGGATGTCCTTGACCGCCTTCGTGCAGCCGCCGAGGATGCACATCCGCCCGATCCGCACGAACTGGTGGACGCCCGCCATGCCGCCGAGGATTGCGTCGTCTTCCACGATGACGTGCCCCGCCAGCGTCGCGTTGTTCGCCATGATCACGCGGTCGCCGACGATGCAGTCGTGTGCCACGTGCACGTACGCCATCAGCAGGCAGCCGGAGCCGACGCGCGTCTCGCCGTCGGCGTAGGTGGCGCAGCTGAGGGTCGCGCATTCGCGGATGACCGTGTTGTCGCCCACGCGCAGGCCCGGGCTCCCGCCCTTGTACTTGAGGTCCTGCGTCTTGCCGCCCACCGACGCGAACGGCCAGACCTCGCAGCCGGAGCCGAGCACCGTGCGGCCGGTCACGCTCGCGTGGGAGCGCAGGACCGTGCGGTCGCCGATCACCACCTCGGGGCCGACCACGCAGAACGGCCCGATCTTCACGTCCTCGCCCAGACGCGCGCCGGGATCCACCACCGAACTCGGATGGATTTCGACGGCCATCGTCAGCGCCCTCCGCCGAACATCATCTCCGCTTCGCACGCCACTTCGCCGTCCACCAGCACGCGGCCCTGGGCGCGGGCCATGCCCATGCGGATGCGGAGCATCTTGATTTCCATGCGCATCTGGTCGCCGGGACGGATGATGCGGCGGAAGCGGGTCTTGTCGACGCCGACGTAGTAGCAGGTGCCGCCCTCGTTGCCGAAAATCTGGTTGAGCAGCACGCCGGCCGTCTGGGCCATCGCTTCGAGCTGGAGGACGCCGGGGAAGACCGGGTCGCCGGGGAAATGCCCCTGGAAGCACGGCTCGTTGGAAGAGACGTTCTTGATGCCCACGATCCATTCCTTGCCGTCGCATTCGAGGATGCGGTCGACCATGATGAACGGGAAACGGTGGGGGAGGATGTCGAGAATCTGCTTGGAATCGTATGTGGTTTCCACGGAAAAGCTCCTTTCGTCCGGTGCCGGTTGGATTACCCCCGCCTTATACCACCCCCTCCCGCCCGCTGGCAATGCCGAATCCCCCGAATCTGCGAGATTATTTCATTCTTGCCGAATCCGCCCGCATCTGCCATCCTCCTTTGCACCATGAAAATCATCACCCCCGTCCTCCGCAAGACCGACGCCGTCGCCCGCGACACCCTCCACGCCCTCTCGCACGCCGACTCCCGGCTGGTCCTCGTCAACACCGCCCTCTTCCTGGCCGTCACCGCGACGGCCTTCACGGCTTTCCTCGTCACCGAGACCGGCGCCGCGATCCTCGACGAACTCCACCGCCGCCACCGCCTCCGCATTCCCCGTCCCGAAAGCCCCTCCCTGCGCGGCACGCCCACGCCGGAGGAACTCGCCGCCGCCTGCGCCGCCACCCCGCGCAAGCTGCTGGAGCGCCTGCGCCTCGGGTCCCTCCTGGCCGACCTCGACCCGACGCTCGACCGGACCTTCTCCTTCACCGAACTCCCCAACGGTGCCAAACGCTACCGTTCCCGCGGCGGCGGCCTCAAAGCCTACCTCGCCGACAACCGCATCGCGACGCCCTACAGCACCCTGATGCGCTACAAACTCCTCGCCACCCGCCTCCGCGCGCTCCTCGCCCTCGACGCCCGCCTCCCCCTGGAGTGGCTTCTGCCGCACGCGGCGCCCGACCGCGAACTCCCTTCCGACCTCCAAACGCCGTATTGGACGGCTCGGCGGCGGCTGGCGCGGCTTCTGCGCGAGAACCGGAATTTCACCCGCCTGCGCAACCATGTCGATGAAAAGCTCGGCATTCCCCAACTCCTCCGGGCCCGCCGCGATGCGCGTGACGCGAAGGCCCGCCGCCACGCCGCCCGCTTCCCGGAGGTCCGCGGCGCGGCGCGCCACATGACGATCGACCCGGACCGCATCGAAGCGACCCGCCTGGCGCTGGCGGACTTCCTGCAAGACAAACATCTCTCCCCGAAATTTACACATCTGCGCGATGCCGCGATTCGCTGGCTCCGAGCGCCACCCATCGTCTGAAGCCGGGGCAGTTCCTGGCATTCGGGAGCGGGCCTCCCGAAGGACGGCCCTCTTTTGCGCCCGATCCTCCCCCCTTGTTTCCATCAGCTTCCGGAGGCCTCGTCGAGCCAGCGGGCGAATCGGTCGCGGTGTGCGGCGAGTTTTTTGGGAAGGGCGCGCTCCTTCAGGAATCGGGAGAAGGCTCGCATGGTGGCGTCCAGCCGCGACGGAGTGGCGATCACCGCATAATCGCCCAAGACCACGGACTGGCAATGGACGGGCGTTCGTCCGGCCAGCCAGCGGCGCGACCTTTCCGCCTCCCGTGCGCGACGGGTGGCGCGGCGGACGGTCAGCAACTCGGGAATTCCGAGCTTGGCATCGACATGTTTGCGGAGCCGGTCGAAATTCCGATGCTCGCGCAACATGAGGGCGAGACGGCGGCGGGCGGCGGCGTAGGGGAGCTGGAGGTCGGCGGGGAGCGGGCGGTCGGGCGCTTCGCCGGGCAGGAGCCATTCCAGTGGGAGGCGCGCATCGATCTGCAACAGCTGGCGGAGGCGGAGGGCGAGGAGGCGGTAGCGCATGAGCGAGGAGTAGGAGACGGCGAGACGGTTGTCCTCGATGTATCCGCGCAGGCCCCGGCCGCGCGACCGGATGCGCTTGGCGCCGGTTGGAAATTCGCGGTAGCGGTTGCCGCTGTCGAGCGTGGGTTCGAGGTCGGCCAAACGGGAGCCCATCCTCAAGCGCACGACGAGAGTCCGCGGCGAGATGGCGCAATCGGCCTTCAACTCCTTCACGACCGGGGTGCCGCGCAGAGAAGGGGTCGCCGGGTGCGGGACGCGTAGGCGTCCGCGGCGGCGGAGTTCACCGAGGATCGCGGCGCCGGTTTCGGTGGCGAGAAAGCCGAGGAAGGCGGTCGCCGTCACGCCGAGGACGACCGTCATGAAGGCGAGGTCGAGGGCGCCGTTCCCGCCGCGGAAGGGGGAATAGGCGGCGTCGAAGACGGATTGGGTGTGGGAGGAGGCGGTGCGGAGGATGTTTTCCATGGGGGCGGAGTGTGGGGAAAAAGGAAAATATTGTCAATATTTTCCTGTTCTCAAAAGTGACGGGGACCGAAGAAAGCCGGACGCCGAAGATGGGGCGTCCGGCCTGGCGGAGAGCCGTGGAATCAGCGGCGGAACGGACGGTCCGGGCGGTCCTGGGCCTCGTTGCAGCGGACGGCGCGGCCGACGATCTCGGTGCCGTTGACGTGCGCGATGGCGTCGTTGGCCTGGTCGTTGTTGGGCATTTCCACGAAACCGAAGCCGCGGCTGCGGCCGGTCTCCCTGTCATTGATCACTCGCGCGGAGGCCACTTCTCCATACGGCTCGAACGCGGCGCGCAGATCTTCATCCGTGGCTCTGAACGAGAGATTCCCGACATATATTTTCACTGATTTCGACTCCTGATGACACGGGCCGCGCATTCATTCGACACGCCCGCCGCGGCCGGCGGTCCGGGGCACCGCGGCGGACATGGCGCGGAAACTACGCGCGGCGGGAAGGCGGTGCAAGCAAATTCGGCGGGAAAAAGAAACCGCCGCTCAGCCGCGGGAGAGGACGGCGAGGGTTTCGAGGTGGAAGGTGTGGGGGAACATGTCGAAGGGTTCGACGGCGACGGGGGCGTAGGGGGCGGAGGAGAGGATGAGCTGGAGGTCGCGGGATAGGGTGGAGGGGTTGCAGGAGACGTAGATCAGGGTCTTGGGGGAGCGGCGGAGGATACAGTCGATGGCCTTCGGGGAAAGGCCGGGGCGCGGGGGATCGACGACGAGCAGGTCGGCGCGGTCGGGAAGGGTTGGGGGCGGCGCGGCGTTGATGTCGGCGACGACCATTTCGACGTTGTCCAGGCCGTTGAGGCGGATGTTTTCGCGGGCGGCGGCGACGGAGGGTTCCCAGCTTTCGGCGCCGTAGACGCGGGCGGCGGCGCGGGCGAGGTGCATGGCGATGGGAGCGGTGCCGGAGAAGAGGTCGATGGCGGTGGCGTGGGGTCCGGTCTTCCGCGCCCATTCGAGGAGGCGCGCGAAGAGGCGTTCGGCCTGGGCGGTGTTGGACTGGAAGAAGGTGTCGGGGCCGATGCGGAAGCGCAGGCCGTTGAGGGTCTCTTCGATGTGGCCGGGGCCCTTGAGGAATTGCCGGTCGGCGGGGTGGGGGACGCCACGGGGCTGGGTGTCGCGAGAGACGATGACGGTGTCGGCAAGGTCCCCGACGGCGGCGAGGAAGCGCTCGAGGAGGCCGGGGTAGGGGCGGGTGGCGACGAGTTCGACCATGCGCTGGGCGGTGTTGCGGCCTTCGCGGACGGTCAGCTGGCGGAGGCCGTCGGTCTTCTTGATTTCGTGGAAGGCGGGCAGGCCCATGTCTTCGGCGAGGGCGAGGGTGCGGCGGACGATTTCGCGGGAGGAGGCGGACTGGAGGTGGCAGTCCTGCGCGGGCAGGATGTGGATGAAGGAGCCGCGGCGGTGAAGGCCGAGCCGGAGTTCGCCTTCGAGGGTGCGGCCGAAGGTGAAGTCCATCTTGTTGCGGTAGTCCTCGGTGAGCGGCGAGGGGGTGACGTCGGCGACGAGCGCCTGGGCGGCGGGGAGGCCGTGGAGGGCGTCGGTTAGGATCTGCTTCTTGTAGGCGAGCTGGGAGGCGTAGCGGCAGTGGCGGAAGGTGCAACCGCCGCAGTCGCCGGCGAGCGGGCAGTCGGAGGGGATGCGCTCGGGCGCGGGCTCGAGGACTTCGACGGCGCGGGCGAAGGCGAAGCTTTTCTTCTTCTTGTAGAGGCGGGCGCGGACGGTCTCGCCGGGGAGCGCGTCGTCGACGAAGACGACGAAGCGGTCGGCGCGGGCGAGGGCCTGGCCGCCGTGGACGATTTTCTCGGTCTTGACGATCAGTTCCTGCATGGGGGGAGGAGAAGGGGGGAAAGGGTCAAATTGTCACGCAGAGGCGCAGAGAGGCAGAGGCGCGGAGGGGATGGAGGAAGAGTGTCCTCACGCGGAGGCGCGGAGGCGCGGAGGAGAAAGGCGCAAAAGGAAGAAAGAAACGATCGAAGACGACAAGGAACAAAAACGAGAATGCCTCCTCGCGGTTCCGTGACTCCGCTTCCCAGCGCCTCTGCGTGACAATCCAAAGAGAGTTGCATGGTCTCACCCGTCGCCGCGGGCGGCTTCGCGTGCGGCGGTCTTGCGCTTGAGGGTTTCGCGCTTGTCGTAGAGCTGCTTGCCCTTGCCGAGGCCGAGTTCGAGCTTGATGCGGCCGCGGGCGAGGTAGAGCTTGAGGGGGAGGAGGGTGTGGCCCTTGAGCTGGACGAGGCCGGCGATGCGGTCGAGCTCCTTGCGGTGCATCAGGATCTTCTTGGGGCGGTCGGGGTCGTGCGCGGCGAAGCCGGAACGCGCGGCGGCGTAGGGCTGGATGCGCATGGACAGGACGTACAGCTCGCCGTTCTTGAAGTCGGCGTAGGCCTCGTTGAGGCTGGCCTGGCCGGCGCGGCAGCTCTTGACTTCGCCGCCGGTCAGCTCGATGCCGGCTTCCCAGGACTCGAGGATGATGTACTCGTGGCGCGCCTTGCGGTTGGTCGCGAGGGGACCGGGACCGACGGGATGGCGGGGGGCGGCGGACATGGCAGGCCCCGCGGTGCGGGGTACGGGCGGTTACAGCGCCAGGATGGAGGTGTCGTACGGGGAGGAATCGTCGGTCGGCAGCGGGCCGAGTTCGGCGGAGAGCTTGCCTTCGGCGATTTCCTTGAGCGCGAGGTCCATGTGGTCCATGTCGGGCTTGTCGGGCTTGACGAGCGGACGGTGGCCGGCGTTCAGCTGGCGGGCGCGCTTGGACACGACGTTGACGAGCAGCGGGATGTTGGGCATCCGCTCGCGGGCTTTTTCGAGATAAATGGCGTTCATGGGCGTCTCCTGGAAATCGGTTTCCGAATCGAACGGAAAACTATCGCACAGAGGATACCGCGCGTCAACAGCGGATTTTTCGTGAGCGCGGAGGCAGGATTCTTCATGGGGGGAATCATGGGGAAAACGGACGGAAAACGCAGGAATTTTCCTGTTTCCAAATGCATGGCGCGCTTTGGGATTGCCCGGACGGACGGGGCGGGGTATCGTGCGGGGCAAGGTCGGCGATGGTGCCGGAGCGAACAACGAAAGGTCATGACATGAAGAAGACGGCAAAGGGTTTGTGGTTGGGCTTGGTGGCGTTGGCGGTGGCCGGCGTGACGGCCGCGTCGGCGGCGGTTCCGGTCCAGATCGGCATCATCGGCGATTCGCTGCAGCTGTTCGGGGCCGACCGCGAGGTCGTGGGGCTTCGGCTGAATCTGCCTTGGAGCGAAAACGTCGAGATGACCGGCCTCGATCTCGGCATCGCGGGCGGCGGCGGCACCATCCGCGGCATCCGGTTGAACGCGATCAACCTCTCGGACGTGATGTCCAGCGGCTTCGAAGTGGGGCTGGTGAACATCGACGCGGCGGCGACGGGCTGCCAGCTCGGGTTGGTCAACGTCGTGAAGGGGCAGATGGATGGGTTGCAGATCGGGTTGTTCAACCACGTGGGCGCCCTCCACGGGGTGCAGATCGGGATCGTCAACATCATCGATTCCGGCAATGTGAGGATGCTCCCGATCGTGAGCTGGGCGTTCTGAGAACGGGTTCAGCCGAATTGCGGAAGGCGTCCCCTGCGGGGGGCGCCTTCGGCGTTTCCAGGGGGGAGGAGAGGGGATTTTTTCATGGTGGGGATGATGGCGCCGGGAAGGGGGAAATATGTGGATCTTTCCTGTTTCCAAAAGTTGGTCGCGATGGGGGGCGGAAGGGCGGGAGGGGGGAGGGGCGGAGGGGTCAGAGGGGGAGGTCGGAGGGGAGGGGGCGGGAGGCGGTGAGGCGGTAGCCGCGGCGGGGGGAGCGGGGGACGGAGGGGAGGAAGTCGATGTGGAGGTCGCCGGAGAGGTCGGTGCGGAGGACGGGGAGGTTCTTTTCGGCGAGGAGGTCGAGGAGGGCGGCGTCGGGATGGTAGGCCTTGGAATGGGGGCCGCAGCTGACAAGGACGGCGTCGGGGGATACGGCGTCGAGCCACCAGGGCGGGGTGGAGGCGGAGCTGCCGTGGTCGGCGGCGAGAAGAAGGGCGGCGTCGGGGCGGCGCCCGGAGTCGAGGAGAGCGTGTTCGGCGGCTGGGGTGGCGTCGGAGGGGAGGAGGACGGAGGCGCCGTAGCGGGCGACGCGGAGGACGAGGGAGGCGTCGTCGGCGCAGGCCATGGGAGCGTTTTTGACGGGCCAGAGGACTTCCCAGGATACGCCCAGGGGGAGGAGTCCGGCGTCGCCGGCGGAGAGGCGGCGGAGGGGCGGAAGGGGAGGATCGTCGGGAGTGCCGCTTTCGCAGCGGGCGAGGAGGTCGCGGATGGCGGGGGTGGGCCATACGGGGTCGGGGAGCCAGAGGGCGCCGACGGGGACGGCGTCGAGAAGGTAGGGAAGGGCGCCGGTATGCGCGGTGTCGGCATGGGTGAGGACGACGGCGTCGAGGCGGTTGACGCCCTGGGCGCGGAGTTGGCGGAGGAGGGTCCAGGCGCGGAAGGATTCGCCGGTATCGACCAGCACGCGGGCGGGTCCGGCCTGCACGAGGACGGCGTTGCTTTCGCCGGCGTCGAGGATGCTGACGCGGCAGCGCCGGGCGTCGAGGGCGCCCCAGGCGGCGTAGGCGACGGCGACGGCGGCGAGGGCGACGGGGAGGGTCCATCGGCGGCTACGGGAGCGGGCCCAGACGCCGGCGAGGAGGACGGCGTAGCCGCTCCACACGAGGAGGGCGGGCGGGGAGCGGACGAACCAGTGTCCGTGGGGGACGCGGGAGGCCCAGCCGATGCAGGAGGCGAGGAGTCCGGCAAGTCCCGCGGCGGCGTGGTTGCACAGTTCGGGCCAGGCGGGGCCGGTCCAGGCGCCGAGGAGGCTGGCGACGCCGAGGGCGAGGAGGACGAGCACGGTGGGGACGACGGCGAGGTTGACGAGGAGGGCGATGGGCGAGAAGAGGTTGAACCAGTAGGCGGTGAGGGGACCGGTACCGATCCACGCGGCGCAGGAGACGACGGCGTTCTGGCGCAGGAAAGCGCCCGCGGCGAGGGGGGCTTCCCGCCACCAGGGGAGGTCGGCGGGGATGCGCCAGCGGTCGCGCGAGAAGAGGCGGGCGACGGGCCGCTCCATCGGGGGTACGAGGGCGAGGAGGGAGGCGACGGCGGTGAAGGAGAGGATGAAGCCGAGGTCGAAGAGCTGGTCGGGCGCGAAGACGAGGATCAGCATGGCCGCCGCCAGCAGGGAGCTGGTACCGTCGCCGCGCCGGCGCAGGCAGAGGGCTCCCATCGCGGACACGGCCATGAGGCAGGCGCGGACGGCGCTGACGGCGGCGCCGGTCCCGACGGTGTAGGCGGCGAGCAGGGGCGCGGCGGCCCAGAACCAGCGGGTGCGCGGGATGCCGAGGAGGGCGAGCACGGCGTCCACGAGGACCATCATGACCATGACGTGCGCGCCGGATATGGCGAAGACGTGGATGGTGCCCGTCGCGCGGAAGTCGTCGCGGAGGGTCTCGGGGAGGTCGGCACGGTAGCCGAGGAGGAGGGCCTGCAGGATGGCGCGTTCCTCGGGGCGGTCGTCGAGGCCCGCGGAGAGAATCCGGCGGCAGGCGCGGCGGCGCTCCATGCACCAGCGCACGAAGGGGTTCCCGTGGCCGGCGTCCCAGCGTACGGCGCGGTCGGCGTCGATGACGGCCTGCGTGCGGCCGCCGCGGCCGTGTCCGGGGCGCACGAGGCCGTGGAAGGCCCAGCGCTCGCCGTAGAGGGGAAGGGGGGCACCGTCGGGGACGCCGCGCAGGACGACCTGGAGGCGCCCGGTGGCGCGCTCCCAGCGGCCGTCGCGGTCCAGCGCCACGGCGTCGGTTTCGACGCACACGTCGCCGGAGCGGCGTCCGGGGCGGGGCGGCCGGCGCACGGCGTCCTCGCGCGCGACGGCGGCGAAGCGGACGTACTCCATGCGGCGGGGGATGCGCGAGGCGAGGGCGTCGGGGGCGTTGCGGGCTTCGATGGAGAGCCGCGCGTGGCCGGCGCCGAGCACGAACAGCAGCAGCGCGAGGAGTCCCGCCGACCACCCGCGCCGCAGGAAGGCGAACGCGCCGCCCGCCAGCAGGAGCGCGGCGGCGGCGGCGGTCCAGGCGGGCACGGGGAGCGTCAGGCCCGCGGCGATGCCGGCCATGAACGGCACCGCGATCCCGACCATCGGACGGGCGCGCGGCGGCCGCTGCGAGGCGAGGAACTCCTCCTCTTCCTGCTCCGCCCACCACTCCACGGCGGCGGGAGGTCAGGGCAGGATCGTGACGCTCCAGTCCTGGCCGTCGAATTCTTCCGACGAGGACCAGGCCTGGCCGAGCGCGTTGCGGCGCGAGAAGTCGCCGCCGGCGCGGCGGAGGAGGTAGCGCTCCTCGGAATGGTCGCCGCGGCAGCCCTTGAGCTGGATGGCGTAGAAATTCTCGCCGGGCTGGGTGATCCAGGAGGGGATGTCGATCTTCCAGAGATCGACCATGACCTCGCCGTCGGCCGGGAAGCCGCGGATGGAATTGGAGGGGGAGAGGTGGAGGTTTTCGACCCAGGAGCCCATGACCCAGTGGGCCATGTAGCCGTCCCACCAGCGGACGAAGATCTGCTCGTCGAGGTCGCCGGCGAACTGGTGGTCGGTCATGACGTAGAGGGTGACGGTGCGGTCCTGGGGGATGGACGCGGTGCCGTTGGCGAGGAAGGCGGTCGCCTTGCCGGGGATGATCTCGGCGGCGGGGGAGGCGCCTTCGGCGGCGTGGTAGGCCCACGCGGTGCGGATGTCCTGTGCGGCGGCGCCGGCGGCGGCGAGCAGCAGGAACGAGAGGGCGAGGGCGTGGACGGACGGTTTCATGGCAACGGTCTCCTTCATGGTCCGGACTCTAGCGTTTCGGACGGGGCGGCGGCAAGCCGCAAATCGCGGGCGGGGGCGGGGGGATGTCGTTCATGGTGGAGGGATGGGGGTGAATCGGTGGAAAACGTCAATGTTTTTCGTAATCTCAAAAGCGTTCCGGGCGGGGCGTCCGCGCGTCCCGTTCTCGGGAGGGGGGTGGTCCGGCGGCTGGCGGCGAGGGGTCCCGCGGCACTGCCGGACACGGCGGCGGGGGAGGGCGGAAAAGTTTTCCAACCATTGGAAAAAAAGTTTCCAATCATTGGAAAATCTTCCAG
>CACXEY010000166.1 GCA_902766695.1 uncultured bacterium
ACATCCTCTCCCCGTTGAAACTCCCCCGCACCGGCCGCCCCTCCCCGTAGTCAGAATCCAAGGCCGGGAATTACAGATGATTGGAAACCTTTTTTCCAATGGGTGGAAAAATCCGCCCGGTTTTTCCAATGATTGGAAAAATTTTCTGGCCCACTCCGGACGAATCTACGGCCAAAACATGGAGGGGCCGGAGGAAGGAGTCACGGAGCTTTTTGATGGAGTTCGCGGGAGAGGCATCCGCGCCCTCCAACCTCTTGCCTCCATGCACTCGCGCCAGCCGCCGACTCCACTTCCAGGTGCGGCATCCTGCGCCTGGGGGAGAATGCGCGGCCGAAAGGCCGCACCGCATCTTGTCACTTGTCACTATTCACTTGTCACTGCGCCCGAAGGGCGCTGCGGCATCCTGCCGCGCCGAGGCGGAAGGAGAGCGGATGGAGGGCGGAAGAATGTCCCACGCAAAGTCCGCAAAGGCCGCAAAGGGAGCGGGAGGGAGTGCGGGAGGAAAGAACTCACGCGGAGACGCGGAGGCGCGGAGGGCTTGAAGGACGGTTTTGCACAAAAGGACAAAAAGAAAACAAAAGGGGTGGCTGGAGAGCGGGAAGAAGGCCAACATTGAAAATCATGAAAACCGCTTCGCGGACATGGAAAGAGGGAGGGATGCGGATGTGCAGTCGGGGCGCAGGCGGGACGCCCGCGCTCCCGGTGTACACCCGCTTTTCCAGCCGTTTTCCATCCGCCGCCCCCTCCGTGTCTCCTTCCTCCGCGCGCTCCGTGTTTGCCGCCGCAGGCTTGGGAGGGAACGGACGTTTCTGTGTCCGGGACATGGTGCCGGTGCGGGCGGGAGTGGCTACGTTCCCGCCGTTTCCGCTTGAAACGGGGCGGGGACGTGGTGTAACCATCGCCTTTGCCGCGTGTAAACGGGGTGAACAGGAAAACCCAACCGCCGGAGAACCCGCCATGCCCATCGACATCAACGACGCTTTCATCAACGCGCAGTTCAAGACCTTCGTGGATTTCGCGAGGGGCAAGGGCGCCGGCACGAAGGTCCGCGCCCTCATCGGCAACGACGGGCCGGAGCACACCGTCGGCGCCAAGTCGGAATCCGTCCTCAACAAGCTCTTCTTCCGCGTACCCTCCAACAAGGCCGTCAACAACGAGGTCCGCACGATCTTCCGGGACTCCGTCGCCCGGATGTTCGGCGGCGAGGAGCACATCCCGGCCTCCGTCAAGACCGCCATGAAGCTCGGCGACTACGGCAAGGGCCGCCCCCTGACCGCCCGCCGCATCCTGGCCGTCCGGTCGGCCCTCGAGGAGATCGCCGCCAAGCACGACGACTTCCTCCAGCGGGGCCTGGACAACTACGGCGAACGCGCGGACGGCGCCGCCGCGGACCGCGTCAAGGTCGCCTACGCCTGCTGCCACGGCAACGCCGACGCCATGGACGTCGTGGACAAGCACCTCGGCACGATCCTCGAAACCGGCGAAGGCGACCTGCGCAGCGAGCAGGAGGTGCGCCGGCGGGTCGAGGGCCTGGTCGCGAACCTGGCGCAGCTCAAGGCCCTCTCCCGCAAGAACGCCGGCATCTACGTGGCGGGCCGGGAGACGCTCGTCATCCTCGGCAAGCCGGTGCCGCGGGACATCCTCGCCGGCCTCGTGCAGGCGGCGAACCGGGCGCCGCTGAACCTGTTCCGCCGCCTCGACGCGGGCTCCAGGGGCATGGAAATCCACAAGGCGGTCCGGCAGTTCTACGACATCCTCCAGGCGGCCCTGGACTCCTCCGGCGCCGCCAAGAAATACGCGGCCGAACCGGATGCGAAGACCACGCTGCGCGCCTTCGCGGGCATGGTCATGCTCTCGCGCTGCAGCGCCGCCGCGCTGGGGCGCCTCCGCGACGCCCTGAACTCCCCGACCACCGCCCACCTCTACCGCCTCTACTCCCGCTACCGGAACGGGGAGACCGACGGCGTCCCCCGCGGCGGCGTCTCCGTCCAGACGCTGGAGGGCCTGAAGGACGCGGGCGAAATCGCCGGCAACTTCCTGGAGATGCTCGCCTACTGCGTCCACGAGAACCTCATCCGGGTCACCCCCGGCGCCACGCCGGTGGAAATCGGCTCATGCAACGGCATCCCCGACCTCGAAGCCCTGGGCGGGGACGCCCTCGTCGAAGAAAACCTCTCCCTCGCCCGCGCCATCAACGCCCAGAACGTCGACGCCTACCTCGACGCCACCGTCAAGGGCCAAGGCCGGGCGGCGGACGAAGCCCGGCGCATCGTCCGCAACAAACTCGGCGAGTGCAACGACCCGCTCCGGTCCCTCGGCTCGCGGCTCGGCGCCAACGCCGCCGCCATGCTGAACATCACCGTCTGCGGCGAAATGCAGAAGCTCGCCGCCGGGCAGGCCAGCCAGTTCGAGCAGGACCTCGCCCACGGCATCGACGCCACCCTCCAGGACGGCGACCGGACCATCAAACTCTCCAACGACTTCGCCACCGCCCGCGACCAGCTCGCCCGCTTCGTCACCGGCGACGACACCGCCCGCTACGAAACCCTCCCGCCGCCCGCCCGCGGAAAAGTCCACCTCCTGATGGCCCTCCTCTCCCAGAAAACCGAAAAAGCCGGCGAAAACGGCATCCAATACGCCGTCGCCCCCGAAGAAAACCAGCCCATCTTCGACCTCGGCACCCCGCCCCGCGGCACGGGCCGCGCCACCCGCACCTTCACCATAGAGAAGAAGGACAACGGCGGCATCGACCTCCTCTACGAAGTGGACAAGCAGATCAACTCCTTCGAGGCCCACGACCAACCCGGCGAAAACCTCCCCCTGGCCCCCGAAAGCAGCATCAAGTCCCTCCTCGGCTACAGCCTCGCCGGCAACGAATTCAACCGCCTGGCCAACCTCGACTACACCCCCTACAACGACGACCAGGTTTCCTCCCGCATCAACGAAACCGAGACCCTCCCCAACGGCACCGTCGCCTGCAAACCGCACGCCCTGTTCCGGGCGCTGGATGCCATGCCGGAGCCATTCCGGATCCAGGCCGACTGCACCCTCGACTTCGAACTCAACCTCGTCCCGGCCCAAGACGCCTAGGCGGAAACGGAGCCCCCATGGAACCCGACGAACTGCTGCCGGCCTTCGCGGCCCGCCTGGGAATCCAAGGCCTGACCGTCCACGACGGCGCCTGCGCCCTGGAAATCGACGGCATGCCCGTGGACATCGCGCCGGTGCCGGATGGCGCGGCCCTGGCCGTATGCGCCGTCCTCGGCAAACCCCCGCCGGAGAAAGAAGAAATCTTCCTCGAGACCCTGCTGGAAGCGACCATCCACTTCCATTCCCGCGACGACATGGCCTTCGGCCTGCTGTCCGATACCGGCGACCTCGTCCTCCAATGGCGCACCCCTACGTCCGGCCTGGACCTGGACACCTTCTGCACCCAACTCGAAACCTTCATCAACCGCGCCGACCAATGGCGCCGCACCCTCGAAGACTTCCGCCCCGCCGCCGAAGCCGCCGTCCTCCAGGAAGAATCCTCCTCCCCCTCCCTTGGCCCCTCCAGCTTCCTGACCGTGTGACCTCCAGCATGCCTGCGGCGCCAACACGGAGAAACCGGAGGAAGGAGGGACGGAGGGTTTTTATGGGGGGGGGTGTTGGAGGAGCATCCGCGCCATACAAACTCGTTGGCAATTGCGCGATTCCAAAACAGTGTGGCATCAAGCCGTCATTTCCACTGCGGACGCGCAGAAGCGCGTCCCTCCCCGTGGAGTCCCTCCCGGGAGGGTCGCGCTTCCGCGCGACCATGCGGCAAGGAAGAGAAAGAATCGCTGTCTCTGGCGCGGAAAATTTTCCCATGATTGGAAACAATTTTCGGGGCCTACCCGGGCGGGCCTGCGGCGTCAACACTGAGGAAATGGAGGAAGGAGGCACGGAGGTTTTCGGGGGGGGTACGGAGGGGCATCCGCACCCTCCACCCGCTCCAAAATTCCCGAATCCGCGCGCTACATCAGCGATTCGAGGATGGAAGGATCGGTGAGGAAGGGAATCGCGCCGACATAGGTGACTCCGCTTTCATCCTGCATGGGTTGGCGGAAGCCGTTTTCGACGACAATCTTGCGGAAGAAGTCGCCGGTGTGGCGGAGCGAATAGGTTTCCCGATCCCGCTTGGTTTCGTCGGGAATGGCAAATGCGGACTGGATGTACACGCGCCGCGGGCCACTGGTGGCGACGAAGTCGATTTCGGTGGTCTTCCGCTCCGACCGGCCGTCCGCCCCACGGACGACGGTGGAGACCACGCCGACATCGACGCCGTAGCCGCGCATGCGGAGTTCGTTGAAAACCGCGTTCTCCATGAGGTGCCCCCGTTCGTGCTGCCGGAAGTTCAGCCGGGCGTTCCGGAGACCGAGATCGACCGAATAGTACTTCGAGGGCGAGGCGAGGTGGCGCCGCCCCCGGACATCCCAGCGGTCGGCGCGGGTGAACAGGAAGGCGTCTTCGAGATGCCCGATGTAGGAGGCCACCGTCGGGCGGCTGACCGAAACCCGCCGTCCGGAGCGCAAGGCATCCGCCAGACGGGACGGATTGGTGAGGGAGCCGACCCCCGAACAGAGGACGTCCACGAGGGCATCGAGGGCGTATCCTCCGTCGGCCGCAAGCGACCAGCGTTCCGTGATGTCCTTGAGATAGATGCGCGCGAAGAGCGAGCCAAGGTATGCGGCCCGTTCCGCATCATCGGGGGAAAGGACGGCCAGCGGCATCCCGCCCCAGGCCAGATAGCGCTCCCAGGCTTCGGCCTTTTCAAGTCCCATGGCAGGAAGGCACTCGGAAAAGCTGAGGGGCCAGACCCGAATTTCGACACCCCGGTCGCGGAAAGACGTGGCCACGTCGCGGGAGAGGGTTTCGGAGTTGGAGCCGGTCACGTAGACATCCACGCCGGGCTTCTTCATCAGGGAATTGAGAACATCGTAGAAGGTGACGGCATCGGGTCGTCCCCGTTCCTCCGGCGGCGGCTTGCACATCTGGATTTCGTCGATGAGGACGTAGGTGGGGGCCCCATCCCCGGGGAGCCGCTCCCGGACCCAGGCGGACAGGGCCCGGGGGAGGCGCAGGGGGGCCGCTTCCTCGTCATCGAGCTGGACCGCCACCACGTGGGCGTCGTCCACGCCCCGGCGGCGGAGCTCTTCGCGGAAGAGCGTGAAGAGCAGGAAGCTCTTTCCGCAACGGCGCACCCCGGTGATGACCTTTACGAGACCGTTGCCCTCGACCTTGCGAAGGCGTTGGAGATAGAAATCGCGGGCAATTCTCATGGCAACATCGTTTTCCGAAACCGCAACAATCTACGTTTTTGGAAAACGGATAGGTTTTCCCACCTTGCCCGGCAGATGTCAAGAACGCATCCCGCCGGGGCAGGCGGGAATCGAGGAGGGCGGGGACGATGCATCCTGCCCTTTGGTGGTCTGCGGCGCGGAATTGCGGCGGGAAGGGGATTCGGCTTGCGTGGGAGGGGGAGGTGTGGCATACTGGACGGCAAAGGAATAGGTGTTTTTCCAGAAAAGAGTTGCCATGAAAAAGTTGCTTCAATGCTGCGCGATGATGGTCCTGGCGGGCCTGGTGGCGGTGAATGCGGCGGCCGGGGAGGCCCCGGAGTTCCCGCAGGGGTCGACGCCGGTCCTGATGGTCGGGGATTCGATGATGCGCATCCTCGGCGCCAACATGGAGAAGGAATTCCGCCAGGCGGGTATCCAGCCCGCCGTGGCGTTTTCGTCGCTGGGGTCCGGGTTGGTCCGGCCGTCGGTGTTCAATTGGTTCAACCGCTTGGACGAGCTGCTGAAGGAAAACAAGCCGGAAACGGTGTTCGTGGCCCTCGGGACGAACGACAAGCAGGCGCTGGAAACGGAAGACGGCGCGATCGTCCCCTACGGCGGCCCCGCCTGGGAGTCGGCGTACCGCGAGTGCATCGCACGGTTCATGGACCAGTTGCTGGCGGCGGACGTGGACCTGGTGGTGTGGTTCCTGCTGCCGCCGATGAAGGATCCCGCGGTGCAGGAGCACGCGCAGATCGTCAATCGCATCGCGACGGAACTGGCCGGCGAGGAGGCGCGCAAGGACAAGTTTTTCCTGTTCGACATGGCTTCGTGCTTCTCGCGCAAGCCGGGCGTTTATTCGCAGTACATGATGGATCAGTCGGGCGCGGCGATCATGGTCCGCGACCCGGACGGCATCCACCTGGCCGTCGGCGGCGCGAAGGCCGTCGCGAAGGCCTGCGTCAAGAACTTCTACGGAGGCCGCTGACCCGGCCATGCACGGGCCGAACGGCCATCCCAAAACTCCCTTGAACCCCAATCCATCTTTCCGCCGATCCGCCTCGTCCTGAAGCGAAATCCATGAAGACCGTCCGCGAAAAATCCCATAGTTGCCGCCGCCGCCGCGCCCTCGGTCCCGTCCGGACGCTGGGTGCCGCCGCGGCGCTGCTGGCCGCCCTGGCGCTGGCGCCGGGGGCTTCGGCGGAGCCGCCGCCGCTGCTGTCGGTGCCGCCGCCGCCGGAGCCGGTGCGGCCGTTCTCGGACATCCTGCCGATTCCGCCGGAGCAAACGAATCCGGAGCTGCTCAAGTCCTACGAGGAGGTCATCGAGAAGGCGCACAAGGACGATGTCTCGGTGACGCCGCAGAACGCGCTACTCTACCACGGGCTGATGCTGCTCCAGGACGAGGAGTACGAGGAGTGCGTCCCGTACCTGGAGGAGGCGATCCGCCGCGATCCGGCCATCCAGCCGGCGTGGGAAGGCCTCGGCTGGGCCTACATCAAGACGGACCGGCTGGAGGACGCGGACCGCCTGTGGCACTACTTCCAGCGCCTCATGCCCGACCAGGCGCTGCCCTACTCGCTGCTCGCGCAGCTCTACATCATCAAGCGCGACTGGCGCACCGCCGACGCCAACTTCCGCAAGTCCCTGACCATCAACCCCGACCAGTTCGACGTGAATTACTGGTTCGCGCAGAACCTGATGCGCATCGGGTTGGTGGACGACGCCGAAACCATCTTCCGCAACCTCTACGCCGCCGAGCCCGAGCGCCTGGACATCGCCATCGACCTCTCCGCGCTGCTGACCCAGCGCCTGCAGTACGAGGAGGCCGAGGAAATCCTCCGCGTGGTCAACGAGGTCATCCCCGACAACCCGCGCTTCATGCTCGACCAGGCCGAGCTCGACCTGCGCATCGGCGAGCTGGAGACCGCGAACGACCTGTGCAAGGCGGTTCTGGAGCTCGACCCGTCCAATACCCGCGCGATGCGGATGCGGGCGGACATCGCGGAAATCGCGGGGCAGGCCGACATCGACCTCGTGCTGAAGGTCATCGACGAGACCGACGACCCGCTCACGCGCGCCAACCTCCGGGTGCGGCTGGCCAACCGCTGCCATCTCGCGAACGAGCGCACGCCGGGCACCTACGAAACGGACTTCGTGCTGGGCCTCATCCGCGACGCGCTCGAGGACGACCCCTCCGACGTCGGCACCCGCCTCCTCTACGGCGAACGCCTCCTCCAGGCCCGGCACATCGAGGACGCCCACCGCCAGGCGGTGGAAGTCTTGGCCCACCAGAACCCAAACAACACGCGCGCGAAGATGCTGCTGTTCAACATCGCCCTGCGCGAGCGGCGGTTCGACGACGCGGAGCAGATCATCTCCGACTCCTTCGCCCACTTCCAGGGCAATTCCCCGATGCTCCACTACCATCTCGCCAACCTCGACATGGCGCGCGGCCGCTTCCGTGACGCCATGGACCACATCGACGAACTGGAGAAGGCCGCCTCCAAGGGCGCCGTCCTGACGCTCCTCTACCACGACCTCACCGAATCCGACTGGGTCCCCACCGTATCGGTCCGCCGCCTCCACGAGCACCTCACCGCCCTCCAGCGCGAAGGCTGGAAGCTCATCTCGCCTTCCGACATCCCCGAGCACGTCGGCGCCGAAGCCCGCGCCTCGGCCGGCGAGACCTTCGAGGAGCCGCCCGCGACCGCGCGCTTCTTCGACTGGCTCCGCTACTGCGTCACCGGCACCCGCCGCTTCCCGCCGAAAGGCTCCAGCGAGTCCGGTATCGCGCCGCCGCGCAAGATCGTGGCGGTGACCTTCGACGACAACCTGCGCTCCTCCCTCGCGCTGGGGACCGAGGTCGCGGCCGACTTCGGCGTGCCCTTCGGGATTTTCGCCCCGAGCGACCCGCCGAAGGACTACACCCCGTCCCTCGCCACCTGGGAAGAACTCCGCGAAGCCGCCGAATCCGGCAACTGGGTCGTCGGCTCCGAGCTCCACAACTCCTACATCAAGAAGCCCGTGGACGCCGACGGCCTCGACATCCGCGCGCCGCTGCCGAACCGCGTGTGGCTGCCCAAGCGCAACCGCCTCGAATCCATGAACGAGTGGGACCGGCGCATCCGCAAGGAATTCCGCGAGTCCGACCGCATCCTCCGCCGCGAGCTCGGCGACCTCTACCCCGCCGACGGCATTCCCATGGTCGCCTACCCCTACGGCGACATCGGCCAGGAAGCCGCCTGCAACCTCAACCCAGCCAAAAGCGCCTGCTCCTCCATCCTGGCCGAATGCGGCCGCACCTACCGCCTCGGCTTCGTCCCCTCCCCCGCCGGCTACACCCTCGCGGGCGACAACCTCCTGCTCTGCAGCCGCTACGAACCCTCCTGGACCACCGAAGGCGCCGACCTCGTCCGCCACGCCTACGAATTCCACCCCGCCTTCCTGGCCCGCGTCCTGCGCGCGAACCTCGCGATGCTCATGAACCGCCCCAATCTCGCCCTCGACATGCTCGGCGTCCTCCGCCGCGACGGCTATCCCGAGGTCCTCTGCAAGCAGCTCGAAAACGACATCCACACGCACTTCCAGAACCGCCCCGCGCTCGAAGTCCGCGAACTCGTCGTCCCGGACGGCACCGAAACCGCCTCCACCACCAACGACCTCGCCGTCCTCTCCGGCACCACCTACCGCGTCGAAGAAGGCCCCATCGCCAGCGAAGAATTCGAGTTCGACCCCTTCTTCGCCGTCAGCGCCGACCAATCCAAGGCCAACGACCAGATCGAGACCCTCGGCATCGGCGCCTCCGCCTCCATCAACCTCCCCGCCGACTGGACCGTCGGCGCCACCGTCCGCCAGTCCCAGCTCAAGCAGGTCGTCCGCCCCTACTGGAACGCCGTCTACATCACCAACGTCACCTACGAACAGAGCCAGTACACCTTCAAGAGCGAGCAGACCGAGGCCCTCCTGCGCCTCTCCCACAAGACCGACAGCGGCCTCGTCCTGGCCGGGCAGATCGGCGTCGTCTCCCGCAAGCAGAGCGACAACCCCAACATCACCACCAACTTCAACCTCCAGGACGGCCTCAACTCCCACACCTTCGACCTCGCCGAAGACCGCAACCACCTCGTCGGCTCCGTCAGCGCCCTCTGGCATCCCCTCGAAGCCCTCACCCTGTTGCTCCTCTACGACCACAACCTCGTCCCCTCCGCCGCCAAGGACGTCCTCTACCACTCCGTCGCCGTCCGTGCCGACTGGCTGCCGACCGACCACTGGGCCATCGAGTCCCGCGCCCAGTACTGGACCTACGACGACGACAACGCCATGTACTCCGCCTTCGGCCAGTCCCTCTGGGAAATCTCCCCCTCCATGGGCGTCTGGGCGGGCGGACAGTTCTCCACCGTCTCCACCTCCGACGGTTGCGACTACTACTGGACCCCCTACTGGGACGAGCGCGTCATGGGCCTCCTCCGCTACCACCAGGCGTGGGAAGGCTTCTCCATGGACTTCGACTTCCTCGCCGGCTGGGCCCGCTCCGAGGGCCGCGGCTCCCAGCTCTACGAGAGCGAAGAAGAAGAAGAGAAGGACGTCATGGTCGACGGCATCGCCAACACCGTCACCGAAACCAAGACCGTCTACGTCCCGCGCGACGACACCGGCTCCAACTGGCACCTCTCCTGGGGCTTCAACGGCAAGCTCGAAAAGCGCCTCAACTCCATCCTCGCCGTCGACCTCGAAGGCAACGTCGTCGCCCTCCGCGAGTACATCGACCACGCCGTCCTCCTCTCCCTCTCCGCCCAATTCTGACCGGTACACGCCTTGAAAGGAACCCACCCATGACCCAGCCCACCGACTTCGCCTTTCCCCTCTCTGGACCGGCCCCGGCCATGCCCGGCGCGCCGGCCGCCCCCTCCCCCCTCGCCCCCGGCTACGGCGGCGAGCGCGACTGCATCATCGCCGCCGACGACTCCGAACTCTCCCGCTCCATCATCCGGCGCATCCTCTTCCAGCACTTCGACCTCCTCGAAGCCCGCAACGGCGCCGAAATCGTCCAGTACCTCCGCAACCCGCCCAAACCCATCGCCGCCGTCCTCTGCGACATCATGATGCCCGTCATGGACGGCTTCCAGGTCCTCGACTTCATGCAGAAGAACGGCCTGCTGGGCGTCTTCCCCGTCATCGTCGCCACGGCCCTCGCCGACGCCAAGAGCAAGATCCAGTGCTACGAAGCCGGCGCCTTCGACGTCCTCGACAAACCCTTCGACAGCGCCTTCCTGCCCTACAAACTGCGCCTGGACATCGACCGCTTCCGCCACATCCACACCCTTTCCTCCAACCCCGTCGCCCAGGCCCACGCCGACCAGCTCGAAGCCCTCCTCTCCGCCCTGCCCGCCGCCATCTACGTCGAAGACCCCGCCTCCGGCGTCATCCTCCATGGCAACGACCTCTTCCGGCAGATCCCGGGCGTCCCCGCGAACCCCGTCGGCCAATCCTTCGACACCTTCCCCGTCTCCCCCGAACTCCTCTCCGGCGTCCGTTCCGCGCGCGAAGCCATCCTCTCCCACAACATCGCCAAGCCCGTCCTCATCAACGGCAGCGCCCCCGGCAGCATCTACTCCATCCGCTACGGCACCTTCCCCAACCCCGTCTCCTCCGTCACCCAGCTCGTCGGCTTCATCACCAACGTCACCTACGAAATCCGCAACCGCGGCACCCTCGAAAACCGCATCCGCCCCCCCGACCCCCGCTACCCCTGACCCGACCCCCTGCCCGCCGGCCGCCGCCTGAGCCATGAGCTTCACCAAGATCAAATCCAACATCCCGCCCTTCGACGAACTCTTCGAAGGCTTCTACCTCGCCCATCCCGCCCTCCTCTCCGGCAAACGCGGCAGCGGCACCTCCACCCTGGCCATCCGCTTCCTCTCCAACCTCCTGCGCATCGGCGAAAACGTCCTCCTCTTCACCGACCAGCCCCCCGACCACGTCGCCCTGACCGCCTACGGCCTGGGCAGCGACATCTCCGCCGCCATCGAATCCGAGCAGCTGAGCATCGTCCCCTACGACGAACACCTGCCCCTCCTGCCCTTCCCCGAAGCCCTCGAAGAACTCCGCGCCCTCATCACCGGCCGCCACTACACCTTCGTCGTCTTCGACCCCGTCATTCCCTGGCTGGCGGCCCCCGCCGCCCAGCTCGAAGAACGCATCGAAGCCTTCTTCACCCTGCTGGCCGACACCGCCCCCACGGCCATCCTCATCCTCCCCCATCCCGTCTCCAAAATCGCCCGTCGCCTCCACGACGAAGTCGCCGCCCGCTGCGCCATCTGCATCACCGCCGCGCGCACCCACGAAGGCCCCTACACCCTCACCGTCACCAAATACATGGGCGCCCCTCCCGAAAAATGCCCCGCCCTCCTCCAACTCCCCACCGCCCCCGCCGCCACCACCCCCTACCCCTCCGGCGCCCTCCAGGACCTCCACCATCGCCTCCAGCACGACCACACCTCCCCCATGCCCGGCGCCGCCTACGGCCCCGCCGGACACGCACCCCACGCCCCCGGCGTCTCCGGCATCCCC
>CACXEY010000167.1 GCA_902766695.1 uncultured bacterium
GCGCGGCACCCTCCGCTCGAACTTCCTCATCGCCGTCTGAACCCCACCCGCTGCCCATCTCCTACCTTACACTTTTTGCTCCCACCCGAGGATTGCGCAAAATGGGACTTTGCCATTGCATCACGGGGCGGCTTCTGGTAGACGGGTCCATGCAAGCCGCAGTCCCCAACCGAAAGGTCCCCCATGAAACACATCGCCGCCGCCATCCTCCTCTCCATCGCCATCGCCGCCGGCGCCCCCGCCGGTCCCGTTCCGCCCGGGACGGCCTACACCGTCATCGAATGCCGCAGCCAGGCCGCTGCCGAACGCATGTTCGACCGCACCGGCATTCCCGAACTCTTCTCTTTCCATCCCGAAGAAGCCCCCATCCTCGAGTTCCTCCGCGGACGCGACATTGCGTATACCAGCGTCATTTTCAACTCCCGCCCACCCCAGGAGACCGATTTCCACTCCTTTTCTCCCGACGACCGCCAGGCTTTCTTCGAGCTCCTTGCCGCCGAATCCTGGACCAATGAACCCGATGCCCCCGAAGGCTGGCAGGTCGTCGTCCCGCCTTCCGGCTCCTTCCGCTATTGCATCGCGGCCGCCGACGGCAAAACCGCCGTTTCCGAAAATCCCGACGCCCTCCGCGCCGCCCTCGACCTCCAGCCCTCCCTTCCCGCCAGTCTCCCCGCCGAAGGCGACATCGCCGGGCAAATCCGTCCCGATTGCCTCCAGGACTCCGCCTTCGATCCCGACCGCGTGGCCCTCGTCCGCCGCAACGTCGACTCCCTCTCCGCCGGCCTCGGCCTCGACGGCGATACGCTCGCCCTCCATGCCGTCCTTGCGCCCGTCCCCGGCAGCGATCTTGTCGGTTACTACCGCTCCCTCGGCGGCCCCATCCCGCCCTCCACGGCCTGCGTGAACCTCCCCGGCGCCGTCGCCTTCTACGCCGACGCCTCCGACCCCAGCCTGCCCGACGCCTTCCGGAACGTCGCCGCGCCGTCGTTCATGGCGGGGGTGGACCGCCGCCGCGCCGGACAACCCTCGTCCATCGCCCTCTTCCCTCCCGCCGGTTCCGACGCCCCCGGAACCCTCCCCTTGCCCCGCGCCGTCGCCTTTGCCGGCCTCGTCGACACCCCCACGGCCCGCACCGCCCTCCTTTCGCTCTTCGCCCGCCACTCCGACACCGCCTCCCTCGTCCCTGCCGCTCCCCACCGCGACATCCCCGTCGACACCCTCGCCGTGGCCGACCCCGTAGCCTTCGCCCGCCATCTCGACAAATTCGGCGGCGGTGGCGGTGCAACCCCCTGCGCCATCCTCGCCCAAGGCCTGGCCGCCGGAAAAATCACCCTCTCCCTCGCCTGGCTTCCCGACGGCCTCCTCCTCGCCGCCAACGATGCCGACTTCTCCCTCCTCCATGCCGCCATCGACGCCGCGCTCGACGGCACCGCCACGCCCTTCGACCAAACACCCGCCTTCCGCGCCGCCTATCCCGAACCCGACGCCCCCGCCTGCGCCATCGCCCATCTCGACCTCCCGGCATTGCTCGCCGGTCTTCCGCAGCAAATCGCCTCCTTCATTCCCGCCATCCCCGACCCGTGTTCCATCGACTTCTTCGGCTACATCGCCGACGACGGCTCCCTCGCCGCCCGTCTCCGCGCCCCCGCCGACCTCGTAAAAGCCTTCTTCGGACACGGCCGCACCGCCACCAAGACCCGCGCCATACCCGACGAGCCCCCGCCGCGCGTCCTGTCCTGGGACGACCCCATACCCTTCGAAACCACGTCCGAGACCATCACCTCCCGCGACATCGACGCGGAAGCGGTCGCCTTCTGGCGCGAATTCCTCGAGCCGCCGGCCGGCCTGGACCTGCCCGTGGACGACTTCGCCCGCCTTCTCGCCCTCGGCTGGCAGGATGGCGCGGAAGCCGCCGCCTACCTCCTCCAACGCACCCTGCCGGAGTTCGCCGCCGGGGAAGGCGCCCCGGACCTCCCGTCCCTGTCCCTCCCGTGGGCCCACGCCGTGGCGGCGCTGCGGCAGGCCGCCGGGCAGACCGACGACGCCGTGGCCGCGTGGCTGGCCGTCGCCACCCACGGGGACGGCGGCGACGCCCCCGTGCCCGAAGCCGACCGCTCCTGGCGCGACCTCTTCGCCTCCGCGATGGCCGCCGACCGCTACCTCACCGCCACCACCAACTGGACCGACCCCGACACCCTCTCCCGCCGCGCCGCCCTCCGCCCCCTCGGCGCCCGCCGTGCCGCCCTCGTCGTGTCCCAGCTCAATCCCACCGGCCTGCGCGGCCGCGTATTCGGCTGCATCCTCTGCCCCGACAACGCCAACTTCGCCTTCCCCGAGGACGCCTCCACCCCCAGCCCTCTCGCCGCCGCCTTCACCGAAATCGGCGAATCCAACGCCGTCGCCTCCTCCCTCATCGCCTTCAGCGAAATCCGCCGCGCGTGGAAGTCCCGCGGCGGCGGCTGGGCCAGCGACGTGACCGACGAAGGCTGGCAAGGCTTCCGCAAACACATGGCCTCCGGCATCGCCTGGGCCGAGCGCGCCCACGCCCTGGAGCCCCGCTGGCCCGAACCCTACGTCTACTTCATCGAGCAGGCCGGCTCCTCCTGCGGCTCCGGACGCCCCGAAAGCATCTACGAGCTCGCCCGCCAGTGCCTCGAATGCCAGATCGACTACACCTACGTCCTCTCGCGCCTCCGCACCTTCATGCGGCCCCGCTGGGGCAACGGCGCCCCCGCGGAAGCCCTCCGCACCCTGCGCGCCCTCGTCGACATCCCGCGGCCCGACACCGTCATGCCCTTCAAATCCCTCGAAATGCTCGAATGGCTCACCAAGGACCAACTCTCCCGCCCCTCCGACCGCCGCGCCTACGCCCGCGCCGGCTACCCCGTCCCCCTCGACCTCGACCTCCGCCTCTGGCCCGCCTTCCGCGACATGTTCGAGCGCTACCTCGCCGCCCCCGAGCCCGGCGTCCCCCGCCCCGAAGTCTTCCGCGCCTACCTCCAAACCGCCGCCCGCTTCCGCGATCCCGCCCCCGCCCTCGCCGCCCTCGACCGCCTTCCCCCCGACGAACTCGCCGCCCTCTGGACCGAACCCGACAACCCCTCCGTCCCGCGCGGCGCCTCCCTCGTCGGCGTCGGCGGCATCCCCATCCTGCGCGCCGCCGCCGAACTCGCCGCCGCCGCCCCCGGCGCCCTCTCCCGCCACGCCGCCGCCCTGGCCACCGGCGACAAAGACGCCGCCGCCGCCGCCTTCGACGACATCTGCTCCGTCGCCGCCGATTCCGACTCCCTGGCCCAGCTTGCCGTCATCGCCCGCATCGGACGCGACCAGCACATCGCCTTCGACTGGGAACCCGGCGGCGGCCGCGACGAAATCGACCAGCCCGGCCCCATCACCTTCTACCGCGAAGGCGCCAGCTGGGTCCGCCTCCCCACCGGCGGCTGGCTCGCCTACCGCGTCCGCGGCCACGACGGCCACGACGGCGCCTCCATCGACCTCTGGCGCAAAAAGACCACCGATGCCGCCGCCGACTTCACCATCCTCTCCCACCCCGCCGAAGAAGGCGCCGATCCGGCCGCCTGCGGCTACTACATCCGCCTCCACGCCTCCCCCGCCCACTGCGTCGGCGTCGCCGTCTTCCCCTTCGCCGGCTCTGGCCAAGCCAACCCCCGTTGCCCCGCCGAAGCCTACCTCACCGACCCCGACGACTTCCACGTCCGCCACCCCTTCGCCACCGCCGAATACCGCCCTGGCTGGGACCCCGCGCCCGACTTCCCCGCCATCCTCCGCCTCCGCATCCGCTGCGAAAACGGCCTCCTCGACGCCTGGCTCGACGGCGACCCCCTCTTCACCTCCGTCCCCGTCCCCGACACCTTCCCCCGCAAGACCGACTACCATCCCGCCTTCGGCACCACCTCCCCCTCCCCCTCCCCCGCCTTCTCCATCGACCGCATCCGCCTCGGCACGCCCTCGGCGCCCGCTCCGGCGGCCCCGGCGGCTCCGTCCGAATCCCGCTTCAAACCCCGCCCCCTCCCGGCCCACGCCGATCCCCTCGGCGACCTCTTCGGCGGCGACCTCCTCGATTCCGAAGGCAACCCCGCCGATCCCGCCGACCTCGAAGGCCAATACATCGGCCTCTACTTCTCCGCCTCCTGGTGCCCCCCGTGCCGCACCTTCACCCCGCGCCTCGTCGAATTCGCCGACCGCCTCCGCGACGAAGGCAAACCCTTCGCCCTCGTCCTCGTCGGCTGCGACGCAACCCGCGACGCCTCCCTCGAATACATGAAGACCCACCACATGACCGCCTGGCTCATCCCCCCCGAATCCGACGCCCGCAAGCGCCTCGACCGCCTTCTCGACGTCGAATACATCCCCAAGCTCTGCATCCTCGATCCCCGCACCCGCATCATCGACTTCGACGCCCGCACCACCGTCGAAGAAGCCCCCGACGACGCCTGGACCCGCTGGACCCGCTGACCGCCGCCCCTTCCCCCCTCGCGGGGCCTTCCTGCCCCCGCATTTGCAATTACGGAAAAACCTCGGTTTTCCTGCGGTTTTCCGCCATCCTCCCGCCCATGGAAGTTTGCCCCTTCCGTCCCCCGTGACAAAGGGCGGCGGCCATGGTAAGGTGCTTCAATAACGGCCCCGGGAATTGCCCCGCAGGGCCCGGACACGAGAGGCGGACATGGATACTTGCAGGAAAAACCTTCGGGCCGCGCTGGCGGTGCTGGCAGTGCTCGCCGCGGCGTTCCCGGCCGCCGCGGAACCGGTCGCGGAACCGGCCCCCGCCCCGGCCGACGCCTGGACGCCGGGCGACTGGTCCTTCACCTTCACCGACCGCACCACGACGGAGCGCGACCTGCTTCCCGACAAGCGCGCCTTCTGGCACGACTTCCTGACGCCCGCCCCCGCCGGACTGGAGGACGTCCTCTCCCCCCTCGCGGACGCCCTGACTGCGGGCCGCGACGCCGCCGACCCCGACCGCGAAACGGTCCGCGAAGCGGCCCGCGCCCTCCTGGACCGCATCCTCCCCGAAGGCGCCGCGGAGGAATCCCTGCCGCTCCCCTGGCTCTACGCCGCCAACGAGCTCCGCAACACCATCGCCCACGGACTGGGCGACGCCGCCCGCGAAAGCCGCGACCGCCTCGTCGACTGGCGTCCCTCCCCCGACTCCTCCTGGAACGACTGCCTCGCCGCCGCCTTCTCCGCCGAGTGCTACACCGACGACACGCGCGGCTGGAGCCGCCTCTGCGAACGCAACCGCCGCGAACAAGCCTTGGAGGCCGCCGCCGAAAACGCCGCCGAAGGCATCGCCCGCCTCGCCCCGGAGAGCCGCCGCGCGCGCATCCTGCTCGACCGCCTCTTCCATCCGGCCTACCAGTCCCGCTGCGCCAAGCACGGCGTCTGGAACATCTGCGAGTGCTTCGACCGCCTCGGCGTGGACACGCCCCTCTCCCGCACCCTCCGCGCGATGAGCGACACCCGCTACCACCCCATCAGCACCGTCGACTGCTGGTCCTTCCTCTGCCGCCCGGGCGCCCGCGAAGCCTTCGCCGCCACCCTCGGCGACGCCGAACGCCTCGCCCGTTCCGCCCTCGAACTCGAACCCGACTGGCCCGCGCCCTGCCGCCCCCTGATTGTCATCGCGGCCCTCCGCGGCGAACCCCTCGAAGGCCTGCTGGCCGAAGCCCTCTCCCGCCAGGCCGACTACGAACCCGCCGTCGATCTCGTCTCCTTGCTCGGCGGCGTCTCCTGGTTCGGCACGACCACCGGCAAATTCCACTTCGTCCGCGCCCTGGCGGAAATCCCGCGCACCGACACCCCCGTCCCCTACAGCGCCTGGTGGCGTTTCGGCGGCCTCTGCGCCGGCCAGAACGACCTCCCCGACGAGTACGCCGCCGCCGGCCACACCCTCCCCATGCGCTTCGATCCCGCCTTCTGGCCCGTCTTCCGCGACCTGTTCGCCCGCTACCTCGCCGACCCCGACTCCGCCGTCCCCCGCGACGACGTCCTCCGCAACTACCTCGTCGCCGGCCTCCGCTTCGGCGACGCCGCCACGCCCCTCGACGCCTGGGAGCGCGCCGGCTCCCCGCCCGTATTCGCCCCCGACGGCTTCGACCGCGACCGCGAGACCACCTTCCTCGGCCCCGCCCGCCTCCCCGGACTCCGCGCCGCCGCCGCGTTCGACCGCGCCGCCCCGGGCGCCCGCACCCGCTACACCTTCGCCGTCGCCCGCCGCGACGCCGGCGCCGCCGATGCCGAACTCGCCCTCCTCCGCGACGCCCTCCCCGCCCTCCCCGACGCCGTGCGCCCCGACGCCGCCCGCCTGCTGGACCACCTCGAACGCGGCCGTACCATCGTCTTCGACTGGGAACCCGATCCCGGCTGGCACGACGCCATCGACATGGACGACCTCGGCGGCTACACCATGGACAGCTACGCCTCCATCCACCACGCCGGGCTCCTCACCTGGCACATGAGCCGCCGCTGGGATCCCGGCCGCGTCCAGCTCAGCTTCTCCACCGAGAACACCACCGCCCCGCCGCTGGATTTCGCCGACATCTCCGCCGACTACCGCTGGGCGGGCAAAGGCAAAGGCGACGCCAACGGCGGCCCCGAAGCCCTCATCGAACTACGCCCCGACCGCCGCCACGGCGTCGGCATCCTCTACAACCCCCGGACCGGCACCGTCCGCGCCGTCACCGAGACCCCGGCGAAGGAAGCGCCCGTACCCTTCGCCGAAGCCGCCGTCCCGCCCCGTCCCACCGCCAAGGACCCCGTCCGCCTGCGCCTCGCCGTCGCCGATGGCCGCCTCTCCGCCTGGATCGACGGCACCCCCGTCTTCGAGGACCTCCCCCTGCCCGCCGAAGCCGCCGCCTACGGCCTCGCCCCCCTCGATCCCGTCTTCGGAACCCCCTGGCTGCGCGTGCGCGAAACCCTCTACATCGACCGCATCCGCTTCCGCCGCGCCTCCGACCTCGCCTCCCCCGCCCCGTAAAAATTTTCCAACCATTGGAAACTTTTTTCCAATCATTGGAAAACTGCCGAAAAATTTTTCCAATCATTGGAAAAATCCGGCCATTTTTTCCAACCATTGGAAAAATATTTTCCAATCATCTGTAATTCCCGGCCCTGAATTCTGACCATGGGGAGGGAGTGCGGATTCCCGAAAGAATTTGCTTGCTTCCGGGATGAGAGGGTATATTGTAGTTAGAAATAACAAATATATCTACATCCGGGAGTTTGAATCATGTTCCTCGCTTTCGACAAAAAGAACGGCGTCAAGTACGCCAAATGGCTTCGGTCGGTCCGCGCCGGCGGAACCGTCCGGCACGAGTACGTCAACATCGGCCTCGTGCTCGACGAAGAGCGCAACATCTTCCGCAACCGCCGGCGCGGGGTCTTCACCTTCGACCCCGAGACCGGCGAATACGGGCCCGCGCCCGCCGACTTCGTTCCTCCGCCCGCCGGACGCCGCGGCCCAGAACGTCTCATCCTCGACTTCGGTGACGCCTACGTGCTCGGCGCCTTTCTCGCTTCCTCCGGCCTGGGCGCCGCGCTCGACGCCATCGGCTACGCCAACCCCGACACCCTCCGCGCCATGCTCGCCCACTACGTGCTCTGCGGCATGGCCGCCTGCCACGCCGCATCGTGGTGGGAGGGCTCCTACGCCCGCCTGCTCTGGCCCCGCGCCGACCTGCGGAGCCAGCGCATCAGCGAGTTCCTCGCCGCGCTCGGCGGCGAGGCGCTCCAGCGGCGCTTCTTCGCGGCCTATCTCGACGCGGTGCGCGACCTCGTCGGCGCCAAGGGCAAAGGCAAGGGCCGGGATCTCGGCAGCTTGCTGATCGACAGCACGGGGCTGCCCAACTCCATCCGGTTCCCCCTGACGGCGGTCAGCAACCACAACGGCAAGGTCAGCCGCGAGGTCCGGCTGATCTACGTGCTGCACCGCGGCCGC
>CACXEY010000168.1 GCA_902766695.1 uncultured bacterium
GCGTCCGCGTCGCCGGCCCACCGCCATTCCTTGATGGATGCGGGCCGCTTGGGGGTCCAGACGAGGAGGGTGTCGGGATCGATCCCGTCCGGTGGCTCCTCCCAGCGGAAGGTCCGCAGGTCGCCTTTGCCGGATGGCGGGAAATGGACGCGCACCCACGCTTCGCCCTGGCCGACGGCCATCTCGGCCGGGGGCACGGCGGCCGCGGCGGCGAGGGCGGTCGCGGCGGCGAGGAAGAACGCTGCGGCGAAGGGTTTCACGGATGCGCGGCGTGCCAGCGGTGCAGGCAGGCGGAGAGGTAGGGGTCCAGGACCGTGTTGGCCTGGTTGAGGATGTAGAGGTGGATGCCGGCGACCCCGGCGTCGACCAGCCCGTCGATCTGCTCGATCGTCCAGCGCATCCCGGCCGCGCGCCGCGCCTCGTCGTCGGGCGCCCGGTCGAACGCCTCCGCCAGCGCCGCCGGCACCGTGGCCCGCGAGAACGCCACCGACCGCTCCAGCTGCGCGCGGTTCGCGACCGGCATCAGGCCGGGCAGGATCGGGACCCCGATCCCCGCGTCGCGGCAGTCGCGCACGAAGTCCAGGAAGACGCGGTTGTCGTAGAAGAGCTGCGTGTTCACGAAGTCCGCCCCCGCGTCGACCTTCCGCCTGAGGTGGCGGATGTCGTCCTCGCGCGACGCCGACTCCGGGTGCGTCTCCGGATATCCCGCCACGCCGCAGCAGATGTCCGGATGCCGCGACTTGACCAGCGCCACCAGCTCGTCCGCGTGCGCGAGGCCGCCTTCCGGGGGGCGGAACGCGGTCTCCCCGCGCGGCGGATCGCCCCGCAGCGCCATGATGTTGCGGATGCCGGACTCGTGGATGCGGTCGATCTGCGCCTCCAGCTCGGCGCGCGTCGCCCCGACGCACGTCAGGTGCGCGACGACGGGGGTGAAGCCCATCCGCGCGAGCAGTTCCCACGCCGCGAAGCTGTTTTCGCGGGTGGAGCCGCCGGCGCCGTAGGTGCAGGTGGTGAAGTCGGGACGCACCTCGCGCATCCGTTCGATGGAGCCGCCGAGGATGCCGAAGCCGAGGGGCGATTTCGGCGGATAGAACTCCAGCGACAGGGTGGGGCGCGTGCGCGCGCCGAGAATGGACCGTACGGTGGGTTGGGGTTGGATCATGCCCCGACTCTACCCGAAGGCGCCCCCCCGCGCAAACCCCATTTCGGTGCGGTGCCGCCCCTCTACCGGCAGCGGCGGAGCATCAGGAGGCCGAGCGCGAGGAAGCAGAGGGCGGGGAGCCATCCGGCCAGGGTAGGGGAGATGAGCTGCCGCTTGCCCCAGGTCAGGAAAACCCCCATCATCACGTAGTAGCCGAAGAAGATGAGCAGCGCCGACAGGATGCCGACACCCATGCCGCGGCGGCCGGTCTGCATCCCGAAGGGGATGCCGACGAGGATGACGATCAGG
The DNA here is from genome assembly GCA_902766695.1 of uncultured bacterium. GTDB lineage: Bacteria > Verrucomicrobiota > Kiritimatiellia > CAIQIC01 > Lenti-01 > CACXEY01. The sequence continues at coordinate 1,451 of CACXEY010000168.1, forward strand.
CACAGCCACGGCGCCGCCAGCCGGTAGTTCCAATCCACCCAGAGGCGGGCGCGCGTCGCGTCGGAGATGTCGGGATGCCCCTGGATGAAGGCCCGGATGTCGGAGGCGGAGCTTTCGTTGTTCTCGATGTCCTTGGTCTCGTTGAGGAAGTCGTCCGGCGTCTCGTCGAGCATCGTCATGTCCATGGCGGGGCGCTTTTCGGCGGCGCCGACGGGGTCGTTGAGGGCGGTGTAGCGGTGGATGTCGAGCCGCTCGAACCACCAGTGGCCGTTGATCCAGCGGGCGCGGTCGGCGTCGATGCGGTACTCGTCCGAGCCGTCCGGCCGCTGCTGCGTGAGGCTGACGCCGCGCATCTCGTGGGCGTTCTCCGGGCGGATGTCGAAGGTGTTGATGCGCCAGACGCGGCGGGCGGCGGTGTTCTTGTAGGCGACGGGGACGAGGCACGCCTTCTCGCCGTCGTCCTGGCGGTTGCGGAACTGGCGGGCCCAGCGCGCGGCGCGCGGGTTGAAGCGTTCGTTGACGGCGAGGAGGACGAGGGAGCAGGCGAGGCCGAGCGCGAGGTAGGGGCGGGCGAGCTGCCAGAGGCTCAGGCCGCAGGCGCGCATGGCGGTGATTTCGGAGTTCTTGCCGAGCTTCCACAGCGCGTAGAGGAGCGCGAGCAGGAGGGAGACCGGCAGCATGAAGGGGAGGTAGGTCGGGACGAACGCGGCGTAGTAGAGCAGGACCGAGCCGATGGGCGTGCCCGCATCCATGAACGACACGAAATTGTCGAACAGGTCCACCAGCACGGCGATGGCGCTGAACCCGAAGAGGATGTACAGCCAGGGCCGTACCAGGTTGGCGAGCAGGTAGCGGGTGATGAGCTTCATGGAGCCGGAACGGTTCCCCCCGGCCCGGACGGAATCACTGCGCGAACTTCTTGAGCTTCAGGTTCTCGACGTCGTACTGCGTCGGGTCGAGCCAGACGAAACCGGTCTGGCCGCATTTTTCGCACGTCGGCCGGTCCTCGTCGCGGTTCTCGCACCGCGGGCAGAGGTACTTCTCCAGCCGGCTCGTGTGCTGGCCGATGGGGCGCTTGCCCAGGACGCCGCCCTTCTCCAGCAGGAGGATGGTGGCGATGATGACGATGGCGAGGGCGATGAATCCGAGTGTTTTTTTCGTGTTCATTGAAAATGGTTCCAAAAGGTTCATGAAACCAATATCGGTTTGCCGCCGGAAAGTCAATGCGGCATTTCCCGGCGCCGCGTTTTCCGCGGATTGCCGGGCGGGGGACGATGCGGTCGCGCGGGAGCTGCCGAGCCCGTCGGCCGTTTTTGGTTGCGCGGGAAGGGGGGGAAGGGTAGGATGTGCGCGATTCAATGCAGAATGGAGACAATGCGATGAAGAACAGCTTGAAGAAAACACTGGCCGCGGCGGCCTGCCTGGCGGCGTGCGCGACGGCGGCTTGGGCCGCCGACGAGGATTTGTTCGACCGGGCACCCTGGTTCGCCACCCTCGGCGGCAACTACTACCATCTCGAAGGCGACATGGAAGCCGAGCCCGGCTTCGGCATCTTCGGCAAACTCGGCTACAGCCTCAATTCCTGGTGGGACCTCGAAGGCGGCATCCATTACATGCCCGTCCTCGACGCCCGCAGCCAGAAGGACCTCAATCCCAGCGTCAAGGCCCTCGACGACGACACCTGGGGCCTCCGCCTCGGCATCGACGTCCTGCTGCACCTGCGCAACGTCGCCGACCGCCGCATCGATCCCTTCCTGAAGGCCGGGCCCTCCCTCACGATCTTCGGCGAGGACCTCGACAACGGCAAGACCGAAGGCGGCGCCCACGCCGGCGCGGGCCTGTTCTACCACTTCGACGACGCCTGGGCGCTGCGCCTCGACGGCTCCGTCGGCGTGCAGGGCAAGGAGGCCGAGTTCTACGGCCTGGTCGAAGTCGGCGTCAGCTACCGCTTCGGCACCGCCCGCCACGTCGCCCCCGCCTACGCCATCGAAGCCGGCCCCGGCGACATCGACAGCGACGGCGACGGCCTGACCGACCGCGAGGAAGCCCGCCTCGGCACCGATCCCTACGATCCCGACACCGACGGCGACGGCCTCGGCGACGGCGACGAAGTCCGCGGCACCTACGCCCGCCTCGCCGGCGGCGATGCCGGCGACGACGGCAACGGCGGCGACGGCGCCATCGGTGCCTACCCCTACTCCGGCGCGCCCTCCGATCCCCTCAATCCCGACACCGACATGGACGGCCTCAAGGACGGTGCCGAAGTCCTCGCGTACAAGACCGATCCGCTCGATCCCGACACCGACAAGGGCGGCGTCAGCGACGGCCACGAAGTCATCGAAGACGGCACCGACCCGCTCGACGCCTCCGACGACCTGCAGAAGTTCACCCTCCTCATCGAGTTCGACTACGACAAGGACTTCATCCGTCCGCAGTACTTCGCCGACCTCGAACCCGTCGTCAAGGTGCTCCGCCGCGATCCGACCGTCACCGTCCGCGTCGAAGGCCATGCCGACAAGCGCGCCAAGTCCCGCCGCGACTACAACCAGCGGCTGAGCGAGCGCCGCGCCCGGGCCGTCGCCAAGTACCTCGTCGAGAAGAGCGGCATCGACGCCTCCCGCGTGACCGCCGCCGGCTACGGCTTCGACCGTCCGATCTTCCCGAACGACACCGAAGAGCACATGCAGCACAACCGCCGCACCGACGTCTACATCCGTAAGGGCTCCGCCGAACAGGACACCCGCCAGCCCATGGCCGCCCCGGCCCCCTGACGGACGAAAGTCATCCCTCCGGCACGAAGCGCGCCCCCCGCGGGGCGCGCTTTTCCGTTCCTGGAGAAGGATGACATCGCAATGCATCAAGCCCGTGCAGGGCGGCGAGAACTCTCGCCGCCGAACGGGTGGCGTGCAACCTTCTGCGAACGGAATTCGCGGATGCCTCTCCCGCGGCCCCGTGTCGCCCCTCCGATCTCCACCCTGCGGCATGCGCATGAGATTACGGGAAACCGTCAATGTTTTCCCTGTTTCCAAATCATCATCCCTCCATGAAGTTGGCAGGCGGAAACCTTGCGATTTTCCATGCGCAGGAAAGGGAAGGGCGGACATTTCCTGCCCGCCGGAGTCCGGCATGCCAAAGGCCGTTGCCGGAAATGTGCTGCCCCCGGATGCTGGCCGAATGGCATCCACACCTCCAATGACCTTCCCTTGCACGTTCCAATCTCCGGCGGCGAGGGAACTCGCCGCCCTCCCCGGCTTTGCACGAACGAAACCACAAGTTCTCCGCCCGACAACTCCCATGAACGCACCAACCGGGCCGGAACGGGAAAGAGGCGGGCCATTCGGCCCGCGCGTGGGGTGGGCGGAGCGGACCGAGTCCGACGAGCCGTCCGTGTCCAATACGTCCCCGGGGGCGTGCGCACGGAGGATTCCCGTGCAACACGAAACGGGCAACCGGTCCGCCCAAAACAGTTGCCGTGTGGCCGGACCCTCTTTACGCCATCAGGGAGAAGTAGTCGCGGACGCGGCGGACGGCGTCGGGGATGGGGACGGTGGAGAGGCAGGCAGCCAGGGAGTCTTCGTCGGCGGGGTCGTAGCCGTGCATGCCGTTGAGGGGCTTGACGCCCATGTCGCCGGGGACGTATTGGATGCCGGGCGGGGCCAGGTAGATGGCGTCGCCGAACTTGCGGTCCTCGCGCCAGACGCCGTGGCGGCGGAGGTAGTCGTCGGAGAGCCACTGTCCGGGGATGGCGGTGGCGGCCAGGGCGTCGCGGACTTTTTCCTCCGCGCCGTGCCGGAGCCACCAACAGCGGAGCATGGTGGAGTCGATGGCGACGGCGTAATCGCAGCCCCAGGCGAGGCCGGTCTTGGCGAGCGCGGCGGGGATGTCGGCGGTGCCGCGGAGCGGGGTCATGCCGTGGTCGGAGAAGACGGTCAGCTCCCAAGGCCGCCCTGCGGCGGCGAGGGCGTCGCGGAGGGCGCGGATGGAGGCGGCGTAGGCTTCGACCTTGGGGCGCAGGGCGTCGTCGTCGCCGACGTGGTCGTGCTGGAGGGCGTCGAACGCGGCGGAGTAGACGAAGGCGCGGTCGACGGCGCCGCGGCGGAAGAGGTCGGCGGCGGCGCGGTAGTTTTCCTCCTCGGTCTTGCGCCAGTCGGAGATGTGCCAGTGATGGCCGGCGGCGGTCCAGGCGTCGGCGAGGTTGGGCACGGGCGCGAGACCACCGGGGACGAAGAGGTCGGACTTTTCGCAGTAGTCGAGGTACGGGAGCCGCTCGAAGGGGACGCTGTAGAGCTGGAAGTAGCCGGTGAAGCCGCACCAGCGCTTGACGAACCGGGACAGCACGTTCCGCACGCGCCCGCGCCGCCAGAAGGACTCCGGGCGCATGAAGGGGGCGATGAGCCGCGCGGCCTTGAAGGGGCTCCGCTCCGGCGCGTAGTCGTAGAAGGCGAGATGGCCGTGGACCGCCGGCGGCTCGCCGGTCAGGATGGTCGGGATCGCCGTGCAGCTGTAGCCGAACTGCATCTCGATGGCGCGGCGGTGCGGGAGGAGGTCCTCCAGGAAGCGGTACTTCTGCACTTGCTTCCAGCCGAGGGCGTCGACGAAGACGAAGGCTTTGATGGGGGTGTCGGTCATGGGCAACTCCTGGCGCGATTGCAGTCGATTGCGATCGATTGCGGTCGATTGCAATCGAAGTCCGAATCCAACGCCTCCGCCAGGGCCGCCGCGTCCCCCGGCGGCACGAGGACGGCCCTGCCGCCGCACGCTTCGGGCAGTCCGCCGATGTCGCTGGCGACGACGGGGCGGCCCAGCGCGACGGCTTCGGCGGCAACCAGCCCGTAGGGCTCCTGCCAGACGCTCGGCACGACGACGCACGCGGCGGCCGCCATCCACGCGGGCACGTCGGCGGAGAAACCGCGCCAGCGGACGCGCCCGGCGACGCCGAGGCGGTCGGCGAGCGCGCGCAGTTCCGCCTCCATGTTGCCGGTGCCGACGACGTCGAGCGTGCGCGGACGCCGCATGAGGGCCATCGCGCGCAGGAGAACCTGCACGCCCTTGCCGCGGAGGAGCTGCCCGGCGTAGAGGAGGTCCACGGGGCCGGGAACGCTCCCCGCCGGACGGGGGAATTCGGCCGGATTGGGCGGCGAGACGACGATTTTCTCCGCGGGCAGGCCGTTGGCGACGAGCCGCGACTTCATGAACTCCGATATGACGACGATCCGTGCCACCCGCGCGAGCAGTTCCTTGCGTCGCCGCTGGGACAGGACGCGGCGGAGGGCGCCGCGCCAGTCGCGGCACGCGGGCGCGCAGAAGAGGCACGGCCAGAGGGCGCCGGGGCGGGTGCAGGTGTGGCCGAGCGGGGTGTAGGCGTAGGTGCGCGGGCAGACGGGTTCGTGGTCGTGGATGTACACCGTGGTCTTGGCGGGCGGGAACGCGGCGAGGTCGTCCACGGAGGCGCATTTGTGGACGTAGACGGCATCGGTGCGCGCGAGGGCGTCCGGGTCGATGCAGCTGATGACGGCCACCTCGTGCCCCGCGGCGCGCAGGCGGCCGGCCTGGCGGTCGGCGTAGACTTCGATGCCGCCGCGGACGGGGGACGGGTCCAGGTAGAGGAGAATCTTCACGGCGTCCCTTCCCGCGTTCCGCGCCAGTGCGAGAGACGCTGGACCAGACGGCGGACCGGCGCGCACGGGATTTCGGGCCAGCCGCGCGGACGGGACGCGAGCCACGCCCAGTCGCGGAGCGTCTCGCGGGCGGCCCCGGCCAGCTCGCGCGCGAGCGCCGGGCGGTCGCCGAAGATGATGCGGTCGGACGCCCCTTCGCCGCGGAAGCGTCCCGCCATCTCGCGGAGCGTATAGTTGTGGGAGTGCTCGACGCGGGCGCGCGGACAGTAGACGATTTCCACCGGGGCGTGCTCCCGCCGCGAGTTCCGCCAGGCCCATTCGACGTCTTCGGAGTAGCGGATGGTTTCGTCGAAGGGCGCCTCCAGCAGAAGCCGCTTCCACGTCGCGGAGCTGGCGAGCGAGAAGAAGAAGCGCCAGGTCGCCTGGACCTTGCCGTCGCCGAACGCCCGCGCGTGGTCGCGCCGCACCGTCTCCCGGGCGTCCGCGCGGGGCCGTTGGTTGGCGAAGCACGCGCGCGGCCGGTCCGGCGCCGCGAGGAGCGGGGCGAGCAGCTCCCGGAGCCAGTCGCGGCCGGCGGGCACCGCGTCGGAGTTGTTGAACACCACGATGTCACCGCGCGCGTCCCGCACCAGCGCGTTCAGGCTCCGCCCCGGCATGTACTTCCCCGGCGGCGGCTCGGCGAAACGCACCGGGAAACGCGCCGCGACCTCGCGCGTGCGGTCGGTCGACGCATCGTCGCACACCACCACCTCGAACGGCAGCGCCCCTTCCTGCGAGAAGAGGCCTTCCAGCGTGCGCCCGACCAGTGCCTCGTCGTTCCGGGCGCGGACCAGGATGCTCGCCGTCACGCCCGCCGCGGCGGGCACGCGGTTGTCAGTTGGATCCGTCCAAACCATGCCGTCCTTTCTACTCCATCCCTCCCGCCCGCAACAGTACAAAGTTCCGTCCGGCGCGGGGGAGGATGTCCGAAGTCCGGCGTCCGAAGTCAAAAAAGCGGTGGAAAGAAGCGGCCCGCCCGGCACGCCCGCCCCACCTTTTTCATGGCCCGCACCATGGTTGGAAAACCACAGGAAATCGAATGGTTTACCGTAATATCAAAAGCATGGGCGGCGCCCGCCCGCGGGGGGGCGTCAGGGGGAGGGACGCGCGACTGCGCGTCCTCGGGAAACGGTCGCGCGGAAGCGCGCCCCTCCCGGACGAACCCGCGCGGGCACAAAAAAAGCGGGACGCCGTTTCGGGGCGTCCCGCGATGTGCAAAGGGACCGGACGGGTCGATCTTACCAGCGGTAGTGGGCGAACGCCTTGTTGGCGGCGGCCATCTTGTGGGTGTCGTCGCGTTTCTTGATGGCGTTGCCCTGGCCCTTGTAGGCATCGAGCAACTCGAGCGAAAGCGCCTTCTGCATGGAGACGCCCTTGCGCCCGCGGCTGTAGTCGACGAGCCAGCGCAACGCGAGGCTGGTCTGGCGGATCGCCGGGACTTCGACCGGGACCTGGTAGGTGGCACCGCCGATACGGCGGCTCTTGACCTCGACCTTCGGCTTGATGTTCTCGAGCGCCTGCATGAACACGTCGAGCGGTTCGGACTCGGGCACGCCTTCCTTGAGCGCGTCGAGGGCGCCGTAGACGGTGCGCTGGGCGGTGGACTTCTTGCCGCGGTTCATGATGATGTTGATCAGGTGCGTCACCAGCTCGCTGTTGTAGCGGGCGTCGGGGGCGAAACTGTGTTCTTCTGCCTTGTGCCTTCTCATCGTGCGCTCCCTTTACTTCTTGGCGGCCTTCGGGGTCTTGGTCCCGTACTTGCTGCGGCTGCGGCGGCGGCTTTCGATGCCGAGGCAGTCGAGGGTGCCGCGGACGATGTGGTAGCGGACGCCCGGGAGGTCCTTCACGCGGCCCCCGCGGACCAGCACCATGCTGTGTTCCTGGAGGTTGTGGCCTTCGCCGGGGATGTAGGCCGTGACTTCCTGCCCGTTGGTGAGGCGCACGCGGGCGACCTTGCGGAGGGCGGAGTTCGGCTTCTTGGGGGTCATGGTCTTGACCAGCAGGCAGACGCCGCGGCGCTGCGGGCACTTCTGCAGCGCGGGCGATTTGCACTTGGATTGCAGGGGGCTGCGCCCCTTCTTAACCAATTGATTGATCGTTGGCATGTTTGTAGTTCGGTCCTTTTGTTCGGTCTCTTTACACAAATTACGCGGGACGATACCACCCCGCGCCCGGTTTGGCAACTCCGATTTTCCGGGGCGAAAGCCGGCCGGCGAAAACACGCGGCCGCGCGTCGCCGGCACGTTCCTGCGGCATTCCTTGATCCGGCGGGCAGGGGTGCTACCGGATGGAGCACCCGACGAGAAATCGCAAGGTTTTGTCTGGCAACTCCGTTGGATGCATTTTTCTCGGGCACCCGGATTCCATCATCCGGCTTCTTTCTCCTTCGACGGCGCGCGCCGCGGCGGCAGCGGGAGGAAGCCGAGTTCCTCCTGGAGGAGGATCGCGAGGGGGATGCCGAAGAAGACGGGGAAGGCCGAAGTGTTCAGGAAAACCGTGAGGGCGAAGTAGGCGGCGTCGACGTCGGGGTAGACGAGGGCGACGGCCGGGGCGATGATCACCATCTCGAGAAAGGCCATCGCGGCGACCGCCAGGCTGTGCCGGAACAACTCGCCGACCGTGCGCAGGGCGAAGGGCGTGCGGGAGAGGCGCGTCCAGTAGTACCACACGAGCAGCGGGCCGAGGAAGTTGGCCGCGAAGCCCGCGATCGAGGTCCAGCGCAGGGAGGCCGACACGGCGTCGGCGCCGAGGTTGCCGAAGGCGACCGCCAGGCAGCCGAGCGGCCCGAAGAACACCGCGTACACCGGGGCGATTGCCGTGACGGGGCGGACGTCGGTGAAGCCCGTGATCAGGCTCATCGTCCGGAAGGGAACCGCCGCGACGAGGTAGATGCCGACGAGGGCGAGGAACCGCACGAGGGCGGCAACGGCGGCGCGGCGGCGGCTCACGGGGCCCCTCCTTCGGCGGCGCGGCGGAGACCGCGGAAGTCGGCGATTTCGGCGACCGAGCCCGCCACCACGAGGAGCGCGCCGATCGCGACGGCCGGCGTCAGGACGACGCGCTCGACGATGCCTTCCGGCAGGAACACGCCCCACAGGAGCGAGAAGACGATTTCGACCGAGTACACGACGGTGGCGTTGGCGGCCGTGACCCGCCGCATGGCGAAGACGTTCAGGCACTGGGCGAAGGCCACGACGAAGTACGCGTACAGCGCCCAGGCCGCGACGAGCGCCCGGGAGACGGGCAGCCCCGCGAAGAGGCGCGGGTCCTGGATCGCCCATCCGCCCAGCGCCAGCACGCTCGAGAAGCCCTGCACGAGGACGGCGACGGCGATCGGGTCGTGCTTTTTCACGAGGTCCGCGAGCAGGACGATCTGGACGGCCCGGAGCAGGCAGCCGACGGCCATGATCGCGAGCCCCGGCAGGTGCGTGCGGCGGAGGGACGGGCCGAGGGCGAGGCAGATGCCCGCGAGGACGAGCACGACGGAAATCCAGGTGGCCGGCGCCACGCGCCGCCGCAGGGAGAGCAGCACGACCGGCAACACGACGACGGTCATGCAGAAGGTGAAGGCGCCGGACGCGACGTCGAAGGACTTGACGCCGACGAGGAAGAGGGTGTTGTAGGAGGTGCTGAGGGCGGCGAGCAGGAGGGCGGAGGCGGGGAACTTCCATCCGCCGGAGCTGAGGGCGGCCGCGACGCGGCGGCGGAAGGACACCGCGAGGAGGGCCGAGCCGGCGAAGGTGGTCGCGCACGTGGTCGCGAAGGCCGGCACCCCGGCGGGGATGCAGGCGAAGAGGATGATTTCGGCGGACCAGCAGAGGGTGACGCACAATAGGCAGATGTTGGCTTGCAGTCGGTTCACGGCGATGGCGCGATGGGCGGGGATTGCCTAGCAGGGGGGCCGCGAAATGGCAAGCGATTTTTGCGCCGTGGCGGGAGACGGGTTTGCGGAGCGGTCTGTGGCAGGGACCGAATGGGGGTAGGGCAGAACAGTGACTTTGGATACGACGATAGGCAAAGAAGGGGATGAACTCCGATTTGTCCGATGCCTTCGCTAACGCTCCGGCGATGTTTCCCCATGGCTGATCCAATGGCCTCCCCACAACGCGGGCAGCGACGGACATTTTTTCCATTCGGAATAATCTTCACCGCATGCGCAAGGACGGATGCCCCTCCCCCGGGGCATCCGTCCTTGCGCACGTTGGAGCATGAAGAAGAAGCGATTGGAACGCATTGCCGGAGCGTTAGCGAAGGCATCGGACAAATCGGAGTTTGTTCTTTCTCCCCGGCGGGCAACAATGCACCCAAACCTGGAATGTTGCATCCAAGGGCACAATTCTGTCCTGCACCCGGACCGAAGCGGACTCCGGGAAACGGGTTGACACGGACGTTCGCGCAACGGTAGAGTCGCAAACAACGAACGGCACCATGCCGCATTCCACCACAGAACCACCGTCGCGAGGTCCATCCATGTCCAAATCCAAGGTCGCATTCGTTCTCCTGGGCGTCTTGCTCGGCTCCCTGGGCATCCACAACTTCTACATCGGTCGCACGAAGCAGGGCGTGATCCAGTTGCTGATCACCCTCCTCACCGGCGGCGTGCTCTCGATCGTCTCCTGGATTTGGGCCCTCGTCGACATCTGCACCATCAACGCGGACGCCAACGGCGTGCCGCTCTCGTAGCGCCGCCGCGCCTCGAAAAGGCGATCGTGGGGGAAGCGCCCGGGTTTTGGCCCATCTGGCAGCCCGGCGGGGAAAGGGGAGTTTTCCAATGATTGGAAAATATTTTTCCAATGATTGGAAAATCCGGGGCGGTTTTTCCAATGATTGGAAAAATTTCGGTTCTTCGGGGAATTTAGTGGAAGGCTTGGGGTGGCGGTGGGTGCTGTCGGGGACGCGCTGCTCGCCCCCAAACCGTGTCCCCGTCCACGCCCTGCGGGCGGTCCGGGGCCCCTCGGCTTGAATGTGCGCCTCTCCCCGTGCGACGACATATGTGCCAAATCAAGACAATAGTTGGAGCATTCCGATCCGCTTTGAATGAGACAGCCGGGGCGCCCCCTAAGCCTCGTGGCTCCCTTGTGCCATGGGACGTGTCCCTCCCTCATCCCCAGCACTCCGCCTGGCTGGTTCCACTAAAATCCCCGAAGAACTAAAATTTCCCGCACGTTTTCCAATGATTGGAAAAAAATTTCGGGAGAAGGATTGGGTCAGACAGTGACGACAATTTCCGACAATTACTTTGGAGGCAACTTGGGACAACCCGGGACGGCGGGTCCAACACCGGACGGTCCGACGGGGGGCGGCGGGAATGCGCTTGCGGACGGGAAGCGGATGGGATAGGGTTTGCAATGTCTCGCCAAAACGGGGGTTCCCGGTGAGGGGAGACGGACATTTGAATGGTTTGTTAGCGCAAATCAGTCGTTCGCAAGGAATCTGGAACATTTCGACATGAACGAAGAGCGCGAGGACGCCGCAAGGCGCGCCTCTCATCTGGTTTTCATGTCGGGCCGTCCAGAGCCTCTTGCGAGAGTCAGCGGAGAGGCTTCTTTTTTGTCCCCGGAAGGGCCTTTTCCCGGAACCACAGGGGCCGAGGAGTGCAAGGCATGAGAATGAAAAGCGCGTGGGCGAAGTTGGCGGCGGCGGTTGCCGTTGCGGCGGGGGTGGGTTTGGGGGCGGCGAGAGGGGAAACTGAGAGGACTATCGAAGGGTGGGTTGATGGCATATTTTATGATTATGTATGCGATGGGCATGGGCGATATGATGGCGATTTGCCAAATCCAGTACAAGATGGTGTAGTAGCGGTTGGTGGTTGCTCCAACAATGTCCGTGTCGTTAACATTCCATCGCATGTCAGCTTGCGAGTGTTTTGTATGGATGACGATACTGATGAAGAGTGGGAGGAAACAATAAACTGTCGAGTGACAGAGATTCAAGCTGGCGCCTTTCAAAACAACACCGCTGTGGAGTCGGTAACGATACCGGCGAGCGTGGAATCGTGGTGGGGATGGGATACGAGAGGAAGACCATACCGTGGGTATACGTTTGCTGGTTGCACGAGTCTGACGGAGGTAAATCTCCCGGATGGCATGAAGAGCATCGAGCCTTCTATGTTCTATGGTTGCACAGCCTTGCCTTCTGTAACGATACCGGCAAGCGTGGAGACGTTGGAGCCTAATGCGTTTGCTAGGTGCACGGCGTTGTTGTCGATGACGATACCTGGGAACGTGGAATCGTGCGGAAGCCAAACATTTTCGGGGTGCTCAGGTCTTGTGGAGTTGAAATTGGAGGAAGGGGTGAAAGATCTTGGGGCGGACGCGTTTTCCGGATGCATGGCTTTGGAATCGGTGTCGATACCGGCAAGTCTGGAGTCATGGTACAGCGATGTGTTCAGCGGGTGTACGAATCTGACGGAAGTGAAACTTGCCAGTGGATTGAAGAGCATCGGGCCAAATGCGTTTTCGGGGTGCACGGCCTTGCCGTCAGTGACAATACCGTCGAGCGTGGAGACGTTGGGGAGCGGTGCATTTTCTGGGTGTACGTCCTTGCCGTCCGTGAGGATACCAGGGAGCGTGGAAACGTTGGGATCCGGAGCGTTTTCCAATTGCAGGAGTCTGGCCTCGCTGACACTCGCCAATGGGCTGAAGAGCATTGAGACAAATGCATTTTCTGGTTGCACGGCGTTGTCTGCGGTCACGCTTCCGGCAAGCGTGCAGACGTTGAAACGCGGTGCTTTTTCTGGGTGTACGAATCTGTCAGAGTTGAACCTTGCGAGTGGATTGACGAGCATCGGGGCAAGAGCGTTTTCCGGCTGCATGCCCCTGCCGTCGGTAATGCTTCCGGACAGCGTTCAAGAGATTGGCCAGAGTGCGTTTTCCGGTTGCACGGGGCTGGAGTCCGCAACGGTCGGAAGCGGTGTGATGACGTGGGGCGCAAGCGTGTTTTCCGGGTGCACGGGCTTGGCAAACGTGACGCTTTCGGCTGGGTTGCAGACGGTGGGCGCAACGGTGTTCAGCGGGTGTTCGAGGTTGACGAACGTGGTGTTCGGCGCAGGCTTGGAGAGTGTGGGGACCAATGCTTTTTATGGATGCTACCGCTTGCCGAAGGTTGTGTTGCCGACGAGCATGAGGGAGATTGGGGCGAGCGCGTTCTCGGGGTGCACGGCCCTGGCGTCGGTGGACCTCGGCGGCACCGAGACCATCGGGGACAAGGCCTTCGAGGGCTGCACGGGGCTAAAGACAGTGTCGTTCCCGGCGGGGATGCGGCGCATCGGGGCGGGGGCGTTCAGCGGGTGCACGGGGCTGGCTACGGTGGCGTTGCCGAGCGGGGTGGAAGAGGTGGATGCGGGGGCATTTTCGGGGGCGTCGGTCAAGTCGCTGTACTTCGACAACGCGGCTGGGGGGCTGCTGGATGCGTTCTCGAAAGAGTCGCTGCGGACGCTGTATCTGGGGGCGAGCGCGCGGGGAATCACGGGCGAGCTGTTGGGCGACTGTCTGTCGCTCTCGGCGCTGCTGGTGGCGAAGGGGAATCCGGAATACGCGGTGGACGGGGCGGGGGCGCTGTACGACAAGGACTTCACGCGGCTGATCAAGTATCCGGCGGGCGCGGCGGCGTCCTGCTACACGGTTCCGGCGACGGTGCGGACGGTGGATGCCAAGGCGTTCGCGCACGCGACGGCGCTGCGGGAGGTGGTGTTCCAGGGGCCGGTGACGGAAATCGGCGAGGACGCCTTCGACTGGTGCATCGCGCTGGAGCGGGTGGTGTTCCCGTCCGGGGCGGGGACGGTGGGCGCGGGCGCGTTCCGCGTGTGCCCCTCGCTGGAAACGCTGCGGTTCGAGGGAACCGGCCTCTACTCCGTCCCGACCTTCGGCGAAGGGCAGTTCCTCTACGCGAAGCCGGTGGTGCAGTTCGATGAATCGGAGACGTCCCGGTGGACTTCGACCCTGTCCTCGCTGGGCCTGTCCTACGAGTGGATCGTGGATGCGGATGCGACCTCGACGACGCCGGTCCCGGTGCCGAAGAGCTGGATCCAGTCGAAGGCGGGGCGAATCCTGTCCGCGTGCGGGGGCGACTACGAGGCGGCGGCGATGGCTCCGGCGTCGAACGGGGTCAGCAAGGTGTGGGAGTGCTATTTGCAGGGCGTGGACCCGGAGGACGGGGATGACCGGTTCCAGTTGCGGAGCAAGGTGGAGGACGGCGGGGTTTCCATGTGGTGGGAGCCGGACCTGGGGGCGGAACGGAAATATGCCTTGGAGGGCGTGGAGAACATGGGAGACGAGTGGGGCGAGACGAATGCGGGGACGCGCTTCTACCGGGCGAGGGTGGAAATGCCGTAGGGATTGCGTGCGAGGGGGCGGGTGGGGCGGACTGGCGCGACAGACGGACGAGGGCATCCGTCCACCTGGTACGGGAAATGTATTTTGAGATTATGGAAAAATAAGGAAATTTATGCGATTTCAGGCATGGAAAGCCCCATGAAAACGGGGGGGCGGGAGGAGATGAGAGGAGGGGGTGGGCGATTGAGACAGGGTTTGGGCTTGAAGGTTTTCCGGTTACGTGCAACAAATACGTGCAAACACGTAAAGGAGTACACGTATGAGCAGTATCACCTTGGCCATTCCCCCCGAGTTGGTCCGCGAGGCGCGGGCGTACGCCCGGCGCAGCGGGACTTCGCTCAACGGCATGATCCGCGATTATCTGGCGGATCTCGTCCAGCCCCGCAACGCCGCCGAGGACCTCGCGGGCGAGTTCGCGCGGCTTGTCGCCGAAAAGGGTGCCCGCCGCGCCACTCCCTACCGGTTCCGCAGGGCCGATGCCTACGAGGGGGAACCGCTCGCGTGAAAACGTTCCTCGACACCAACGTCCTCGTCTATTCGGTGGACACCACCGATCCGGCCAAAAACGCCAAGGCCGTGTCCATCGTGCAGGACGCGCTCGTCAACCGCCGCGCCTACGGCATCTCGACCCAGGCCTTGAGCGAATTCGCCAACGTCGCGCTCGGCAAGCTAGGCCTCGCTCCGGATGCGGTGCTGGACTTTCTCCGCGTGTTCCGGGGTCTCGATGCGGTTTTGCCCGACCTTGAGCTGGTCCGGCGCGGGGTGGAACTCAAGGCGCTGCACGGCATCCATTTCTACGATGCCATGATGGTGGCCGCCGCCGAACGGGCCGGCGCCGCCGAATTCTGGACCGAGGACTTGAATGCCGGGCAACGGTACGCGGGCATCCTCGCCAGGAATCCGTTTGTGGAGGGGTGACGGGGGGCCTGCTGGCGGGGAGTGGAAGGGTAAGCGGGCGGGGCGCCCGCGCTCCGGCAGGGGAAGGAAGGATTATGGGGGAGGAAGGGGTGTGTAGAAGCGGACTTGCCAGGGGGGATGGAGTTGCTTGAAGTGGTCGTCGGCGGTAAGAACGGTCAAGTCGTTCGCGCGGGCCGTTGCGGCGATGATGGCATCGGGAAGCTTCAGGTTGAAGGTCTTCCGTGCTTCCACGACCGTGCGGGTGAAAAGAGGGTCGTCGGAGGGAACATCGAATATCCAGATGCGTGACCGGAAGGTGCGATAGAGGGCGGCATCGGCGTCCGAAAGGCCACGGAAGGACAGGAATTCCAGTTCCGCAATGACCGAGGCCGCGAGGAAGTCGGCCTTGGATGCCAGGAGGGCCAGTTCGGGATGGCCCTTCAGGAGTTGGATGATGGCGTTGGTGTCGAGGAGGTAGCGGCTACCACTCATCGCGCAGTCTCCGCTGCTCCGCAACGGCATCGCCGCTCCAGTGGAGTTTGCCGATCAAATCCGTGAAGTCGTAGTTTTTCGGCTCTTCCCGTCCGACGGGTATCATCACGACGCGGAAGGTGTAGCCGCCCAGTTCCTTCGGGATGTCGAGGGATATCCGGTTTTCTTTGGGTTGGACGGTTCTTTCGAGCACGGGTGGCATTTTGCGTTCTCCTGGCCTTCGAGTGGCTACGGGTGGAACGATAGCCCATGAGGGATGGAATGTAAAGCAGAGGGGCCATGACAGTGACAATATGCAGTGCGCCCACCGCGCGGGCGGGACGTGGAAGTGAGAGCGGGCAGGCCGCCCGCGCACCGACGGCGCGGCTTGAAACCGTTGACGGGAATGGAATAGTTGGTACGATGGCAACATCTGAAGCAAGGGAGTCCGAACATGCCAGCCTTGAAAACCATTGCACGGGCCGAGGGAGACCATGTGACCGTGCGCATTCCGGAGGAATACCGTCCGTATTTCCTGGAAATCGTCATATCGCCCGTGCGGCGGGATGATGCCGGGACGGATGGCGCCTCTTTGCCGGCTTGGGCGGGGCTCTGCGAGGATTCCATCACGAAGAACGCCGACGGACCCCATGACATGGATGCCGTGCGCGAATCCATCCGGTCGGCGGACCGGGTGTCGGCATGAAGTACGCATTGGACACCTCCGTCCTCGTGCGGATTCTTTCCA
>CACXEY010000169.1 GCA_902766695.1 uncultured bacterium
CCAGTTCGTCGCCGGAAGCTCCGTCCGCACGCGCGCGATCGCCGCGAACGCGTCTTCCCCCGGCAGCGTCCCCAGCTTGATCTGGAAATCCACCACCCCCTGCGCCCCGCCGCCCGCCGCACGCGTCCCCGACGCACCGGTGCCGCTCCCTTGCGCCGTGCCCTTGCCGCCACCCCACGTGCATGAGCCGCCGCAAAGCGGGCAACACGACTCGTTTTCCTCCACAATCCAGCACATGAATTCGTTTTCGCAACACTTTTCCCCCGGCAATGCATCCGGGCAGTACACCCAAGCGCACTCCTTTTCGCTCCACTCCCAGCATGGACTTGGGCGTGGATCGTCCGGCGTGCACGGATTGTTCAGCGTGTCCGCCCCCGCCGTCCAGGCCAGGGCCGCGAGCGCCGCGATTCCCAGCGTCCGTTTCCATCCTGTGTGGTTGCGTTTCATGGCATCGGTCCTTCCGCCAGCTTCCGGCGTGCTTTTTCCCAAGTTTCCGTTGCTTCGCCAAGAGGTTTTTCTTCCGCCAGCCGGTCGAGGAAGGCGACATCGGCGCGCGAGCCGAGGCGGCCGACGGTCTGGAGGGCGCACCGCAGGAGCACGATGTCGGAGGTGGCCGCGGCCCAGTCGCGGGCGTGCGGGAGGGCGGCGGGGACGCCGCTTTCGGCGGCCACGAGCAGGAGGGTCGCCTTCTCCGCGTTGCGCAGGCCGTCCCGGTCCATGCGCCGCGCCAGCAGGTCCGCCCAGGCGCGGCCGCCCCGCAGCGAGGGGCCGCCCGCGTGGTGGAGTTGCAGGATGGCGGCGGTGCCGGCGACCGGGTCGTCCGCCAGCTCCCAGAGCATCTGCTCGACGCGCGCCGCGTCGTGCCCCGCGCGCATCCAGGCACCGAGATGCTGGACGGCGTATTCGCGGATGCCGCCATCGCGCGCGGCATCCCGCGCGACCGCGAGGAGGGCGTCGGGGACGGACGCATCCCCGGCGGCGGCGGCCTGGCGCAAGGCGTTCATGGCGTCGTTGGCCTGCGCGCGTTCCCGCACGGCGTCACCGCCGCGCGCGGCGCCGGGCAGGGCGAGGAGGAGGGCAAGAAGGGAGAAGAGCATCCCCCAGATCTTGCACCGCGCTTCCATCGGGTCCCTCAGCGGCTTCCGACCCGCTCGCCGGACTGTTCGACCCAGAGCGAATTGCAGATGGCGGACCACGAGTCGGCCGCGATCCAGTACACGATGGAGCCGCCGTTCCAGTCGGTGCTCGCGACGGTCACGGCGTTGGAGAGATTGCCGTCCACTTCGATGAACACGCCGGTGCCGACGGCTTCGACATGGACTTCCATGTCGTCGGGCAGCGCCTCCGCGGCCTCGGCAAGGAACAGCGTGGCTTCGCGGTGGGCGCCGCCGTCGAGGAACCACACCTCGCGCGGGAAGTCCGTGGAGGAATAGGTGGTGAAGCCGTGCACGCGGGTGCTGTCCGCGGGCACGCCGTTCGTGCCGCCGAGGCGCGCGACGGCGGTGCGGCTCTCGGTCCGCTCCATGCGCAGGGAGAAGACCGCGCCGGTCGCCGTATCCGTGCGCACCGCGGCGACGCCGGCCTCGAAGTCCACCTGCACGTTGGTGCCGATGCCGGGACATTTCCACGTCCGCTCCTGCCCCGTCCACACCACGGGCTGGTCCGGGAACGAGGCTTCCGCGACCGTCACCTCCACCGTCTCCGAATGCACGGTGCCCGCCGCCGCGCCGCTCCACTCGCCCCATACGGCGAAGGTGCCCGCGTTCGTGAACACCGCAAGCCACGCGCCGTTCGTCTCCGACGCCCAGACGGGCACCCCGTCCTGCCACACCGCGACCGCGCCCTCCCCCGCCCCCGCCCCACCGTCCGGGTGCAGGTTCCAGCGCACCGCATCCCCGGCGAGGAGATCCAGCGCGGGGGCGGGCGGATGCAGCAGATCGAACTCCGTCCACGCCACGCTCCCCGTCACGGCGGCGTTCCCGCCGTCGCCGGTGACCGCGACCTCCGTCGCGCCCGTCGGCGAAAGCCACGCCTCCACCCACCATCCGTCCCAGAGGCCGCGGTGCAGGACCGGCGGAGCTTCCCACTCCTCCGCCGGAACGTGGCCGGAACGGACCGAAAGCCCTTCGTATGCCGCGAGGCCGTGACCCTCCAGGCGCACGGGCGAGACGCAGCTCTCCGCCGGCCACGCGTCCGTCACCAGCAATTGCCTCTTGCGGAACTCCTGCCACTGCGGCACGCCGTCGCCGTCCGTGTCGTCGCCGCCCCACGCCTCCGCGCGCACGGACGCGATCCGCAGGGCCCCTCCGGCCCCCTCCCGCCAGCGCCAGCGGATGGCCACCTCGTTCGTCGCGCCGCCCGGCACCCACGGCATCATCCAGTGCGCCGTGCCCGGGACCGCGTTGGAGGTCTCCAGCACCGCCGCGCCCGACGGCACCCCGTTGACTTCCAGCTGGAGGGCATAGCGCCGCGGGGGCGCATCCGGGTCGTACGAGGCCCCTTCCACCACCAGCGCGTACACCCCGCCCGTCGCCACCGCCATCGGGTACGCCACCGTCCCGCCCGGCCCCACGCAGCACGCCGACGTTCCCAGCTTCTCCCACGTGCCGACCGCGCGGACATACGCCGAACCGTCCGCCCGCCACACCTCCGTCGTGGTCCCGTTGAAATCCCATACCGACGGGTCCGCCCCCGCTTCCAGCACCTCCACGCCGTCCGAAACCCCGTCGTCGTCCGTGTCCGGGTCGTTCGGATTCGTCCCCGCCAGCTGCTCCTCCCAGTCGGTCAGTCCGTCCCCGTCCGTGTCCGCCAGCAGGTATTCCGTCCCGCCGGTGATCTCCTCCGCGTCGCTCAGCCCGTCCCCGTCGCTGTCCACCCAGTCCGCCGCGACGTGGGGCGTCCGGTTCGAGGACGCGATCCAGTCGTCCGTGCTGTCCGTGTCCAGACCGCAGAAGCGGCGCGCGATGGTTTCCCCGTGGCGGTTCGCGTAGGGCGGGCGGTGGTCCGCATCCACCCATCCGAACTCGTTCGTCCGCAACCCGTACGAATTCGGGTACCCGTACAGCACCGCATCCACCACCGTCCCGTTCGTGGCGGCGAGGAACACCCCCGCCGTCTTGTCGCGGCTGCCCCCGTCGCGGTTCACCAACAGGAAATTCGTCACCACGTCCGGCGTCGGGGCCACATTGCTCCCTCCCACCAGCAGATGCCTCCCCGCCTCAATGATGTTCGTCCCGAACGTGTACAGCGTCGTCAAATCCGACGGCGCCGACCCCACCGTCCCCTTCAGCACCAGCCCCTTCAGGCTCACCGAATGGGGCGCCGAACAGTACAGCTCAACCCATTCCTTTTCATCATCCTCCCCGTCCGGATTGTACAGCACCTCGTTGATGACCACCCCGCGCGCGATGGCCCCGCCCGGCGCGCTCCAGCGGTCGAAGGGCGACGTCCCCGCTTCCACTTCCTCCAGATCCGACCACCCGTCGCCGTCGCAGTCCTTCGTGTTGCTCGGCTTGACCACCACCCATTGCACCGCCGTCGCCGGGTTCCCCGCCGCGTCGTGCACCGTCCAGACGACCACGTTCGTCCCCACCGGGAACGCCTCCGGGGCATCGTTCGCCACGTTCGTCACGGCGCAGTTGTCCCAGACCGACGGGACGCCGAGCTCCACCGCCACCGGGGCGAGACAGGGACCGGCATCGCATCCGATGTCGTCCGGGGGCGTGATGGTCGGCGGGAAGATGTCGTCGTTCCAGTCCATGAAGCAGCGGATGGCTCCGTTCGTGTTGCCGCTTCCCGGCGGTTCCGGCGCCCACCCCGGCAGAACGAGCACGTCATCCACATTGCCCGCCAGCACGTTCCCCAACTGCCGGGCCGCCGACGCATTCCCCACCACCGCGGGGGCGGAATTGCCTGCCACCACCGCTTGCAGCACGTTGCCGACGCCGCGCTGCACCCCGTCCACGTAGAAATGGGCATTACGCGTCGCGTAATTCGTCGCCGCCCGCGTCCCGTCCCACGCCACCGCGACGTGGTGCCAGACGCCGTTCGTCACGGGTACGGTCGCCGCCGTCGATTCCACTTCGGCCCCGTTGATACGCAGCGCCAGCTTCCCGTCCGCGCCCGCAAAGCGGAACTCCACGCCGCTGGCGTTCGAGGACACCGAATCCGCGTCGCTGAAAATCCGCGCCGACAGGTTCGCCCCCGGCGCGCTGTCGCGGCGCACCCAGGCCATGACCGTGAACTTCTCCGCTCCCGCCAGCGGGTCGTAGCTGTTCGTCGACACCGCCGCTTCCGCCGCATTCGTTCCCGGGAAGACCAGACTGTGCCCGCATCCCCCGTTCACGCCCGGCACGTTCGTCGAAAACCCCGCCCCGCCCGCCAGCACCAGATTCCCGGCATCCCCGTCCCCACCGGAATTGACCACCAGACCTCCGTCCTCCTCCTCGCAAACCCATTCCCCGGCCACCCACTCATTCCCGCTGCAAGCCCCCCAAGCCCGCGCGCCCCCCATTCCAACCGCAACAAGCAGCGCGGCGGCCAAGAAAGGTTTCAATTTGAGTGACATCCTGGAGGTCCCTTCGGGGTGCAATCTTTCTTTGGTTGGCAACTTACGGGAGTGCGCTCCGGGCGTCAACCGTTTTTTCGCGAAAGGTCGAAATCACTGGATTTCATGGAAAAGATAGGTGTTTTATCGCGGCCGGAGTGTGATTCACCTTGAAAACAAAGGGGGAAACAAGCGTGCGGGCCGGGTGGCGCAACGAAAGAGGG
>CACXEY010000170.1 GCA_902766695.1 uncultured bacterium
AAGTCGAAGACATCGCCCGCCGCGTCGCCAAGAACCTCATGCAATAGCAAACGAAAGGAACCGACCATGACCACCGTGAACCTCGACTGGGCCACCCTGGGCTTCTCCTACATCCAGACCCGTTGCCACATCCAGTACACCTGGAAAGACGGCAAATGGGACGACGGCAAGCTCGTCGAATCCCCCTACATCCCCATCCACATCGCCGCCGCGGCCCTGCACTACGGGCAGGAAGCCTTCGAAGGCATGAAAGCCTTCCGGCAGAAGAACGGCGACGTCGTCCTCTTCCGCCCGCAGGAGAACGCCAAGCGCATGTACAACACCGCCGAGCGCATCTGCATGGCGCCCGTTCCGCCCGAGATGTTCATCGACGCCTGCCGGCGCGTCATCAAGGCCAACGCCGACTACATCCCGCCCTACGGCACCGGCGGCTCCCTGTACATCCGCCCGCTGCTGTTCGGGAGCGCCCCGCAGATCGGCGTCGCGCCGGCCAAGGAATACACCTTCATCGTCCTCGTCACCCCGGTGGGCGCCTACTACAAGGGCGGCCTGCAGCCCGTGAAGGCCATCGTGATCGACCACTACGACCGCGCGGCCCCGATGGGCACCGGCCACGTCAAGTGCGGCGGCAACTACGGCGCGAGCCTGGCGGCGCACGTCGAAGCCGCGAAGGCCGGCTACCCCGTCGAACTCTACCTCGACGCCAAGACCCACACCTACATCGAAGAATTCTCCACCTCCAACTTCCTGGGCATCACCAAGGACGGCAAGTACGTCACCCCCGACTCCCCGTCCGTCCTCCCGTCCGTCACCAACATGACCCTCTGCCAGGTCGCGGCCGACATGGGCATGCCGGTCGAGCGCCGACCCATCGACTTCGAGAAGGAGATCGACAGCTTCGCCGAAGTGGCGGCCTGCGGCACCGCGGTGGTGGTGACCCCGGTGAGTTCCATCGAGCGCAACGGCGTCGTCCACAAGACCGGCCCCGAAACCGGCTGCGGCCCGACCCTCGAAAAACTCTACCACGCCGTCCAGGGCATCCAGTACGGCGAACTCCCCGACACCCACAACTGGAACCTCAAGATCGAAGTCTGAGTTCCCATCCCATCCTTCCCCCCACGCCGCGCCCCCATCCTGGAGCGCGGCGTTTCCGTTTTCTCCCTCCTTTCCGGCAACATTTGAGAACACGGAAAAACATGCTGTTTCAACCGTTTTTTCACCCCTTCCCCCGTCCATGAACACACGCCCCGCGCGGGTGCGGAAACGACGTTCTCGCAGACGGAGCGATTGCGGAGCCATCGGGGCGGATTTTTCCCCCTCCAGGTCAGGGACGGCGTCCCGTCCTCAACGGAATTTGGGGCTGGCGGGGAGCCGGGCCGGAACGGCGGCCGTAGTCCCGGCCGGGGCGGCGGCGAGGGACGTCGCGAGGATGGTGCGGGCCTGGCGGGCGAGGCGCCCGGCGAAGGCCGTCCCTTCGGGGGTCAGGCGGATTTCGCGGAAGGCCGGCGATTGGTAGATGCGGGCGATGGCGACCGGCGGTTGACCGTGCCGCGCGGTTTCCAGATGGGCGATCGCGTCCCCGACGCGCCCCATGCGGGCGGCCTGGACCGCCGCCTCCAGAAACAGCGGCTGTTCCGGCGGCTGGCTCGCCAGAAACCGTTCCATCTCGGCCATCGCCTCATCGGGGCGGTCCGCCTGGAGCAGGAGGTTGAAATGGAATCGCATGGCCTGCTCGTCGCGGGGATAACGCGCGCGGTAGCGGACGATCCACGAGAGCGCCTGCTCCGGCAGCCCGCCCATCATGGCGCACAGGGCGCGATTGAAAACGGTGGGCGGATACCCCGTGGCGATCCGGTCCGCGATCCGCAATTGCCGGCCGGCCTGGAGCACGTCGCCGCGCCGGAGGAGCAACGCGGCGTGGAGATTGCGGAACTGGACGCCATCCCCGTTTTCCGCCAGATCCAGCAGCATGGCAAGGCGCCGGGCCTGCGCATCGAGTCCGGTGGATTGCCCTTGCAGGAGCCAGAAGTGCATCATCGGCCCCGTCCCCGCAAGCGACGAGAGGAAGCGCGAGCAGGCCTCGGCGGGCACGGCGTAGGGCCGCCCCGCGGAGGCGGAGGAACCGCCGGCGGGGGAAACGGACGCGGCCACGGAGCGGGCGGCCGTGGCGTGTCCATGCGAGCGGGCGCGCCGGTTCTTGTCGGCCCAGTCGCGTTGCAGGTAGCGGATCGCCCCGAACAGCACGACCAGCATGAGCAGCACGCTGCACCCGATGGCCACGGCCATGCGCGCCAGACGGACCGGCGGCGAAGGCTGCGCCCCCGGCGCGCCGGGAGCGTCCGCCGCCCGCCGCGAATGGGTACGGTGGGGAATCGGCCCGTGCGCGGAGTGGGAATCCGTCCCCGCTCCGCTTCTCTTTGCAAAGGCATCCATTGGATGTCCATGATAGCAACGGCACGCCCCACCGCAAGCCGATTTCCCGGCCGATTTCCCGCCACCCGGCCGCACCCGGTCCGAACAAGAATGCGGTCGGGCGGAGTGCGGACGGGGAGATGGGTTCCCCCTCCGCCGCGAGAACGGTGCGCAGCCGTTTTGCAACCGGGCTTTCCCGCTGCATCGCACACCGTATCCCTCGAACCGCTCTCGCAGGAAAAGCTTTCCCTCGCCGGAAACGCCTTGCTCCGCCAATCTCTTTCTGGCACGCTGGCTGCCATGAAACGATCCCATCGCCCGTCCCCCTCCCGCGCCACGCCCCCGGGAGGCCGCCCATGACCCCCGCCTGGTGGCTCGGGGGGGCCGCGGCGGTCGTCCTCCTGTGGCTCCTGGTCGTCTTCAACACGCTCGTCTCCAAGCGCAATGCCGTGCGCAACGCCGAAAGCGGCATGGACGTCCAGCTCAAGAAGCGCTTCGACCTCATCCCGAACCTCGTCGCCGCCGTCAAGGGCGGCATGGCCCACGAGCGCGGCCTCCTGGAACGCCTCGCCACCATCCGCGCCGAAGCGCTCGCCGCCGACCCCGCCACGTGCGCGGCCCTCTCCGGCGAAGCCGGCCGCGCGATGGAGACGGTTTTCGCCGCCGTCGAAGCCTACCCCGACCTCAAGGCCTCCGCGAGCGTGCTGCATCTCCAGCGGTCGCTGGCGGAAATCGAAGAGCAGATCGCCGCCGCCCGCCGCTTCTTCAACGCCGCCGTCACCTCCTACAACGACACCGTGCAGGCTTTCCCTTCCTCCCTCGTCGCGGGCGCGTTCGGCTTCTCCCCGCGCGGCTGGCTTGCGGCGGAAGAAGGCGAGCGGCACCGCCCGGATGCGGATTTCACCGGTCCGTAGGAATCCGGAGGACCGATGCGCAACGCCCGGGAAGTCCTTGCGGCCGATCCGTCGCTCGCGGAACTGTTTGACGAAATGCGCGCGGCCGAAGAGGCCCGCTGGCCGCTCGGCTGCACCGCCGGCGCCGCGTTTCTCGCCGCGCTGTTGCTCCTCTTCGCGTCCTGTTCCGCCCTCGCGGACCGCGGATCGGGCTTCGCGGCCTTCCTTCCCGCGGCGGCTGGCGTGGGACTCGGCGTCTTCGGCGCCCTCCGCCTGTTCAAGCTGGCCGGTGCCGACGAACGGGCCGGAAAATGCTTCGCCCTCTTCGTCCGCCGCACGGTGGAAGCCGCCCTGGACGACGGCCGCTACATCCCGGACGGCGGCATCCCGGAGTCCGTCGTCCTCGCCAGCGGCCTCTACCCCGCCGCCGACGAATACGAATCCTTCGACCTCGTCTGCGGCAAGGAAGGCCGCACGGAGTTCCGCTTCGCGCAAGTGCTCTCCGAGGACGTCGAAACCGAGACCGACTCCGACGGCAACGTGCACGAAAACCGTACGACCGTCTTTTCCGGCATCTGGTTCATCGCCGACTTCAACAAGCATTTCAAATCCCGCACGCGCGTCGTGCCGGACACCGCCGAGCGTCTGTTCGGCAAGGGCCTGGGCCGCTGGATGCAGAACGCCGGCAGCCGTGGCAGGCTGGTGGAACTGGAAAGCCCGGAATTCGAGCGCATGTACGCGGTCTATTCCGATTCCCAGCAGGATGCCCGCTACGTCCTCTCCCCGACCCTCCTGGAGCGCCTGGCGACGCTCGGGAAAACGCATCGCGGCCTCCGCGCGGCCTTCCACGACGGTTGCATCGCCCTTGCCCTCCCCTCCGCCCCCCCCTACCTGCGCAAATCCCCCGCCGCCACGGCCGAAGCCCTCGCCGCCGCACTCCTGCGCAGCATCGCCCCCTACGTGGGCCTCGTCGGAACACTCGACCTCAACACCCGCATCTGGACCAAGGAATAAAGCCCTCTGTGGTTATTCGGCCCGTTTGCCGCCGGAATCCGGGACAGGACCGCACTGGAGATTCTCGGGCCGGCTTCCCGCGCTCCGGCAATGTCCTCGCCGCCGATGCGCCAGCGGCAAAACAAAGGGAGGTGCGGCGGTCCGCCGCACCTCCCGTACGTCCGCGGCTGGCGCGGGCGGGGTCAGCCGATGGCCTGCTGGAGCTGCATGACGCAGGCGTTGGCCGCCGACCAGTAGCGGGCTTCGTGGGCCACGATCCGCGCCTGCTGCTTGTCGGCTTCGGCCGCGGCTTTGGCCTGGATTTCGCGCGACTTGCCGGACGAAGCCTGCTCGGCGTCTTCGAGCAGCTTGCCGCGGGTGTCGGCGTCGAGGCCGCGGACGGTTTCCACGAGGTCCGGGTTCAGGACGAACAGCAGTTCCGCGGCGGTGCCCATGAACCCCGAGTAGTCGTCCGACCCCTCGATGGACGTGAGTTCGGCCTTGTCCGTGAGCATCGCGTTCGTCTTGGTGATGAACCGGGAGAACTGTTCGGCGAACTGCCTGCCGTCCCCGGCCTTGGCCGCCGCGACCAGCTCCTTGGCGTCGAAGGCGGGTACCGTCTTGAGCGCCATCTTGACGTGCCCGGCATCGACCTTGTCTTCCATGATCTTGGCGAGGAAGGCCTTCTTCTGCTCGGGGGCGAGCGCGGAGGCGCCGATTTCGGCGGCCGCCTGGCGGCAGGACGCCAGCCACTTCTTTTCGACCCGGTCGAGGAGGGCCGCCTTGCACTCGTCCACCGTGAGCGGCTTCTGGACGCCGGTGGCGTCCAGCTTCATCTTGGCCGTCGCCTCGCCGAGGGTCTTGGCGAGCATGTCGCGGATGCCTTGCGTGAGCGGGATGCCGTGCTGGCCGGCCAGTTGTCCGAGCCGCCCCTCCAGTTCGCCCTTCGCCTGGTCCACGGCGGAGTCGAGGTTCTTGAGGGTCGCGTTGGTGCGGTCGAGCTGCCGGGCGACCTGCGTTTTGAAGTCTTGCGCCAACGCCGCGTAGTCCCCGTCGGTGACGGCCGTCTCGAAACGGTCCGCCAGGTTCGCGGCGATCTTCCGGACGACGTTGCCCTTGGCGATTTCCATGTTCGGATGCGGGTTGGCGATCGGCGGAAGATGTTTGAGGTAATCTTCCGCGATGGCCACGAAAACGAACCGGGCCGCCTGGCTGCGCATCTCCTCCGGCGTCTTGGGGTCGAGGCTGAGGCGTTTCGTGATGTCCTCGGACGGCAGCTTCCACAAGGCGTAGTCGGTGACGGCCCGGTCTTTCTCCCCCTTGCCGAAGCCGAGGGCGTCGTAGAAACGGACGCCCATGCGGCCGTAGGCGGCGTTGTCGCTCTCCAGCATCGCCATCTCCATCGCGATTTGCCGCACGATGTAGGTCTTGACGGTGGATTTGAGTGCCGAGGCGCATTCGCCCTTGAAGGAGGCCGGACTCAGGTTGTCTTTCTTCCGCGCGTCGAGCTTCTCCTTGAGTTCGCCAAGGGCCTTTGGGGCGTCCTCGTCCTCGAGGGCCTGCCGCCCGAACATGGTCTTGAGGAGCGTTTCCGCCTTGTCCACCGTCAGCGCCGCGATGGCGTCCGGGTCTTCCTCGATGTATTTCGCGGCGAGGGCGTCGAGCGCGGCGATCACGGCGTCGCCGTGGTGGAGGGCGGTACTGTCGAAAATCTCCCCCCCCTTGGCTGCGAGCTTGTCCGCGAAAACGGGCGCCAGATGCGCGGGCACGCCCTTGGCGCGGAGCATCGGCTCCAGGCGGGCCGCGGCGGCGACCTGCGGCGCGGCGACGTCCCGGACGGCACTCCGCAGGCCGTCCTTGGTGTTCGGGAACGTTCCGTCCTCGATGAGCTTGAGGGCCACGGCCTGGATTTTCCCGCGGTCGAGCTCGCCGACGGCGACGCCCATGCGGAGCGAGAGGTACTGGCGGGCGGAGGCGACCTCGATGTCGAAGTCCATCTTGAATTGCCGGACGAGGGCGGATTCGGCGGCCAGCGCGTCCTTGTTGCCGAGGGCCTGGTTGACGGCGCGGATGGTCCGCGCGGTGAGGGGGACGGCGTTGTTGCCGTCGCCGAGGGTCCTGGCGGCGATGTTGCGCGCGGCGTAGCCGAACTCGCGGGCGATGGCGAGGAGGAAGGCGTCGCGTGCGCCGGCAATCTGGTCGGCGCGGGCGCCCTTGGTGCCGCGGGAGGTGGTGGTGGCGAGGCCGTCGCCGGCCTTGACGAGGCGGACGGTGCGCTCGCCGATCATGCCGCCCTTGCGGTCGGCCTCGTCGGCGAGGTCGAGGAACGCCTGGTAGGTCGTCCCGGCGCCGTTCATGTGGATGTTGTTGTCGAAATAGCCCATGGTTTGCACTCCTCGTGTTGTGGGTGGCTCTCTTTGCCCGGATTACACGGCTGCGGCCGGAAGGTTACGCCCGGAAAATCCGGACCCCATCGCGGCCTGCAGCGCCTGTATCGTCACCCCGTTCTTCATGACGCCTCCGATTCTACACGAACCCGCCCTCCCCTGCCATGCGAATTTGCGCCGCTTCCGGCGGTGCGTCATCCCGCCGCCCGCTTCCCTTCCCCTCCCCGCCCGCACGGCGCACAATCCGCGGGCCCGGCGGCCCCCACAAGTTGTCCAATGTTTGGAAACTTTTTCCCTACGGGACGGGATTCGTGCTATACTGGCGCTGATGAGACCGATGGCCGCAGACATGCCCGGCTTCCCGCCCCGGCGGCGGGGGGATCGCGGTTGCGCCGGAATGGCGGGGCGGTGCGGTCCGGCGAGGATGTCATGGCAAAACCGAAAATAGTCGTATGCATGGGCAGTTCCTGCTTCGCGCGCGGGAACGAGAAGACCGTCGAGGCCTGCGAGGGCTTCCTCGCCGAACGCGGGCTCCGCGACGAGGTGGACGTCGATCTCGGCGCCAGCCTCTGCACCGGCAACTGCGCGGACGGGCCCATCGTGGTCGTGGACGGAAAGGTTTTCAAGCACGTCGATCCCCTCGTGATGCGCGACATCCTGGAGGCGGCGTTCCCCAAGAAAGGTTGAGCCATGGTCACCAGTCCGGTCTACACCACCGAAAACGAGTGCCAGGACTGCTACAAGTGCGTCCGGCACTGCCCCGTCAAGGCGATCCGCATCGTGGACGGCAAGGCGAGCGTGATCCCCGAGGCGTGCGTCGCCTGCGGGGAATGCGTGAAGGTATGCCCCGCGCACGCGAAGAAGATCCGCAGCGACCTCGCGCGCCTCAAGGAGTTGCTGGAGTCCGGGGCGGAGGTGTACGCCTCCATCGCGCCGAGCTACGCGGGGTATTTCAAGGGCGTGACAATCGGCCAGATCGCGGCGGCGCTGAAGGCGGCGGGCTTCGCGGGCGCGAGCGAGACGGCGCACGGCGCGGAATCGGTGAGCGCGCAGGTGTCGACCCTGCTGCGGGAGACGGCGGCGCCGCTCGTCATTTCGTCGGCCTGCCCGGCGGCGGTGGACATGGTGCGGAAGTATTTGCCCGGCTACGCGGAGTTCATTTCGCCGCTGCCGTCGCCCGTTCGCGCGCACTGCCGCCTCCTCAAGGAAAAGTACGGCCGACAGGCGAAGGTGGTGTTCTTCGGGCCCTGCGCCGCGAAGAAGAACGAGGCCGACGCGCATCCGGGGGAGCTGGCGCTGGCGCTGCTCTTTCCGGCGCTCGAGCAGTTCCTGGAAGAGAAGGGCATCGCGTTCGGCCCCGAGGCGGAGCTGGCGCTCGGGCCGGCCGGCGAGGGGCGGTTCTACTCCGTCGAGGGCGGCATGAACGACACGCTGCGCGACGGCAACGCGCTCGTGCGCTATGTCTCGGTGTCGGGCCTGGAGGGCTTCCGGCGGATGCTGGAGGACTTCGACCCCGCGGAGTTCAAGCGCCATCCCGGAGCCTTCCCGCGCAAACTCTTCGTCGAGGTGCTGGCGTGCCCGGGCGGCTGCGTGAACGGTCCTGCGATGCCGCACGGGGCGTCGGGGCTCGCGACGCTCTTCGCGACGGACGCCGCGGCGCCGATACGCGCCTCCGCGGGCCGGGGGCTGGCGCCGTGCGGCGCGTCGGAGTACCCGCCGGAGGCGGTCGTGGACGAGGAGCCGGACGAGGCGGCCATCGCCGGCGCGCTCGCCCGCGTGGGGAAGACCGCCAAGGCGGACGAGGTGAACTGCGGCGCGTGCGGCTACAACTCCTGCCGCGAGTTCGCGAAGGCGCTGCTCGCCGGCAAGGCCGAGGAGGCGATGTGCCACATCTACCTCAAGAAGAACTTCCAGCGCACGTCCAACGCCCTCATCAAGTACATCCCGGCGGGCGTGGTGATCGCCGGCGCCGACGGGCTGGTCGTCGAGTGCAACCGCCTCTTCGCCGAGATGGCGGGCGCGCCGGACGAGTTCGACGCGCTCGGCAACCTCGACGGCCTCGCCCTGGAGGCGCTGATGCCGGAGTTCGCCGAACTCTTCGCGGGGGCGGTCGAGCACGGCAGCGAAATCGTCAAGTACCGGCAGCCGTGGAAGGACCGCATCGTCACCATCAGCGTCTTCCCCATCAGCGTCGGCAAGTTCGCCGGCGCCGTCGTGCAGGACGTCACCAAGAACGAGGGCCGCCGCGAGGAGATCGCCGCCAAGGCCCGCGACGTCATCCGCAAGAACGTCTACACCGTCCAGCAGGTCGCCCGCCTCTTCGGCGAGCACATCGCCGAGACCGAGATCATGCTCAACGACATCGCGGGCGCCTACGAATCCCAGACCGTCGGCAAGCGCCTCCGCACCGGCGACAGCGAGGAATACCTCAATGGCTGAAGACCTCTTCATCGAGATGGAGGCCGCCCAGTACACCAAGACCGGGCAGGCGGCCTGCGGCGACGATGTCCGCTTCATGACCGTCGAGAAGGAGAACCGCCATCTCGTCGCCCTCTCCGACGGCCTCGGCAGCGGCGTCAAGGCCAACATCCTCGCGACCATGACCACCTCGATGGCCATCAAATTCCTCGAATCCAACGTCCCCATGCTCGAAGCCGTCGAGATCATCATGGATTCCCTCCCCGTCTGCGAGGTCCGCAAGATTGGCTACGCCACCTTCTCCCTCTTCGACTTCCGCCTCGGCGGCCGCGCCCGCATCAGCGAGATGGGCAACCCCGGCTACATCCACCTCCGCGGCACCGAAGAAATCCCGCCCCTCAAGGACGAACAGATCGTCTCCTCCCACTGGCCCGACCGCGAAGTCCGCGAATGCGAAGCCGACTTCCGCGCCGGCGACCGCATCATCCTCTGCTCCGACGGCGTCACCCAGTCCGGGCTCGGCGTGCGCAAGGACATGAAATTCGGCTGGCGGCGCTCCGGCGTCCTCAAATTCGCGCAGGCGCGCATCGCCGCCGAGCCCGGCATTTCCGCGCGCGACCTCAGCGCGGCCATCGCGCGCGAAGCCCTCTTCCTCACGCCGGGCGGCTGCAAGGACGACATCAGCTGCGTCGTCTGCTACCTCCGCCGCCCGCGCACCATGCGCATCCTGACCGGCCCCCCCTTCTACAAGGAACACGACGCCGACTACGCCCGCAAGGCCTCCCTCGGCTTCGACCACGTCGTCGTCTGCGGCGGCACCACCGCCAACATCCTCGAGCGCGAACTCGGCGCCCGCGTCAAGGTCAAGCTCTCCGACATGAAGACCGCCGGTGGCCTCCCCCCCGTCGGCACCATCGAAGGCGTCGGCATCGCCACCGAAGGCATCCTCACCCTCGGCCGCGTCCTCTCCGCCCTCGAGCGCAAACTCCCCCCCGAACGCGAACCCGCGGCCGCCGCCCGCGAAATCCTCTCGCGCATGATGCGCCACGACCGCATCGAATTCATCATCGGCACCAAGGTCAACGAGTCCCACCAGGACCCGAACATCCCCCAGGACCTCGAACTGCGGCGCTCCGTCGTCAAGCGCATGGCCGCCGCGCTGGAGAAAAACTACCGCAAGAAAGTCACCGTCGACTACTACTGAACCGGGCCCGCCGCCCCCCGCGCCGGCCCCGCCGAACCCCAGGGAGAACCAACATGGAAAAAATCAAAGTCGAAATCTGCTGCGGCACCGCCTGCTACCTGCTCGGCGCGGCCAGCCTCATGACCCTCGAGGACGACCTGCCCGCTGGCCTGCGCGGCAAAGTCGAAGTCGAAGCCCGCACCTGCCTCGGGCTCTGCGAAAAAGACAACCTCGGCACCGCCCCCTACGTCCGCATCAACGGCGCCGAAACCCTGTCCCAGGCGACCCCCGAAAAAGTCATCGCCCGCCTTGCCGAACTCGCCGGGGAGGTCGGTTGACATGCTCAACGGGGCCACATTCCTCCGCCGCGAACTCATGATCCGCATCGTGCGCGCCTTCGACGAAGGCACGCTCGCCACCGAGCTCGACCAGATCCCGATCAAGCTCCGCCCCAAAGACTCCCCCGCCTCCCGCTGCTGCGTCTACCACGACCGCGCCGTCCTCAAATACCGCCTCATGGCCCTCCTCGGCCTTTCCGTCGAAGACGAGACCGACGAAGCCAAGCCCCTCGCCGCCTACTTCGCCGACAAAGCCCCCGGCCGCGGCGGCGGCGGCGGCGCGGCGGCCGACGCCCCCGCCCCCGCCCGCCCCGAAGCCCCCCTCAGCGTCTGCGGCCCCGCCTGCAGCGG
>CACXEY010000171.1 GCA_902766695.1 uncultured bacterium
AAGAATTCCCGCTCGGCGTCCTCCGCGACCGCTCCGCCGAATGCGCCCCCATCGTCCGCCCCGCGCGCGACTACGACAAGGCCACCCTCGACAAACTCTTCAAGCTCGACACCGACTTCGCCCCCGACGCCGTCCGCGACGACGCGGCGCCCGTCTTCGGCGCCAAGATGTCCGGCTTCGGCGGCCAGGGCGTCCTCAGCATGGGCATCATCCTCGCCCGCGCCGCCTGCTCCGCGGGCAAATACGTCTCCTGGTACCCCTCCTACGGCCCCGAACAGCGCGGCGGCACCGCCAACTGCGGCGTCGTCGTCTCCGGTCGCCCCGTCGGCTCCCCCGTCGTCAACACCCCCGACCTGCTGGTTGCCATGAACCGCCCGTCCCTCGAGAAATTCGCCTCCACCGTCAAACCCGGCGGACTCATCCTCGTCGACGAATCCATCGGCGACTACCCGGCCCCCGAAGGCGTCCGCCTGCTGGCCGTCCCCGCCCAGCGCCTGGCGATCGAAGGCGGCAGCGCCCGCGCCACCAACACCGCGATGGTCGGCGTCCTGGCGGCCCTGGCCCCCAACCTCGACCTCCCCGACGCCGCCTACGAAGCCGCCATCGCCATGAACTTCGCCGGCAAGGACAAAGTCATCGACCTCAACCGCAAAGTCTTCCACCACGCCCGCCAATGGGCCGCCGCCCACAAAAACTAATCCACCGCATCTTTTCACTTGTCACTTTTCACTTGTCACTCCTCCTCCCGCCCCCGATACTTCCTCCCTAGCCCCTGACAGTCATGCAACGCGGAAAATTCATCACGCTGGAGGGTCCCGAAGGCGCCGGCAAATCCACCCAGGCCGCCATGCTCATCTCCAAACTGGAGGCGCGCGGCCTGGAAGTCCTGTACTCCCGCGAACCCGGCGGCACCCCGATGGGCGAAGCCGTCCGGGGCATCCTCCAGTACAACACCGCCGGAGAGGCCCCCTGTCCCGAAAGCGAAGTCCTGCTCTTCGAAGCCTCCCGCGCCCAGCTCGTACGGCACGTTTTGCTGCCCGCCCTCGAGCGCGGCGCGTGGGTCGTCTGCGACCGCTTCGCCGACTCCACCACCGCCTACCAGGGCTTCGGCCGCGGCTTCCCCGTCGAGACCATCGAACAACTCAACCACTTCGCCATCGGCCCGGCGGTCCCCGACATGACCCTCATCCTCGACGTCAACGTCACCCTGGGCCTCCAACGCTGCGCCAAACGCCAGCACGGCGGCAAGGCCCAGTACGACCGCATCGAAAGCGAAGCCCTGGACTTCCACGAACGCGTCCGCCAAGGCTACCTCGCCCTGGCCCGCCTCAACCCGACCCGCTACCGCGTCATCGACGCCATGCGCCCCGCCGACCTCGTCGCCGCCGACCTCTGGAAAACCGTCTCCTCCGCCTTCTTCCCCTGACCGCGCCCCCAACCGCCCACCCGATAGATTAGAGCGGTTTAAGAAATAGTGTAGCCGCGCGAGGCCAACCACCCCTCGCGGGCGACGTCGGTGCCGCCGCGGCCCGGAACGTTCAGCCAAAGGAATCGCCCCGACCAGCCATCCGCTGGGTCAAGGCCATCCGGAGGGTGTCGGGGAAGGTCACGAAAGCGGTTTCAAGGAGGAAGCGCGGGGTGGCCGCGAGGCGCTCCCGGCGGTCCGGGAGAGCGAACAGGCGATGGCGGGCGGATGCGGCGGCGACGTCGCAGTCGGGTGAGACGGCCAGGCCATTGGCCGGGAACCGGGGAAAGAGGTCCGATACGGACCCGCCGTCCTGCACGCCGGCCGCCGCGGCAATCCACGGGTCTTCGCGGGCGAGAAGGAGGAGATTGGCGGCAAGGGTGGGTTCGGGTACGGCCGGGCGGATGGATTGCCCGGGATCGAGGTCGGCCGCCACCACGCGGGCGGGAGGGGGCGTGCGGGATTCCAGGAGGAGTATGGCATGGGCGTCATCCACGCGGTAGGCGAGGCGGAGTCCCACCGGAGCGAGGAGCAGCACGGCGGCGGCCGCCGCCGCGAGGCCGGCCAGCCGGTGCGGAACGCGGAGCCGTCCAAGAGCGGCGTAGAGGCCCGGAAGGGCGAACACGACCGTGGAAAACGCCCAGGGAACATACCGGCGGTATCCGATCATCTCCGTGGGCAGCGCCCAGGTCGCCGCCAGCAGGCACAGCGCCGCGAAACGCCCGCCCCTCCCCCCGGCCAGGAAGAGCAGGAGCAGCAGGCCGCAGAAGACGCCCCGCCAGCGGGCGGTGGTGGGGGAGCCGGGTTCGTGGAGGCCCTGGGCCCATGTGAGGGATTCGGGGAAAAAGTCTTCCCGCCCGGTCCGCGCCCGGTAGTACGCCCGGACGAGGCGGGGGGAAACACAGGCGTTGAACCAGGCCCCTGCATGCCCCATGGCGGCCGCGTCTTCGTTGCGGTCCAGGAAATCGTCGGTGAGGTTCACCGCCGGGAATCGCGCTCCGTCGGCGGTCAGCCGGGGATAGAGGGGATGTCCGAACCAGCCCCACGACGAGACGAACGGAGAGGCCGTCGCGACGGCCAGGAAGGCCGCCGAAAGCAATCCCGTGCACAGGACCGACCGCCGCCCGGATCGGGACCGGTTCCGGAGACCGCCCCACACGGCCGCAATCGCCCAGACCAGCAGGGCCTGGAGAAGGCCGTTCGGCTTCGCCACGGCCATCAGGACCGTGAACGATCCGATCCGCAACGCGTTCCAGCGTCCGCCGCGGACCCACTCCCGGAACGAGGCCAGCAGCCCGACGGCGCACAGGTCGAGGACGGCGTCGAGCGGATTCGTCCAGTCGGGCATCAGTCCGGCCACCGCGGCGACGGCCAGCACGCGCCAGGCCCGGGGGAGCTCCCGGAACGCGTCGAGCAACACCAGGGCGGTTCCCGCGAGCAGCAGCGGCAGCAGGGGGAAGAGGAGGTTGTGCGGATTGCCGACGAAGAACCAGGCGGCGGCGGCGAAATACCAGACGCCCTTGGGCATGGAGACGGCGTGGAGGGCATACAGGGACGAGGGATCGACGCCGGTCGCCGCACGGATGCCGTCGGGCGTCCCGCCCCATACCGGATTCCAGCCCTCGATCAACAGCCGAACGGCCGGGACGTGGCAGCGGAGCATGTCGTAGCGGGCCTCGACGACGGTCGCGTTCGACAGGAGCCAGAGGATGCCCAGCGCCGCGAGGAATCCGCCCGCCGCGGCGAGGCCGCTCCGGCGGCCGGGGGCGCGCCGGTACGCCCATGCGACGGTTCCGGCCACCGCGAGCCACCACTGCCACGCGCCGCAGCGCCCGCCCGGGAAGAGGAAGGTGGCGGCGACGATGCCGACGACCGCCACGGGGAACACCAGCAGCGGGCCTTCCAACGCCGCCGGCACGGCCGCCAGCGAGCGGATGCGTCCGTTCACGTTCACGGCCCCGTCCCTCTTTCGGCGGCGCCTTCGGGGGGCGCGGGACACGCGACCCGGAAGCCGTATCCGCTGTAGGCGTCGTAGCCGGGCGGGGCGCCGTGGCGGCGTGCGGACCGGTGGTCGCGGGCCGGGAACCCCCAGCTGCCGCCGCGGAGGACCCGGAGGGTTCCGGAGGCGGGGCCGGAGGGATCGGTCGCGGGCCCGGCGGAGTGGGGGGCGTACCAGTCCAGGCACCATTCCCAGACGTTTCCGTGCATGTCGTGGAGCCCCCAGGCGTTGGGAAGGTATTCGCCCACGCCCGTGTCGTGCTGGCTCCCTCCGCCCCGGCCGTCGCGGGTGTTGAGGGGACAGCGCGCGATCTCGGCCAGAGCCGGGCAGGACACGTCGTCGTCCAGGTCCTTGCCGCTGTTGAGCGCGGTCGCGGTGCCGGCACGGCAGGCGTACTCCCACTGGGCCTCGGTCGGCAGATCGAAATCCAGGCCGGTCTTGGCCCGGAGCACGCCCAGGAAACTGCCGGGGTCCACGTCCGCGTTCGCCGGCCAGGCGGCGCCGGCCCGGTTCCCGCGGATGGCCGCGTGGGACACGCGGTCGGCGGGACGGGTGTCCCCGGGCGCGGGGGAGGTGCGCCGGCCCATGGCGAGCTCCCACTGGCGCTGGGTCACTTCGAACACCCCGATGAAATACGGCCGGGAGATCGTGACGGAATGGAGCGTTTCGTCCTTGTAGCGCCCCCGCTCGCTTTCCGGGCTCCCCATCGCGAAGGTTCCCGGTTCGATCCGGCGCAGCAGCAGCCGGCCGGTCTTGAAGTCCTCTCCCCAGCGTTCGCCGGAGGGAGGCGCCTCGACCCGTTCCACGGGCCAGGACGCCGCCTCCCGGCCGCCGCGCATGTCCACGGCCAGATAGAGAGGGGCTTCCTCGGCGCGGAGCGGCGCAAGCGCGAGGAACGCGCCCGCCATCGCCACCGCCACGGCCCGCCATGTTCTTGCGTTGAAACCTTTCCGGCTCACGGATCGCACGATAAAACAATCCCGCTCTCCGTGCAACGGCAGAATCGCCCGCATCCGCGTACCGGCGCGTTCGGTGGCAGAGACCGGTCCGGATGCGGAAAATGGGTCGCGCATGAACGTGTTTCCGCCGTCTTTTCGAATTATCCCAATCCAATCGATTCCGCCCATTGATTCCCCGCCCCGTCCGCGCAATCCTCCTTCGAATCGTCCGTCGGGACCGTCCGGCGGATCGGGCGACGATTCTTCTGTTGCCGGGCGAGCAAAAGTGGAAGGGTTCGGGCGAGCAAAAGTGGAAGGTTCCAAGAAAGATTTCCATTGTGGCGGAATGAGT
>CACXEY010000172.1 GCA_902766695.1 uncultured bacterium
CGCCCTCGGCGTCCTCGCCGACGAATGCTTCGCCCACCGCCCGCCCCGCTGCTGGCGCGCCCTGCTGCGGCGGGCGACGAGCGCCCTCGGCGCCGAACGGCCGGACTCCGCCGCCGCCTTCGCCCGGGCCATCCGCCGGCGGCACTGGCCCGGCAAGCCCGCCCTCCTCGCGGCCCTGGCGGCCGCGGCCGCCGCCACGGCCGCCACCCTCGCCCTCCGCGCCCCGCCCGTGCCCGGGAACGTCCCCTGGACCCTCTCCTTCCCGGCGGGCATCGAAGACGCCCACTGGAACGCCACCATGACCGACGGCAACTGGTTCCTCGCCGCCTGCGCCGCGGAGGGCACCCTCTGCGTCAAACCCGACTATTCCCACGGCAACGGCGTCCTGGACCTCGCCAAGCCCATCCGCGACGGCGACGGACGCCCGTGGACCCTGACCGCCGTGGGCCTGCCGCCGCTGGAGGGCGGCAACCCCGAACTCCCGCGCCCGGACCGCCTGCGGCTTGCCGGCGAAGTCTCCGCCATCCGCCTTCCGGACACCCTGGTCGAATTGGGGGCCGGGGCGCTCATGAACTGCGGCACCCTGCGCGAAATCGACCTCCCCGACTCCCTCCGCCGAATCGGCCCGTGGGCGTTTTCGGGGTGCCGCTCCCTGCGGCGGCTCTCGATTCCGGCGGGCGTGGAAGACGTTTCCGACGACCGCACCTTCCTCGAATGCGAATCCCTGGAAGCCATCGACACCGCCCCCGGCAACCCGGCCTACCGCTCCGACGGCGGCGTCCTGCTTTCGGCGGACGGCACCCGCCTCGTCGCCTACCCCCCCGGGCGCCCGGCGGAAAGCTACGCCATCCCCGAAGGCGTGGAAGCAATCCCCGGCCACCTGTTCGCGCGGTGCCTTCACCTCAAGTCCGTGTCCGTCCCCGCCACCGTGCGGGAAATCGGCCCCCACGCCTTCGCGGGATGCCGCTCCCTCGCCACCGTCACCGGCGACCCCGCCGCCCGCGTCCGCCTCCTCGGCAATCCCTTCCTCCACACCGCCGTCCGCCAGTTGCCGTGGGACGCGCACGCGCAGAGACGGGCGACGAGCGACAAGTGACGGGATATCGTGCCGCCACCTTTTCCAACGCGGACGCGCAGAAGCGCGTCCCTCCCCGCGGAGAGCGCCCCGGGAGGGTCGCGCTTCCGCGCGACCTTGTGGGTGGAAAACGGCCGGGAAGCTGCAGAAAACCTTAAAACCCGCTCCAGCGGAACCACCTCTCGAATTCCACGAATGCCAGGAGCAAGAAGGGCGACAGGACACGCCCCCCTCCGGGAGGGGGGTGGCGCGGCCATGAATGGAAGGCGGATGCATGCGTGTTGGGGTGGGACATCCGGCGGTGGGGCGAGCTCTCCGAGCGAGCCGCGCGGGGGGGAGGAGGGGGAAAAGAACAAACTCCGATTTGTCCGATGCCTCCGCTAACGCTCCGGCGATACGCTCCGAAAGCTTCTTCTTTCGCCAACTCATGCGCGCAAGGCCGGATGCCCCGGATGGGGGGCATCCGTCCTTGCGCGCGCGTGGAAGATTGTTCCGATTCGGGACTGCCGCCCTGCGGGCCGGAATCGGAAAA
Source organism: uncultured bacterium (assembly GCA_902766695.1). Classification (GTDB taxonomy): domain Bacteria; phylum Verrucomicrobiota; class Kiritimatiellia; order CAIQIC01; family Lenti-01; genus CACXEY01. The sequence goes on from CACXEY010000172.1 coordinate 1,608, forward strand.
ATGCCCATCGTGCGGACAGCGACGGAGGCCCCGGGCACGGGGCGTCCGTCGCTGCCCGTGTTGTTGGGAGGCCATTGGATCAGCAATTGGAACGCATCGCCGGAGCGTTAGCGCAGGCATCGGACAAATCGGAGTTTCTTTCCCCGTTCCCAGCCTCCAATGCCATTTCCCAACCCTCTCCCTCCCTGCCGCGGCCGCAGCCCGTCCCGCAGACCCGTCGCTCGTCACGGCTCCGCGGACGCGAGCGCGGAGACGATCTTCCGCATGCGCCCGAGCAGGCGGTTCTTGATCTGGTCGACCGCGTTGCGTTCCATCCCGAAGGCCTCCGCGACGGCGGCGGGGCTTTCCCCGGCGACGGCGCAGCGCCGGAAGACCTCCCGGGTCCGTTCCTGGAGGGCGGGATCGGCAAGCACCTGGCGCAGGGCGATGTCGCATACCGCGTCGCGCCATTCGCCCGGGTCCGGCCCGGAAGCATCCGCCGTCGCGGGGGTGGCGGCGGGGATGGAGAGGGCGTAGTCGCCGTCGGCGGCCCGGGACCGGGCGCGGCGGGCGAGCGCGCGGAGGGCGCGGTTGCGGAGGATGCCGGTCAGGTAGTTGTGGAAGGAGCCGAGCTCTCCGGGGTCGTACCGGTAGTCCGGCAGCTTCTCCACCAGCACCAGCAGCGTCTCCTGGACGAGGTCGTCGGCCTCCCCCGCGAGGGTCGGAAAGCCGCGCGCGAGGTAGGCCCGCATCATGGGCCGGTAGCGGTTGGCGAAATCGGCCCACCGCAAACTCTGCCGGTCCGCCGCGATGTCCCGCAGCAGCCGTTCCGAAGTGGTTGGCGCCTCTTTCGTCTTCATCGCCCCCGATGGTGCCAGAACCCGCCGCGGAAGTAAACCCGCTTCCCCGCCCCCACCCCGGGTGCAGGAGAGGCACATCACCGGTTCGCGCAAGGGGCCACCCGGACACGGACCTGCATGATGGGGGGGAAACTCCGATTTTTCCGATGGAGCTGTCACGCCAAAACCTCGTGCATTCCCATGTGTAGGGATGGGTAGGGCGGGCAGTCCCTGCCCGCCGGTGTCCGTCATGCCGAAGGACGTCGCCGGAAATGTGCGGATGCATGTTTCCCCAAGTCCCGGCTGAATGGCATCCGCATCTCCCATGACATTCCCTTGCACGTTCCGGTTCCCGGCGGCGAAGGGACTCGCCGCCCTACCCGGCTTCGCACGGGCGAAAACACAAGGTTTTGCCTGACAACTCCAATGGTATATCCAAAGTCTCAATTTCGCCCCCCCCCAGGCCCGGCGGCGGGGGGCCAGGAAAAAATTCCGTTCCCCCGCGTAAGATTTCCCCCGATTCCGTGAATATCATATAGAGCATGGGGTGACGGAAAGGTTCCGGCAGACCGTGCGGCAAGGAGAAGACAGGTGCAATCCATGAAATCAAATGACATTCTTGAAGCGCAAGAGCGGTTTGTGCAATGCGGATGCAGGGCGGCGACTTGCAGGGCGCAATTCGGGATTGACGGGAGGGGGGCGGATGGGGGATTCTGGGCGCGTGGCCGGAAATGGGTTCCGGCGTGATGGAGAACATCGAGAGAATTTGAAACAATAGAACCGAAACATCGCTATCTGCATGAAGTCGTTCACTTCGAATCGTCAGAACATTCGCTCGAATGGCACCTTGCAAGAGAAGCGCGCAATGCGCGCCTCTTGCCGTGTTTTTGAGCAAGGCCTTCTGACGAGCCCGAAGTGGAGACACGGAGAAGAGGCTTTTTTCGTACTCCAACCTCTTCATTCAGAGGCGGATTAAGGAGAATAGGCATGAAGAATAGTCGGTTGAAAATGGAAATGATGCCCAGGGCCACATGGAGAATGTGGATGCTGTTTGCGATTCTGACTGTGCCGGTATGGATTATGCCGTCTCTGGCTCTTGGCCGTCCCCAGCCAATCATGCCAAAAGCTATGAGCAAAGCTACGGATAATGATGGGTATCCGGCATCCGCTGGGGGCGACCGGCGGTACGAATACATTTCGTCATTCACGGTTGTTCCCGAAGGTGAGTTCTACAAGGTGACTGTCAAGGTCATTTGCCCTAAACTCTACAATTCGGGTGGCACATTCCCGGATTATAGTGGAACCCCGGAGTCCGTGGGGGTTTGGATTGACTGGAACGGAGATAAAATCTGGGACAGCAGCGAACAAGTCCTTTTTTCTGAAGTCAGCAATTACAGCGATATTCTGGCAAACAACCGCATTCTCTATTTTAGGAAAACGGTGCAAATTCCAGGAGGTTCTGTTGGAACACAGATAAAGGCGCGAGCCATGTTGGGCTGGGGAACTTCCATGACCGACCCATCCCGCTATTCTTGGCGCTGGGGCGATGTGTCGGATGTCTGGCTGACGCTTGGCGTTGAGCCGCCGTCCATTTACGGTGTAAAGGTTGGCCCTTTTGCAGATTGGAATTTTTCAGAAGGCGCCTCTGCAAAAGGGGTCAGAGGTGCGACAAAGGCGGGGACTCCATCCATCAACAACGTGAAAACACTCGATAATTGTGTTGTGCTTTCAAAAAAAATGGGGCCACAGCCAGTTAGACCTGTGTTCAAGATTCGAGTGAAGGACCGCTTGGCAGGAAACTATGTTTGCCGTGCATTAGGTCAAACATTCCCCATCTGGGATAAACCTGTAAAGGTCTTCACAGAAAATGGCATTCAATATGGTTTATACACCTCCTTTGAGGGGGCCCCTCATGACTATGAGGGGGATGTTCCTGATCTCCATCCTGAAAAATGGTCCTTGGTTTCCCGGAAAACCTATGGTGCAAAAAAATTGGATATTGAAATCCAGTGGACAACCACGATTGGGGGTAAGGTGCAAACCCAGACGAAGTCGGAAACATTTGAATATTTTGTGTTCTTCGATCCTTTCGAAACCAAGAGTAGTGCGGGTGGTACACAGTTTTGGTACCTGCTGTGGAAGGATGTGCTACCAGGGCTGTCGGATTTCCAATACCAGCCGAAAGGACCTCTTCCTCTAATGGCGGGGCTGACACAACCCTATCGGAGATTTATAGACGAGGTTCCATAAACATTAGAAAATGTCGGCAAAAAAGCTAAATTCTTGATGAAATTCGATAAATTCGTTTACGGGGTGACCTCGTTGGAAGCCTTGGAAGAAGGACAAAACGTTCTTAAGAATAAAGCGGGGGTTCCAGTTTTTACGGCATCCGCCAAACTCAAGTATTTCATGGACTGGGTCTTCGAAACGATTCGCCACGAAAACAAGCATGCTGAAATCGAAGGACAATATTCGCAAGCCGTGCTGACATACAATGCGAGCACAAAGCAATTCGGCTGGATAAGGGACGGCGATCCAGACAACGATGGCCTGAATGCGTTGCAGGAAGCGACCTACGGGTTGTCGCCAAACAATCCAAACACCAAGGAAATCGTTTATCCAGGGGGCGCGGAGGATCAAGAATACTATGTTCGCAGAAGTGTCGATGTCGGCGCATCTCCGGCTGCACAATACTACATGCAGGACTGGTCGTATGTGGGAGCCCAAGCGCCAGAAGCGCTGAAGGTGGCGTTCAAGGCTGCGAATGGGGGGGCGAAATCGGCTCATCAGATTCCCAAAACAAGAGTTACTGCCAAGGGAAATCCTGCATTGGAATTGGATTCGTTTTCCATTTCTCAGTCGTGGTACGATGCAGAAACAGCGGAACAGTTCTTTACCTACGGTGAGGCACCCAACATTGTTTTTTCTAGTGATATCTCAGATGCGACAACCGACGCGGCGGCGGAGGGTTTGACATACACCATTCCGGTCAATGTCGGAACGGCGGGAGACCTGACCTTTCGAGCGTTTCTACGTGACGAAGAAGGGAACGTTCTGGCGGAAGCAACCACTACAGGAGCGTTCAACGCGGGTTCGGCGAACATCCCGTTTCGCTTTTCTGCGGATACGATGGCCGTTGTTGCGCAGAAAAGTCCGGGCCCCTATGTCCTTGACCGGGTGGGTTGTCGGATGACATACTATCTTCAGGGTCCGTCAATATGGTCGGACTCGCCGTTGATGTCCGGCATTGACTGTTCCGATGTTGTCTGGCAGACCTCCGAATCTTACATCGCGGGAGCTGGGCGATTCGAGAATACAACAGAGGGGCTTGTCGTGACTCTTCCAGTTTATCTGCCTGCTGCGGGGAGATATACATTTGTTGCACGTTTGGTTCCGGACGGTGGTGAACAGGCTGTTTCTGTCGCCAAGGATAAAGTCACGGTTTCAGCTTTTGGAGTCATTGATGTAAAACTGGTTTTCCCGGCTGACGACATCTTCCATTCCAAGCACACGGGGGCGTTCCGTCTCCACTCCCTGTCCGTCACAAGCGACGATGCCGACGTGGCCGATTGGCTGGTGCCGAACTTGGCGACTCCATCCTACGCCTATACAGAGTTTCAACCTTCGGAACAAACTGTCTTTATAGACGCTGGGAGTCTATCAGATTCCATCCTTTATGATGATACCGGAAAGGCCGTGTCATTGGCTGTCAGTGTTTCTGCGCGCAACTCCAAGGCTGGGCAGACTGCCAATTGTCGCTTCAAAGCCATTCTCGAAAGTGAAGAAGGGACCGAAGTCGCGCGCTACAACGAGGTTTTGTTAATGTGCAACACTTCGGATACATATGTACTGGCCTTCTCCGGGGCGGATATCCGCGGAACGGAGTTGGCCGGACCATACATTTTGAGTTCCCTTTCCATAGAAGACCCTGAGACTGGCGAAGTCCTTGATGCCTTGACGTCCGCATCTTGGAAAACGACTGCATACAGTGCCGACACGTTTTCGGCAGGAGTTAGCGCGGATTCTTCATCCTTTGCATTGGCGGAAGAAGAAGGCCCTGCATACAACGAATCCGGGCTCCGTCTCTCTGGGATGGTAGAGCTTCCGTCCGATGGGACAGTGGAGCTGTCGGCAAACCTCGTAACAGTCGAAGGCCTGCTTGTCTGTTCTGGACATTCCGAAACAAATTGTTCTGGTGGAAACAAGCGAATTTCGCTTCTTTTCCCCTCATCCTCGATTTTCCAATCGGGTCTTGATGGTCCCTATCATGTTACTTCTGCAACCGTTCTCCACTCCTCTGCGCCCGAATCGCCGCTGGTAGTTCCTCTGAATTTGGAAACGGCAGCCTATACGCATGAGGATTTCAGACAAAGGAGTGAAGTGACTGCGACAATCGGGTGGAAATTTCTCAAGGCAACAGGAACATGGTTTGCACAATTGCGGCTGGCTCTCTCGGCGGGAGTGGACGAAGGATTGGAAAATCTGCGGTATCTATTTGCAGACCGAATTGGGTCTGATGGAAAGACGGCCGTGGGGTTGTGGTCGTCGAAGAATCGTGCCGCAGTAACGGCAACGGAGGTGTACGGGGGGGGGACGTACCGAGCAGTGGCCCTGAACCCTGCGGCGCTCGTGGCTGGCGGTGGTACGGCGGTGTACGGGGTGCAGAATCTATCCGCAGACGGGGTGCCTGTTGCTGACCGTGTCATTGAGATGTACGTGCGCAAGCGTGTATCGCCAGACGGAGGGAACGAGAGCAACGCAGGCGTGGATGACTTCGTGGGGTATGTGGCCTGGGAGGCGGGAGGAGAGTCCCATGCGGTGCCAGTGGCCGCTGGCATTACACCGGAAGAGTTGGTGGCGCTGAAGGGGGTTGCGGTAGGAACGCGCGGTCTGAGCGTGCCGGTTGCGGCATCAACCCTCAATCGGTCGCTGGCCGTTGGCGTGGCGCTGGATGATGGAGCGGAACCATATTGCACCGTTGCCTCCTACCAAACCGAGGACGGACGCATGTACGGTACCGTGGAGGTTGGCGCGACGAAAGCGGGGAGAATGCGTCGAGGTGCGTTGGGAGCAAATGCGACGGTAACGCTGTTGGGGGCGGAGACGGCGGCCGGCCCCTATGAAGCGCTGGGTGCGGCGGAGGTTGGGCAGGATGGAACGTTCGAGATGGCCGTTCCTGAGGGTGCGGCGTTCTTCCGGTTCCGGATTGACGTGGCCGATACGGTGAAGTGAGCCAGGAAAGGAGAATTCCCATGAAGAAGTTCGCATTGGCATTGGCGGTTGCGGGGTTGGCGGCGGTCGCGGTCGGGCAGGAATCCGATGGGGGCGGCTGGTCCGGAAATGGCTGGCGGTTGAGTGTCGGTCCGGCCGTGGAAATCGGGATGAAGTCGCGCCTCACGCTCGACGCTTCGAGGGCGGTTGCACAAATGCCCGCGGCGGCAAGGTCGGGCGGTACGTCGCGGACTGCGGCGCAACGGCAGGGGGATGCCATTGCGCTCAACGGGCGGCGGATCGACTTCGGCAACGGAGGGTTCATCGATCCCAACGATGACTCCGGCACGCCGGGGGAGACGTGGAACTGGAGGATTCCGGCGGGGGCGCTGGATTCGAGTGGCAGGATGTCGTTTTCCTACCCGTATTCCGAGCGGCGCGTGGACGAGGTGTGGAATTCGGTCTCAGACAAGGATGAGTGGACAACGGGTGGCGTCTCTATCGCACTCGACCGGAATGTCCTGACGCGCGGCATGGTGGGGTTGGATGCGGGGATGGGCTTGTCGCTGTTCACGAAAGATGGCTTTGCCAAGTTCGGCGGTACGGCCTGGACCCGGACGGAAACGACAAGCCGGGGGGAATACGTCACGGATGTTGCGTTCAACCAGGACGTGGTTGGCGATGAGTGGGCGCGCAATCCCGACGGCTCCTACGGTGCCGGTACCCGCGACGGGCCGGGTCCCGTTTTGGACCTTGACTCTGGCGATGTGCGGATTGCCCACCGCTGGGCCAACCAGCATTCTTCGAGGAAGACCACCGCCTTGGCATTGCACGGCGAGGGGGATTGGCGCGAGATCGAAGCGGCCTTTGCCGTCAAGCCTTACGTCCAGCCGGCGGGATGGGTGCGCGTCCATGCGATTCTGGGAGTAGCCGTGGCGTTTTCGCGCATTGAGTTCGACATCCATGGATCAGCGGACGATTTTTCCTACTCTACGGAAGAATCATTCGACAAATGGGGCGTCTGTGGCATCGGCGGCGGTGGAATCTCCTTCCTCTTCGGCCGCTGGTCCATTGGTTGCGATGCGGTGGCCCGTCTTTTCGACAAGGACATTGATTTGCACGGCAAGGACGTGTACGGAACCATCGAACGAGCTCCTGTGGTCGTGCAGATGTTTGCGGGAATGGACTTTTAGAGCAAATTAAGAAAAAGTGGACGATGCTACGGGCGGCGATTCCGATGCGGACACGGATGGGGACAAGGTCTCTGCCCGGGACGAATTCGTGGCGGGCAGTAATCCGGCAGACGGAGATTGGTTTTATGCCAAGCTGGCCTTCACCGATGGGGTGCCGGTGGTTTCATGGATGCCGGATCTGGGGACGGCGAGAAGTTACATGGTCGAGGGAAGGGCCAATCTTCCCGACGAAGGGGTGTGGTCCGCGCAAACGACACCCGGCATGCGCTTCTTCCGCGTGAGAGTGGGGTTGCCGGAGTGAGAGGGCGCCGGACCATGCAGGTTTTGCCGGGAGGTGCGGCTTTCCCGTCGCGCCCTTGCAAGGGAATGGATGCGCGGCGCGGCTGGATGCCGCCCCCGATCCCGCCGTCCTCTGGCCCGCCTGGACCCCGTGGCTCCTGAACCGCCCCCTTGCCGCCCACAACGCCTCCACCGAAAAAAAGATCCTGCAACACCTCGCCCCATTGCACCGCTTCGGCCCCTGGCTCGACACCCTCGTCCTCGCGCGCCACCTCCTGCCGACGGCCCCCGACCACACCCTCTCCGCCGCCTGCACCGCCCTGGGCCTCCTCGACCGTCTGTCCGCCCTCTGCCCCGGCCGCACCTGGCACGACGCCCTCTACGACGCCTTCGCCTCCGCCCTCCTCCTCGAACACGCTCTCCACGCCCCCCTTCGACACCTTGCCCCTTTCCACCCTCGCCGCCTTGCGCTGAGCCGTCGCCTTTTCGATGGCCATCGACGGCCATCGATGGCTTCCGACGGCAGTCGGCGCCCCGCCCGTCACTTCCCCGGCAAGAAGAAATCGTCCGTGCCGCCCCCGCCGAAGTCCTCGGTGTAGATGACCAGCCGCGCCTTCGGCTTGCACTCGACCCGCTGCTGGTCGCGCCAGAATGTGATGACCTCGCCCTCCATGATGTTCCGCCCCTGCATCACCTGCGGCGGGCCGCCGGCCAGCACGATGCGGCCGCTCGCCACGTCGTAGGTGGCGACCTCGGCGCGCGCCTTCTTGTCGCCCTGCGTGAGGAGCACCTTGCCTTCGGCCTTGACCGTCTGCGCGCCGCCGTGCTCCGTGAAGATGATCGTCAGCCGCTGCGCGCTCAGCTGCATCCGCGGGTCGTTGACGAGGACGTTGCCGTCGAAGAGCGCGAACTTCTGGGTGTAGTCGAACGTCAGCTTGTCGGCGGTGACGACCGTCGCGTCGGGGCTGGCTTCGAGACTGCGCCCGTCGTCCTCCAGCGCGCCCGCGAGCGCGGGAACGGCGCAGGCGGCGAGCAGGGCGGCGGCGGCGAGGACGGGGATACGGAAACGGCGGATCATGGCATACCTCATGGATTGCGGGCTTCGGGCGGGATTTCGATGTCGTCGAGCGGCACGGTGGCCTCCGGCGCGGCGATGGCTTCGTCGAGGCCGGCGTCGAGCACGACCTTCGCGTTGCGGAAGATCTGGAACTGGGCGTTCTCGCCGTTCCAGGCGAAGCCGTCGCCGGAGACGATGCCGCGGTCGGTTACGATGCGGATGTGGTCCTTGGACGCGGCCTTCTTCTGGGTGGGCGCGTACGCGCATTCGGGGGAGAAGACGCGGGCGGCGACCTCGCCGTGGCTGAAGATTTCGATCTTGAGGCCGGTCAGCTGGATGATGTTGTCGGCCAGGAAGGTGGCCGTCTCGCCGTAGAGCTGGTGCTGGAGGCGGCCTTGGGAATCGTATTCCGGCAGGCGGAAGTTCTTGATGGTCTGGCCCTGCATCTGGGCGCGCGCGGGGAGCGCCGCCAGCAGGGCGAGGGCGGCGGCCAGCGCGATGGATGGTCCGGAATGGCACTTCATGCCCCCCAGTAAAGCGTCCCACCCGCCGAAACGCAATCCCAAACCGCCGTCCGCCCCCGATCCGTCGCCGGCCGGCCCGGGAAGCGCCGGCCCAATCGGGGGCGTTGCCGTTTCAAGGCGGTCCGGCGACCATCCGGGGCGCGTCAGTGTTCGTGGTGGCCGCCGGGGGAGTAGGAGCACGAGCCGAAGGAGGAGGAGCCGCAGAAGCGGCATTTGCCGCGGCCGAAGCCGTGTTCGTGCTTTCCGTGCGGGGAGAGGGGGCAGGAGCCGTAGGAGGAGGAGCCGCAGAACATGCACTTGTCCGCCCCGAAGTCGGTGTGTTTGTGGCATTTGGCGTACGGACACGATCCGTAGCCGGACGAGCCGCAGTAGGAGCAGGTGGCGCTTGCGGCGGAGGGAAGAGCGAAGGCCAGCGCGGCGGCCAGCAGGAGAGCGTGGGAAATGGATGGTTTCATGGTGCCGTCGAAGGTACCGCACAACCCGGCCCGGGGCAAGAACCCAAGAAGGGAGAAAGGAAAAACCTTGGCTCTTCGGGGATTATAGTGGACGGGGGATGATAGCCGTGAGTTTGCAAAGAGGAATTCCGAGAACGGAGAGCGCGCAAGCGTTCGCCCCCCTCCGGTGGAAGGATTGGCGATTGGATGGCTCTTTCGAAGCGAATGGAAAGGCTTGATTTGTTTGTTGCCGGTGGAAAGCCGTGCTTGCCGCGACGGCCTCGCGCAGTACTCCCCCCGGCGTGGCCCCTGCCGCTTACCTTCTTCCATGCATGGACATTCCATTCATGGCCGCGCCCCCCCCTCTCGGAGGGAGGCGGCTCCTGTCACCCTTCTTGCTCCTTGCATTCGTGGGATTCGAGAGGGGGTTCCACTGAATTTCCCGACGAACCAAACCCTTGTCACTCGTCCGGCTCGGGCACGGGGGTGAGGCAGACGCGGAAGCCGACGTTGTCGTAGCGGCAGGCGGGGGGGAGGGAGAGGCGTTCCTCGCGGAGGCGCCGGGTGAACCACTCGTCGCCGCACCAGTTGCCGCCGCACACCACGCGCTCGGTGCCGGTGGCGGGGCCGGCGTAGTTCGCCGCGGGGGCTTTCGGCCACGGGGCGAACCAGTCCGCGCACCACTCGCTGACGTTGCCGTCCATGTCGAAGAGGCCCCATTCCAGCGCATCCGGCCGCCCCGCAGGGTGGGTATGGCCGCCGCTGTTTTCGGCCGTCCAGGTCCGCGGGGAACGCCACCGGGTGGCTTGCTGCGCCAGGAGCCATTCCATTTCCGTCGGGAGGCGCAATCCCGTACGGCGGCAGAACTCCATGGCGTCGTCCCAGGTTACGCATTCGACCGGCAGCTCCGCCCGCCGGGAGGCCGCGGACAGCTCCTCGCCGCGGAAATGGGACGGATTGGTCCCCATCACGCCCGTCCACTGCTTCTGGGTCACCTCGCAGACGCCGATCCAAAAGCCGTCCACCGGCACCCGGCGGGAGGATTTTCCCTCTCCGGCGGGGACCTTGCCCGACTCCATCCAAGTCAGCACCAGCTCCGCGCCGCCGGGCAGCACGACCGTCCGTTTTTCGAATGGTCCCTTTCCCGGCGGCAGGGTGCAGGGACCCTCCGGCGGCGCGGCAAGGGCCGGCGACGCCACGAAGAACGCCGCCAGGGACGCGAACAGCCATCTCCACGCGCGTTTCACCATCTTCCCTCTTCCCTGGCCTCGTTTTCCCAGTGCGCGATGGCGTCCTTCAGCGCTTGCTTGGCGGGATCTTCGGGAGGGTTGCGAGGCTCCGCCCACAGGCGGAAGCCGATTTCGCCGGGGGCGGGGCAGACCGCGTACGGGTAGTCGCTGGGGAGCGTGCCGGGGCCGGGGACGGCATGGTCGCAACGCTCCATGTGCCGCCGGACGAACCGGGGCTGCTCCAGCACCGACCGCGGAACGCCCTCCCCCGCGGCGGAATCCGCCCAACTCCCGCCCATGCACAGGAAGCCTTCCTTCCCGTCCTCCTCGCCCCACGTGCACGTCAGTTCGCGGACGTTCCCGAACAGGTCGGCGCAGGGGGCGGACGCCGCCTTTTCGCCGACGGGATGCGTCCGGCCGCCGGCATTCTCCGTGAACCAACCCGCGGCCAGACGGCCATCGGGCGCCGCGTCTTCCGCCAACTCCTCCCACTCCCGTGCCATCGGCAAGCGGAACTTCAAGTCTTCTTCCTTGGCGATGGAGGTCGCGTTGAGGCGTTCCAGGAACTCCAGGCACTCCCCCAGGGTCAGGGAATCCACGGGCAGGTCGTCCCCCTTGAAGCGCGAAGGGTTGCCGTCCATCAGGGCCGACCACTGCCTTTGGGTGACTTCGTGGCGTCCGCACCGGTATGGAATCCAGTCTTTCATGCCCGGGGCGTTCTTTTGCATGTCGTCCACCAGCGAGAGGATGGCATCCTTTCTCCACTCCTCGGCCTCGAAACGCGCCAAGGCGGCCGCCCGCTCCGTAGTGGTGCCTTGCGAGCGGGCACCGGGAGCCGGCGGCGCGGGTTCCGGCGCGGGGGTGGCTTCAGGGGGGGCGGGGGCTTCGGGGGCTGCCGGAAGATCCGGAGTCTCCGGAGGTTCCGGAGGGGACGGGGGCTCGGGTGCAACCGTTGCGGGCGGCGCTTCCTCCCGCCACGCGCGCCACAAGCACGCGCCCGTGGCCGCGGCCAGCACGACCGCCAGCAGCGCCCACGTCCAATTCCGCGCCCGATGCCGACGACGGATGGCCCGGAGCATCGGCGCCACGTCCGGGTAGCGCTGGCGGGGCAGCGCGGCGGTCGCCCGCCGGATGATTGCCTCCCACGCGCGCGGCGGGTGGCCGCCAAAGCACTCCTCCGCCAGCATCCCCAGGGCGTAGACGTCCGCCGCGGGCGTCGCGCCGCCGCCCCCAAACTGCTCCGGTGCCGAATGGCCGGGCGTGCCGACGCCCGCCTCGCGGCCGCCCACCACCGACGGCGACTGGCGTTCCGCCGCCGCGTCCGACGGCGCATCGCCCGTGCCGACGGCCTTCAGCAGGCCGAAATCCGCCAGGACGGCGTGTCCGTCCGCGCGCCGCAGGATGTTCCCGGGCTTGATGTCGCGGTGGAGCCATCCGCGGGCGTGCAGGGCCGCCACGCCCGTCCCGACGTCGAGCAGGTAGCGCGCCACCCCGCGGTCCTCCGTCGGCAACGGGCACTCCTCCAGCAGCTCCATCGCCACCCACGGGCGGCCGTCCTCCAGTCCCGCGCCGTGGAACGCGGGGAACGACGGACCGGGATTGCCCATCATGAAGCGCGATTCCTCGTCGAACCGCTCCCGCGGCCCCGCCCCGTCGCGCCAGAGGACCTTCAGCGCCGCCCGCGTTGCGAGCCGCCGGTGCTTCGCGCAATAGACCTCGGCGCTGCCCCCGCGCGAGAGGAAACCCGTGACCGTCCATTCGCCGACTTCCCGACCGTCTTTCCACAGGCGCGGCGGCGGCTCTTCGGCCAAGTCCGCCTCCCCCGACTCCGCCAGATACGCGTCCAGCAGATCGTCGCTGTCATCGAATCCCGGCGGCATCCTTCAACCTCTCCGCTCCGTGCGGTCGCGCAGACGGACGCCCGCCGCGTCTCCGTCGAATCCACGCCCGCTCCCGCGGGGAACCGGCGCCGTTCCGCCGAAGCGGTCCTGTTTCGTCTCCATGAGGGGGCTAGTCGTCGTAGATGGCGGCTTCGCGTTTGTGGCGGGTGTCGTCCTGTTCGCGGATGGCGGCTTCGTGGCGCTGGCGGGAGGTGTCGGAAGTGGTTTTGTCGCGGATGGTGCGGATGGTGGCGACGGATTCGCCCTGGACGAGTTCGCGGCCGACGCGGAGGGAGCGGTCTTCGCGGGTGATGGTGGAGAGGTCGACGCGTTCGTCCTTCATCAGCATGGAAGGGCCGATGGCTTCGGCGGAGGGATGGACGACGAGGGGGCTGAGGCGGCTCGTGGAGCGTTGCGCGGAGGCGGAGGACGGGGCAAGGGCGATGGTTGCGCCGAGGAACAGGATGGCGGAAAAGGCGGGATGGAAACGGAGCGGTTTCATGGCGCGGAGTAAAGCGGATGGCGGGAGGCTTGTCGATGAAAAATGGCGGGTGTCAGGCGGCGGAACGTTTTCCAACCATTGGAAACATTTTTTCCAATCATTGGAAAATTGACGAAAAATTTTTCCAATCGTTGGAAAAAACGGGCCGGATTTTCCAACCATTGGAAAAAAGTTTTCCAATCATTGGAAAAATCATTTTGCGCTATGACGGCGCGGCTTGGACGGAGTGTCGGAGGGGAGGAGGGGGGCGAGGCGGGTGGAGATGTCGTCGGCGAGGAGGGTGACGGCTTCGCGGACGGCGCGGACGTAGGCGGGAAGGCTGGAGTCGGCGGGAAGGGCGCGGTAGTGGACGATGCGGGGGGCGTCGGAGGGGGAGAGCTGCCAGGAGGCGACGAGGTCGAGGGTGCTGCCGAGGGGGGCTTCCATGCGGAGGATGCGGAGGGTGACGGTCGCGGCGGCGGGGGTGGAGGGGGTTGTGGTGGGGTAGAGGTCGATGGTGGCGGAGGGGAGTTTTTCGAGGAGGCGCGCGGCGAGGAGTTCGCGGATGGAGGCGTCGAGGGGCGTCGCCCAGCGGTGCTGGTCGAGGGGCACGAGTTCGGCGTCGGGGGTGGCGTCGGAAAGGATCACGATCTGGGGGCGGTCGAGATGGCGGGGGAGCGTCACGGGGGCGATGTCGATGCGCGGGGCGTCGGCGGGAAGGTCGCGGGAGGCGAAGGTGTCCCAGATGGTCGCCGGGGCCAGGGTGTGGAGGTGCGGGGTGGGGGAGCGTCCGCCGAAGCAGCCGGCGGAAAAGACGAGGAGGGCGGAAAGAGCGGCGAGTGACGGGAGACGGGAGACGAGTTTGCGGTTTTTCATGGGGCTCCTAGGGTTGCTGCTGGTCGGCTTTGCCGGCGAGGAGGGATTCGGGGTGCTGTTCGAGGTAGTCGAGGAAGAGGCGCAGGGAGCGGGAGGCTTCGCGGAGGTC
>CACXEY010000173.1 GCA_902766695.1 uncultured bacterium
GAAAACGGCAGGGGCCGCGACGGGGGGAGTACTGCGCTTGGCCGTCGCGGCAAGCACGACTCCGCACCGGCAACGAACGAATCAAGACTTCTGCGGATGGACCCAGTGGACGCATGTATCGACGGCTTCCCGCAGTACTCCCCCCGCCGCCCTTTCCATTTGCTCCGCAGGCCCAATTCCATTGGCAATCCTTCCACCGGGCGGCACCCCCTCCCGGAGAGGGGCGAATGCTTGCGCTCTCTCCATGCTCGAAATGCCTCTTCGCAAACTCACGGCTAACATCCCCCGTCCACTGAAAACCCCGAAGAGCCAGGTTTTTCGCCATTGTCCCGGCAGGGCGGCCCGCCTTGCCGGGCGGCGAACGGGCTTTCCATCCGCGGTGCGGGGCGTTAGGATGGACGCCGTGCGCGGCGCTGTACTCCCGCGCGACGAAAGGATACATCATGAACGAATGGTTGCTCGCCGGGCAGGTCCTGCTGGCCTACGGCGCGGTGGTGCTGGCCTGGCGCATCTTCGGGCGCGCGGGCCTTTACGCGTGGAGCGTGCTGGCGACGGTCGCCGCCAACATCGAGGTCGTCGTCCAGATCCGCGCGTTCGGGATGGACATGACGCTCGGCAACGTGCTGTTCGCCAGCACCTTCCTGGTCACGGACGTGCTCAGCGAGATGTGCGGGAAGGCGGAGGCGAACCGGGCGGTGCGGATCGGGATCTTCGGGTCGGTGTGCTTCGTGGCGATCTCGCAGATGTGGCTGCACTTCGTGCCGGGCGCGGAGGACTTCGCGCTGCCGCACATGCGGGAGGTGTTCGGGAACACGCCGCGGATCGTGCTGGCGAGCCTGGGGGTGTACGCGGTGGTGCAGCACCTGGACGTGCTCCTCTACCACGCGATCTGGCGCTGGACCGAGCGGCTCGGCGGCAACCACCGCGCCTGGCTGTGGGTGCGCAACAACGGCTCGACGCTCTGCTCGCAGCTGGCGAACACGGTGCTGTTCACCTACGCGGCGTTCTGGGGCACCTTCAGCCAGGCGCACCTGTGGCAAATCGTGTGGTCGAGTTTGGCGATCTTCGTGGCGACGAGCCTGCTGGATACCCCGTTCATCTACCTCTGCCGCCGCCTTCCGGAGGGCAAACTGTGAACGTGCTGGTGACGGGCGCGTCGGGGGGGATCGGCAGCGCGGCCGCGGCCCGCTTCCTGGCGGCGGGGCACGCCGTGGCGGGGCTCGACAAGGCGCCGCCGCCGCCCGCCCTCGCCTCCCACCCCGCCTACCGCCACCTCCGCCACGACCTCCTCTCGCCGGGGCCGCTGCCGGACGCCGGCGAAGTCCACATCCTCGTCTGCTGCGCCGGCGTGCAGGGGCGCGGGGCGGAGGACATCGACGTGAACCTCAAGGCGCTCGTCCGCGCCACCGAGCGCTACGGCGTGCAGCCCGCGATCCGCTCGGTCTGCCTCGTCGCGTCGGCGAGCGCGCACACCGGGGCGGAGTTCCCCGAGTACGCGGCGTCGAAGGGCGGCATCCTCCCCTACGCGAAGAATGTCGCCCTGCGCATCGCCCGCTGGGGCGCGACGTGCAACAGCATCTCGCCGGGCGGCGTCCTGACCGCCTCCAACCGCCGCGTCATGGACGCCCCGGCGCTCTGGTCGCGCATCATGGACGTGACGCCCCTCAAGCGCTGGGCGGAGCCGTCGGAGATCGCCGAATGGATCCACTTCCTGACGGCGGTCAACCGCTCGATGACCGGCCAGGACGTGCTGGTGGACAACGGCGAAGCCATCGACTTCCATTTCGTCTGGTAGGGGCGGGAGGTGCGGAACATTCCCTGTTGACATCCGGGGGCCGTCCGGGGATACCCTTGCCTTCCATGGATACGGGTGATTCATGAAGTTCGTCGGACGAGACGCGTTGCGCTTCCTCGGCGTGCGGGGGGAGCCGGACGGTGCCCTGCGGGAGCGCCTCGCGGACGCCGCGGCGCGCGTCTTCGCGGCGGCGGCCCCCGACTGGACGGCGCGGTTGCTGCCGCTGCGCGCCGACGGGGACGCGCTGGACTTCGGCGGCGGCGCTCTCGCGTTCCGCAGCCGCGACCTGGCGCGGTGCCTGCGGGGGTGCGACCGGGCGTTCCTCTTCGCGGCGACGCTCGGCGCGGGCGTGGACCGCCTCGTGCGCGGGCGGGAGGCGGTCGGCGAGATGGCCGATGCCGCGCTGTTGCAGGCGGTAGCGGGCGAAATCGCGGACTCGCTGTGCCGCGACGTCGTGGCGGAGCTCGCGCGCAATCCCGCCGTCGCCGGATGCCGCCTGCGGCCCCGCTTCTCCCCCGGCTACGGGGACTGTTCCCTCTCCATCCAGCCCGCCTTCCTCGCCGCGCTCGACGCCACGCGCCGCGTCGGAATCTCCCTGACCGGCGCCAACCTCATGGTCCCGACGAAAAGCGTGACCGCCTTCGTCGGAGTCGCAAACCCCACGGAATCCCCGGAATGAACACCATCCTCGACCTCATCCAGCAACGCCTCGTCTTCGCCGACGGCGGATTCGGCTCGCTCCTCATCGAACGCGGCTTTCCCGGCGGCATCCCGGAGGAGTGGAACCTCTCGCATCCGGACGTCGTGGAGTCGATCCACCTCGACTACTACCGCGCCGGCAGCGACTACGTCCACGCCAACACCTTCGGCTCGAACCGCGTGAAGCTCGCCGCGGAGGGCCCCGGCGCCGCCGCGCTCGCCGTACGCTGCACCGCGGCCGGC
>CACXEY010000174.1 GCA_902766695.1 uncultured bacterium
CGCCCCGACAGGAAGCGGGCGCAAATCCGAAAGCCGGATTTGCCATTTGCACCGTTATTGGAGGCGGGGGTGGTCGGGGCGGCAGGCGATTGCCTTCGACTGCCCTCGATTGCCATCGCCTGCGGCTTGGAATTTTGGGCGCGGCGGGACGCCGCACCCCCGGAAAGGAGCATGACATGAAAGCGACAACAAGCGTGTGGTTTGCAATTCTGGCGGCGGCCGTCGCGGCGGCGGCGGCGCGGGGCGCGGAATCGGGCGAGTTCCGGGTGGATGCGCGGCCGAGCTACGGCGGGCGCGTCGGGACCGGCGTGGAATGGGTCGGCGAGGCCGACGGCAGCGCGCTGCGCCAGTGGGACACCACGGCGCTCCCGGATGGCTGGACGACGCTGGAATCCGGCGGCGGCGCGGCGGAGGTGTGCGTCCTGAACGGGCCGGACGTGGCCGGCGGGCGCCTGGATTCGGACGAAACGTGGGGCGCGGACCGGGTGCACGTGGTACGCGACGACGTGGTGGTGGGCGAAGGGGCGGTGCTCACGCTGGAACGCGGGGCGGTGGTGAAGTTCACTGAGGGCGCGCGCATCGTCGTGGAGGAGGGCGGGGACGTGGTGGCCAGGGGGGCCTATCTCGCGGACGCGGCCGACGACTCGGTCGGCGGGGACACGAACCTGGATGGCGGCGATACGCTGCCCGGCGCCGTGGAATGGTGGCTGGAGGACGAGGTGGTCGGCGACCTCATCGGCGTCTCGTTCGTGGGCGGCGGGACGGACCTGCCCAAGCGCACCTACAGCGCCGGGGAAACGTACGGGGCGCTGCCGGAGCCGGAGGACGAGGCCGCCATCTTCGGCGGCTGGTTCACCAAGCCCGGCGGCGACGGGGCGCGGGTCTTCCCTTCGACCCGCGTCAATGCGCGCGTGACGGCCCTCTACGCGAAATGGACGCCGTATTCGGTGGGCGTGGAGCCCATGTCCGTGGCGGCCGCGCCGACGGGCGGGACGTACCGGGTGGCCGTCTCCGCGAACACCGCCTGGTCCGCCGCAGCCGGGGCGGACTGGCTCCGCCTCGGGGCCGGCGGCGGCGAAGGGGACGGCGAGCTCGCCATCTCCGCGGACGCCAACGAAAACACCTCGGCCCGCGCGGCGACCGTGCGCGTGCAGCTTTCGCGGGGCGGGGCGTTCCGGGACGTCACCGTCACGCAGGAGGGCATGGAACAGGTGGCGGCGCCGGGCATCCGCCCGGCCGACGGGACCACGTTCGAGGGCACGTCCCAGCGCGTGGTCATGGATTGCCCGACGGCCGGCGCGCGCATCCTCTACACCCTCGACGGCAGCGAGCCGACCGAGGGCGGAATCCCCTACGCAGGCTCGTTCAACGTCTTCGACACCACCGTCGTCAAGGCCAAGGCCTTCAAGGAAGGCATGATCCGCAGCGCCACCGCCTCGGCGCGGCTCGTACGCCTGCTCACCCTGGCCGAGGCCATCGACCAGCCCCTCTGGACCGTCGTGACCGATGCCGAGCACCCGTGGAAGGTCGTCGACGCCCCCGCCCACGACGGCGAGCACGCCGCTCGCAGCGGCTCCGTCGGCTTCGAACAAAGCACCCGCATGGAAACCACCGTCGATGGCGAGGGCTGGCTCGGCTTCTGGTGGAAAGTCTCCTGCGAGGACGATCCCGACGGGACCGGCTGGGACCGCCTGTCCTTCTACCTGGACGGGCGCCTGGTGGACAGCATCGATGGCGAGCGCGACTGGGCCGAAGTCGGCGTCAAGGTCCGCGGCGCCGGCATCCACACGCTGGCGTGGACCTATTCGAAGGACTGGTTCGACGAAACCCCCACCGAAGACTGCGGCTGGGTGGACCAGGTGACGTGGAACCCCACCGTCACCGACGAAGACGTCCCACTCTCCTGGCTGGCCGACCTCGGCCTCGTCGATGCCGGCATGAGCAACGAGACCGCCGCCGCCCTCGACGTGGACGGCGACGGCCTCACCGCCGCGCAGGAATACCTCGCCGGGACCGACCCGACCGACGCCGATTCCGTCCTCCTGACCGGCCTCCGCTTCCCCGGCGGCACCCCCGAAGTGACCTGGACCCCCGACCTGGAAAGCGACCGCGACTACCGCGTGCTGGCCAAGAAAGCCCTGACCGACCCCGACTGGACCGACGTGACGGACCTCGACGACCGCTCCGCCTACCGTTTCTTCACGGTGGAAGTGCGCCCTGTGGAGTAACCCTCCCCGTCCATTCCTGCAACCCCCAAGGAGAGGGCGGCGTTGTCCGCCCTCTTCCCTTGTCTTGGGCCGTCCAAGTTGTCTTTCCATCCGCTCTCCAAGCGTTTCCGTCCGCGGAGCGGTTTTCCTGGTTTCCATGTAGACATCCCTCCCGACTCCCATCCATTCGTGTCCGCGCAGCGGCATTCGGGACATTTTTGTAGAGTCACACCTCCCACGTTCCTCCAGCTCCGCTCTCTTTCCATCCTCCTTTGTGCCCTTTGTGTCCTTTGTGGCCGAAACCCCTCCCGCTTCCCTCCCGCATTACTCCTGCAATTTGTCCGCCCGCAGGGCGCCCGTTTTCACGATTGGATGGGGGACCTCAAGACCGGTTCAGGGAAAAAGAGGTGGCCGAGAGGGATGGCGGGGATACGGCCGGCCGCCTGGCATTCCGCAAGTACACCTTCAAGCGCCTTGCGTTGCGCTACGAGGAAAAGACCGGGCGCGCCTTCAAACCCACCTGGTTCGTCTCCACGGGGTTTTCCACGAAAGACGGCGTGTTGACGAACGCCGGCGCCTTGTTCGCCGACGATTGCCCGATCCCCCAGTCCCGCCTGTTCTGCACGGTGTGGAACGGCCTCACGAAGTCCAAGGACTCGGGGAACGACAAGGAGTTTTCCGGCAATCTCATCGAACTGCTCGATACGGCGGAGCATTTCATCAAGGTCAACACGGTCCGGAAGTGGAAGAAGCGTCCGCGCGACAGGGTGGACTACCCAGACTACCCCGAACGCGCCGTCACGGAGGCGCTGGTCAATGCGTTCGTCCACCGCGACTACACCATGTACGGCAGCGAAGTCCATGTGGACATCTACCCGGACAGGCTGGAGATTGTTTCTCCGGGCGGCATGCCCGACGGTTCCCTTGTGCAGGAACTCGACTTGAGGAATGTCGCATCGGACCGCCGCAACCCGATTCTCGCGGACCTCTTCGCCCAGATGGACTACATGGAGCGCAAAGGCAGCGGCTTCGGGACGATTCTCGACGCCTACGAGAAAGAAGCGCCCAATCCCCGCGGGCTCAAGCCGGAGTTCTTCTCGTCGAGCGGCTCCTTCCGGGTGGTGTTGCCGAATCTGAACTCCGGCGGGGCGTCAGAGACATTCCAACATCACGCTCCAGAATCGGTTGCGTCTCATGAGACTGCAAGTGAGACAATAAATGAGACAATAAGTGAGACAATAAAATCACGCCCTGGGATAACCCGGGCGGAGTTGATTGCATTGCTCGGACGGAGCCGTTCCACAGTCGCCCGCGCCATCGCCAACCTCGTCGCGACCGGGAAAATCGAACGCCGTGGCAGCAAGAAAACCGGCGGGTATTTTGCAAAAGACTCTTGATTGGCGAGTCGGTTGTATCCGTTTCCGCCCGGCTTGGGGGGCGCACCTTGCAAGAGTTGTCCCGAGTTGTCCAAGTTGTTTCCCCCCATTCGCTCCCCAAGCGCGTTCCTGTCCGCGGAACGGTTTTCCTGGTTTTCCATGTAGACATCCCTCCCGCACTCCCAGCCATCCGAGTCCGCGGAGCGGCATTGGGGTATTCCCCTCACGCATCCCTCCCGCGCTCCAGCCGTTGGGGCGCGACTGGAAAGTCGCACCTCCCAGATGTGGGTGGTTCTTTCGCTTGTTTTCCGCTCTCTCTTTGTGTCCTTTATGGCTGGAATCCCTCCCGTTTTCCTCCCCACATTCCCTCCCGCAGGGCGCTCCCCTTTGTCCTGTTTGTCTTTTTCTCGCCTCCCTCTTTCCATTCGTATCTTCTTCCGCCGGGCGGAGTTGTCCGCCCGGCACCCCCAAGTTGTCTCCTCCAACAATTGTCGGGAATTGTCGGAATTGTCCGACGGTTTTGTCCGCCGGTTGTTTTGTTGACCGTTTTGTTCTTTTTGTTTCCTGAAAATGGGCCGAAATTTTTTTCCAATCGTTGGAAAACGGGCGAAAAATTTTCCCAATCATTGGAAAAATCGGGCCATTTTTTCCAACCATTGGAAAAATATTTTCCAATCGTTGGAAAACCCGGGGATGGCCGGCGGGCCAGCGGATTGTGCCGGGCGCAGAAAAGGGGCCGGCCCCCACCGGACTCGACAGCGACATCGAGAACCCGGAGCTGTGGGCCGCGCAGCAGCTGCGGGTGCGCACGATCGACGCGGCGAACAACACGGTGGTGTCGATGGAGGAGATGCCGGGCAGCAACGTGTACGTAACGCGCGACCAGATCGGCCGCCTCCTCTACAACTGCGTCATTTTCGGCAAGCGCATCCTGGTGGTGACCCCGGACGACCCGGAGGCCCCCGAGGAGGTCCGGGAAAACGTGACGGCGAGTTGGTGAGCGGGGGGGGGGGGGAGGGGCGGCACGGCGACCGCCCGGCAAGTCTCGGGCGGGGGGGCGGGGGTTCAGGGGGAGCGGGGGCGGGTGACTTCGTAGCCGGCGGCGGCGGCGAGGGCGCGGTCGTCGTCGAAGTCCGCGCCGGGGGTGGTGAGGAGGGGGCCGGCGATGCCGGCGTCCATTCCGGCGTACACGCAGGCGGCGGCGGTTTCGTCGTTCATGTCGCGGCGTCCGCCCGCGAACCGCAACGGCGTGGCGGGGTTGGCGAGGCGCAGGATGGCAACGGCGTCCACGGCGCGTTCCGGGTCGGGGACGCCGAGGCCGCCGAGCGGCGTGCCCGCGATTGGGTGCAGGAAGTTCACCGGTATCGAGTCGGGCGCGATTTCCTTGAGGGCGAAGGCGAATTCGACGAGCTGTTCGTCCGTTTCGCCCATCCCGAGGATGCCGCCGCAGCAGATTTGGAATCCGAGCCGGCGCGCGGCGCGGATCGTTTCGAGTTTCTGGGTCTGCGTGTGCGTGGAGCAGAGCGAGGGGAAGAGCGACGGCGCGGTTTCGATGTTGCAGTGGACGCGTTGGAGGCCCGCGTCCTTGAGGCGCGCGAGGTCGCTTTCGGAGAGGAGTCCGAGCGAGGCGCAGAAGCCGATGGAGCAGAAGTCGAAGTGTTTCGGCGCAAACGCGGCGGTGACGCGGTGGGCCGCTTCGCGCAGCCCGGCGCGGGGGGCGTGCTGGAGCAAATTCAGGAGTTCCGCCGCCGTGGCGGGGGCGCCACCGGCGATGAAAGCGGGGGGCGCCGCCGTATTTGGCGTAGCTCTTGAGGTGGTGCAGGAGCATGCGGTAGCGGCCGTTGGGGATGGGTTCGGGGCGGTTTGCGCGCCAGCGGGGGTTGATGCCCATGCCGGTCAGGGCGTGGCCGCGGGCGCGGAGGGCGGCCTGGAGGACGGGGAGGAAGGCGTGGAAGCGGCGGCGGACGGCGTGGATGTTTTCGTCGGGGCCGAAGGAGAGTTCGAGGGTGTTGTAGGAGCAGTCGAAGGAGAGTTCGTCGCCGGTGGCGGGGTCGCGGGCGCGGTAGAGGGCGCCGTCGTCGTCGAGGGCGGTTTCGGGGAAGGGAAAGCGGGCGAGGAAGTCGGCGACGGCGGCGTGTATGGAGTCGAAGTCGTTGGGTTCGCCGGGGGCGAGGTTGTAGATCGGCAGTTCGAGTTCGACGCCCGCGCGGCGGGTGCGGGGCCGGTCGAGCGGGGCGAAGAAGCGCGCCTCGATGGCGGCGCGGAGGGCGGCGGATGGGTCGGCGGGGGGCGTTTGTACGGGCTGTTCCATTGGATTCCGTGGGAGGGGAAGAGATATAGACAATCATTTTGGTCGTGAAATTCCATACGCTTCTATCACGATTTGAAACTGACTGCAAACAATTTATTCGACCGCTTTGGTTGCATTTTCACCTTGCCCCCTGCACAATCTGCTGGCTCGCCGGGAAAAGGCCGGTTTTCCAATGATTGGAAAAATTTTTCGCGCGTTTTCCAATGATTGGAAAAAATTTTCGGCGCAAGGGGAGAGCAAGGGAATCGCAAGAGGAAAACGCAAAGAACGCAAAGGGGTTGACGCAAAGAACGCAAAGGCGGGGGGCGGGAGGGGCGTGGGAGGAATGCGGGAGGAGGGA
>CACXEY010000175.1 GCA_902766695.1 uncultured bacterium
CGGCGACATCCTCAAGGAAGTCAAGCGCCAGATCATCTCCCTCCAGCGCCAGGTCGGCAAGGCCAAGCGCTACAAGGCCCTCCAGGAGCGCCTCCGCGCGAGCGACGTATGGCTCGCCCGCGGCAAGCTCGCCGAGCTCGCCACCTCCATATCCGCCCTCGAAACCGAACTCTCCGCCCGCACCGCCCGCGAAGCCGAGCTGCGCGCCGCCGTCGAGGAAGCCGAAGCCCGCGCCAACGCCCTCCGCCAGGACATGGCGGCCGTCGAGCAGCGCATCGCCGCCGCCATGGACGCCTCCTCCGAGGCGACTGGCGCCCTCGACCGCGCCCGCGAGCTCATCCGCGTCAACCGCGAGCGCGCCCAGGAGCTCGACGCCCTCTCCCAGCGCGACTCCCGCGAAACGGAGTCCGCCAAGCTCACCCTCGAACACCACCGCGCCGAACTCGAGACCCTCCAGAAGGACCTTGCCGCCGCCGCCGAATCCCACGAGCAGGCGCGCGCCGCCGTCGAGAAATCCCAGGCCGAACTCTACGCCCACGACCTCGAGACCCAGAAGGTCCGCGCCCGCCTCCAGGCCATGCGCAACGAGGCCCTGTCGCTCGACTCCCGCCTCTCCTCCCTCCAGAACGAGCTCGCCGCCCTCGAAGCCCGCGAGCGCACCGACCTCCTCCGCCGAGAGCGCGCCGCCGCCGAGAAGGCCGAAGCCGAACGCGCCGCCGCCTCCTACGCCGAGCGCCTCGCCGCCATGACCACCGCCCGCGCCGCCAAGCAGGCCGCCGCCGAGTCCGCCCGCGCCGCCGCCGAATCGCTCCGCCAGGCCCAGACCGACCGCGCCGCCCAGCTCGCCGCCCTCCAGCGCGACCTCTCCGCACTCGCCTCCTCCACCGCCGCCCGCGAAGCCCAGATACACCTCCTCGAACGCTCCCAGGCCGAAGCCCAGGGTTTTTCCGCCGGCGCCAAAAAACTTCTCGAAAAGAAGACCGTCCCCGGCGTCAACCCCAAGGACGTCCTCGGCGCCCTCGCCGACAAGCTCCGCGCCGACAAGGCCCACAAGACCGCCCTCGAAGCCGTCCTCCGCTCCTGGCTCGACGCCGTGCTCGTCGCCGACCCCGCCCGCGCCCTCGACATCGCCAAGAACCTCCAGGCCGCCAAGGCCGGCACCGTCCGCCTCCTCCCCGTCGACGGCCCCGACGCCGACGCCCCCGCCGACGACACCCTCCCCGGCGAGCCCTTGCTCGCCCACGTAAAGGCCGCCGCCCCCCTCGCCCCCCTCCTCCGGCGCCTGCTCGCCCCCGTGCGCGTCGTGCCCGCCGCCGCCGACCTCCCCTCCCCCATCCCCGCCGGAGCCATCTACGCCACCCGCGACGGCCTCGTCGTGCGTCCCGGCGGCTCCGTCGAGTACTGGGCCCCCGGCGAAAAGGAAAGCACCCCGCTCTCCCGCGCCCACCAGCTCGCCGAGTGGCGCGACGACCTCGACCGCCTGCGCGCCGACACCGACGCCAAGCGCTCCGCCCTCGACCTCCTGCGCAAGGACGAAGCCACCGCCAAGGACGCCCTCCGCTCCGCCCAGGACACCCTCGAAAAAGCCCACCGCGAACTCGCCCTCGCCGACGGCGAAATCCGCATGGTCGAACGCGAATCCGCCCAGACCCAAAAGCGCCTCGAATCCATCACCTGGGAACTCGAAAGCCTCCTCAAGAAGACCGGCGCCGGCACCCAGCGCCGCGAAGAAATCGCCACCGCCACCGAGACCGCCCGCAACCGCCAGAACGAACTCCGCGCCCAGTCCGCCGCCGACTCCGAAACCCTCCGCCAGCGCGAAGAAGAGCGCACCAAACTCCTCGACGCCGCCACCGAATGCCGCGTCGCCCTCTCCGGCCTACGCCAGCAGCTCGACGGCCTGCAGGCCCGCTCCGCCCCCCTCCAGGCGCGCATTGCCGAACTCGAAACCCTCATCCGCGAGCGCGGCCAGGGCATCGACACCTACCGCGCGCGCCTCGCCAAACTCGCCGACGAAACCGCCGCCGCCGAGCAGAAAATCCCGCCCCTCGAAGCCGAACTCGCCGCCCGCCGCACCCAGCTCGCCGACGCCCGCGCCGAACGCGAAACCCGCCAGACCGAGCTCGTCCGGCGCGACGCCGAACTTCACAGCGGCCGCGCCGAACTCGACACCGTGCGCGAGCGGCGCAACGCCATCGAACTCGACCTCTCCCGGCAGAACCTGCACCGGCAGAACCTCCTCGACCGCATGGCCGCCGACTACACCCTCCAGCCCGCCGACATCGCCAAGGCCGCCGCCCCCGAATGGGACGAATCCGGCGAACCCGCCGACCGCGACGCCTTGGAAGCGCTCGTCGCCGACCTGCGCGCCAAACTGCAGGCCCTGGGCCCCGTCAACCTCGTCGCCATCGAAGAATCCCAGGAACTCGAAGAACGCTACGCCTTCCTGACCCAGCAGAACGACGACCTCGTCCAGGCCAAGCAGCAGCTCACCGACCTCATCCGCAAGATCAACGACACCACGACCACCCTCTTCACCGACACCTTCAACAAAGTCAACGAAAGCTTCCAGGAACTCTTCAAGCACCTCTTCGGCGGCGGCTCCGCCAAGCTGGTCCTCGTGGACGAAGCCAACGTCCTCGAATCCGGCATCGACATCATCGCCCGCCCGCCCGGCAAGAAACTCCAGACCGTATCCCTCCTCTCCGGCGGCGAACGCACCCTGACCGCGGTGGCCCTTTTGTTCGCCCTCTTCAAGGTCAAGCCCAGCGCCTTCTGCCTGACCGACGAACTCGACGCCGCGCTCGACGACACCAACATCTCCCGCTACCTGGGCATGCTCAAGCAATTCCTGGCGACGACGCAATTCATCGTCATCTCGCACAACCGCCAGACGATTGCCGAAGCCGACGCCCTCTACGGCGTGACGATGGAAAAGCGCGGCATCTCCAAGATCGTCTCCATGCGCTTCCGCTCCGACCTCGAAAAAGACACCGGCGGCCGCTGAGGCGCCGCCGCCCGCTTCCCTCCCAACCCCCAACTCCCAACTCCCAAGTCGCAAGTCGCAAGTCGCCAAGTCCTCCCCCGCACCCCCCTTCCGCCCCTCACCCCAACGCCGCCAGCTGCCCGAACCCCACCCCCGCATCGTTCGGCGGCACCTCCCGCTGCACGTGCACCCGGAACCCGTCCTCCGCCAGCCCCTCCATCGCCATCCGCAGCAGCAGCCGGTTCTGGAAACATCCGCCCGACAGGCATACGTCCTCCAGCCCCTCCCGCCGCGCCACCGCCCGCATCATCGCCGCGAACGTCGCATGGATGCGCAGCGCAATCCGCGCCACCGGCTCCGCACTCCCCGCGACCGCGCGCCACATCGGCACCCAATCCAGTACGTCGCCTTCCAACCCGAACGGATACGACGCCATTGTTTCCCCCTCCCGCGCCGCCTTCCACGCCTCCGCTTCGAGCCGCATCGGCGCCTCCCCTTCGTGGCGGTTGATTGCGCACACCCCAAGCAGCGCCGCGAACGCATCGAACAGCCGCCCCGCGCTGCTGCACCGCCACACGTTCACTCCCGCCCGCAGCTGCGACCGCACCAGCGCCGCCTCCTCCGGCGCGAAACCGCAATCCTTCCCGTCCGCCTCCCCCAGCTCGTGCCAGATGCCCAGCGCCGTACGCCGCGGCTCCTTCGCCGCCGCATCCCCGCCCGCCAGCGGAAACTCCCGCAGCGACGCCACCCGCCGCGCCGTCCACCGGTTCTCGCACGACAGGAACTCCCCGCCGCGGATCACCCCGTCCCCGCTCCACCCCGTACCGTCCCACGCAATCCCCAGCGCGGGCCCCTCCACCCCGTTCTCCGCCATGCACCCCGCCACGTGCGCCGCATGGTGGGCGATCCGCACGCACACCACCCCCGCCGACTCCGCCGCACGCTCCGCCTCCCGCGCCGACGCATATCCCGGATGCGCATCCGCCACCCACGCGCGCGGCTTTACCACCCCGCGCAACGCCATCAAATCCGCCACCGTACGCCCCCACAGCCGCACCGCCCCCTCGTGCTCCAGGTCCCCCACGTGCGGTCCCGCCAGCACTTGTCCCCCGACGCACAACGCCGGCGCGTTCTTCAGTTCCCCGCCCGCCGCCACCGCGCCCTCCGGTCCGTCCGGCAGCGGCACCGAGTACGGCGCCATCCCGCGCCCCCGCCGCACGCACACCCGCACCTCTCCGCAGTACGCCACCACCGAGTCATCCAGCGGCCGCGCAATCGGCCGGTCATGCAACAGGAACGCGTCCGCCACGCCATCGAGCCGCGCCAGCGCCTCCTCGTTGCCGGTGCAGATCGGCTCGTTGGTCAAGTTCCCGCTCGTCGCAACCAGCGGGAACCCCGCGCCCCGCAACAGCAGATGGTGCAACGGCGAGTACGGCAGGAACACCCCCAGCCACGGCAACCCCGGCGCCAACTCCTCCGCCGCCACCGAGATGCTCCCCTCCCGCCGCCACACCAGCATGATCGGCGCCTCCGGCGACCCCAACGCCCGCCGTTCCGCCGCCGACACCGAGCAATCCGCCTCCAGCGCCGCCATCGACGGATACATCACCGCCAGCGGTTTCGACTCCCGCCGCTTGCGGTGCCGCAACCGCGCCACCGCCGCTGCGTCCCGCGCGTCCACCATCAGATGGAACCCGCCGATCCCCTTCACCGCCACGATCTTCCCCTCCCGCAGCGCCCGCACCGCCGCCGCCAGCGCAGCCTCCCGCCACACGCGCCGCCCGCCTCCGGACTCCGCCCATTCCAGCCTCGGCCCGCACGCCGGACACGCATTCGGCTGCGCGTGGAAGCGGCGGTTTCCCGGCGACCGATACTCCTCCTCGCACGCCTTGCACATCTTGAAGCCCCCCATCGTCGTGTTCGGCCGGTCGTACGGCAGCCGCAGCAGGATGCTGCTCCGCGGCCCGCACGCCGTGCAGTTGGTGAACGGATAGAGATACCGCCGGTCCTTCGGATCGAACATCTCCCGCAGACACTCCAGGCACGTCGCCAAGTCCGGCAGCACCCCCGCCGATCGCACCCCGTCGCCCGGATCCGGGCTCTCCAGGATCGCGAACTCCCCCCGCTTTCCCTCCGGCGCCCCTGCCGGCGGCGGCCACCTCCGCTCCACCGCCTCGATTCCCGCCACCGCCGGCAACTCCTTCCCCAACTCCTCCAGGAACCTC
>CACXEY010000176.1 GCA_902766695.1 uncultured bacterium
AAGGCGAACGACGCCTACAAACTCCTGGACATCCTCTCCCCGTTGAAACTCCCCCGCCCCGGCCGCCTCTCCCCGTAGTCAGAATCCAAGGCCGGGAATTACAGATAATCTCAAATAAGGAGGAAACGGAGCGTCCGGCCGGGGGAAAGTGTCCCTCCGACTCCTTGAGAAAGTCGCCCCGTGTTGTCCAACTTGTTTTCAAAAAGAATTGTCTCAAGCGATGGAGCGTGTCGGGAGCGGCGGGGGCAGCCCGCGATCCCAGGGGCCACCAGTCCCCAATGGTTTCTCCAATCATTGCAAACGATAAAGAATCCCCGCCCCCCCTACTTCCGCAGATGGGAAGGCGCGATGCCGAGCTGCTCGCGGTACTTGGCGACGGTGCGGCGCGCGACGGGATACCCCTGGCCGCGCAAGGCGTCCGCCAGCGCCTGGTCGGAGAGCGGATGCCGCGGGTTCTCCCCCCGTACCAGCTGCTGGAGGGCCGCACGGACCGCCAAGGTGGAGACCCCGTCGGTGGCGGGCTCCCCCTCGCCGGGACCGGGATTGGCCCCTGCGGCGGCTTTCCGCACGCCATGGGTGAAGAACAGCCGCAGGGGGCAAGTGCCCTGCGGGGTCAGGGCGCTCTTGCCGTCGATCGCGCGGCCGACCGTCGTTTCGTGCAGTCCGACCCGCTCCCCCATCTCCGTCAGCGTCATCGGCTTGAGCTGCGCCAGCCCGTGGTCGAAGAACGGCCTCTGCATGCGCGCGATTTCGCGCGCGATGGCAAGCAGCGTCTCGTTGCGGCGGGCCAGGCTCTTGATCCAGAACTCGCCCGAACGGATTTTCTCCGTCAGGTAGCGGCGGGTCTCGGCGTCGGTGGCGGACGAGGCCGCGAGATCGAGGTACAGCCGGCTCAAGCGGATGTCCGGCAGCGCCCCGGCCACCGGTTCGGCCGTGTAGGTGCCGTCCGCGGTCCGGAGAATGGCCACCTCCGGGACCAGGAACGCGATTCCGGCATCGTCGCTCCGGGCCGGACCGTAGTCGAGGGAGCGGACGACGCGGATGGCTTCCGCCGCCTCTTCCTCGGTGACACCCGCTTCGCGCGCGAGGTCGCCGGGCGCCAAATCGAAGCCGCCGTCGGGGTCCATGCTGCCCACGAGGTACTCGCCGGCCCGCCGGATCGCCTCGGGAAGGCCTTCGGCGTGCAGCTGGTCGAGAAGGCGTCCCTCGGGCGTGGTGCGGTCGGCCAGGGAGTCGATGAGCCGCGCATGGCGGTCGGCGGCTTCGGTTCCCCCGGCGGGGCCACCGTCGAGTGCGGCTTCGTAGCGGTCGATTTCGTCGGTGTAATCGTCGCCGGTACGGTCGTCGGACGTGTCCCCGGCGTCCTCGTCCGGCAGAGAGGGTGCGGCGGGGACGGCCTGGGCGTCACGGGCGGGAATCTCCTCCAGCACCGGATTCGATTCGAGTTCGGCGCGGATGTCTTCGCGCAGTTCCTGGAGCGGCTTCTGCATGATTTTCAGCGATTGCAGCTGCCGGGCGTCCAGGATCTGCTGCTGCTTCTGCTCCTGGGTCTGCGCGAATTGCAGGGAGGGCGGGGCCATGGATGAATCACCTCAGCGCGCCGCCAGCGACAGCAACAGCGGCAGCAGCAACAGTGCCAGCAGTCCCGCGACGATCCACGGCAGCCCCCGCTGGAGGCCGGCGCGGGCGGGGAAGGCATAGCCGCAGATGGGGCACCGGTTGGAATTGGCCGGTACCTTGCAGGCGCATCCCGGGCATTCGCGGGTGCCGAAGTCGTGCTGGGCGTCGATTTTCATTCTCGTCAACGATGCCCCGACTCTAGCAGGCGCCTTCCCCCCACGGAAGCCGAAAGTCCGCCCCGCAACCCCACCGTCCTTCCCGTTCCTCCCCGCTTCCGCCGTACCCCCCATACCCCCCCGCTTCCGCCCTCGGCCGGCACGACTTGCGATAACAAGGAAATCCTTGCAATATTCACGGCTTTCATCCATCATGATCGGCATGAAAGAAGAACCCATATTCCCCCGCGGCTACCTCGACGCCCTCGCCAGCGACTGCTTCGGCCCCCATCCCCGCCCCATCGGGGGAGGCAACTACGCCACCCTGGCGGAAGCCTGCTTCGGTCTCGCATTGTTCACCGGCTCGCTCGCCGCCCATCTCGCGTGGTACGGCGGCAAGCGCATCCTTTCGCGCCTGCGGCACCGCGTCACCCCGCCCGAGCCGCTGCTTCCCGCGGCACCGCAGGAACCCGTCTCGTTGCGGGGCGTCCCAACGCCCGAAGACCTCGAAGAGGCTTGGGAGGCCGATCCGCGCACCCTGTCCGGACGTCTCCGCATCGGCTCCCGCCTGGCGGACCTGGAGCCGACGCTCGACAGCCGGTTCGTCTTCAAGAAATCCCGCAACGGTTCCCGCCGCATCTGTGCGCGCCAGCCGGGACTGAAGGGCTGGATGAAGAAGCACGTTCCGTCGGTCAAGTATTCCACCGCCATGCATTACAAGAAGCTGGCCACCCGACTGCGGCAGCTCGTCGGTCTCGACGCTCGGATTCCGCTGGAGTGGCTGCTCCCCGACAACGAGGAAGAACTCCCCCCGCTCTCCGGGACCGACCGCAAGGCGGCGGCCCGGGCCCGCTCGAAGCTCGCGCGGCTGTTGGAGGAGAATCCGAAGGTGACGCGGCTGGTGCGGACGGTGGAATCCAGGCTCGGGATCATGCGGATGGTGGCGGTCCGGCGGATCCAGCCGCTGAAACCGGGGCGGGGACGGAGGAGGAAAACGAAGGAAAACCGCGAGAATCCCTTGATATCGCACGTGTGCCGGGCGGGCTTCGCGGTGACGGCGGACGGGGAGCGGACGAGGGCCTTCTGGGACGCGATACGCCAGGTGCTGGGGGAGCGGAATCCGGATGCGGAGACGCGGCGTCTGCAATCGGACATCCGGGATTGGCTGAACGCGCCACTGCAGGCGCGGCGGAATCGGAGACGGTAATCCATCGGCAGGGGGAAGGGGGTGGAACGGTTCGTGCGGAGAACCGGCGTCCAGGCGTCCTTTGCCGGGGCATTTCCCCTTTCCGTGCGTCGGCTTGCCCTGGCTGACGGTGGCCCCGGTGGATCGGTGAAAGCCCACGTGGCGACAAAAAAAACCTCCGGCGGATGCCGGAGGCGTTGATGTCCGATGACTCGGAATCCGATCAGACCGCGGAAGGAGCCGGCGGGACCGGAGCCGGCGTCGGGGCCGGAGCCGGGGAGGGGGTGTGCCTGCCGGGCTGCACGGGAGCCGGAGGGAGCTCTTCATGGCGGCCGATGGTCTTGCTGGGCTGCTGGTGGTCGATGATCGCCCACGCGCCGCCGATCAGGATCGCCGCACCGGCGACGATGCCGGCCGGGACGACCCAGGAGCCGAGGCCCGAGCCACCGGCAACGGCCGCGCCGGAAGCGCTGGCGCCGCCACCGTCCTTGTTGTCCTTGGCTTCCTGGCCCGCGACCAGCATGGCGGCGGCCGGGACGACCACGCGGCAGCTGGTGATGGAGGCGTCAGGAGAGACATCCATGACCGCGAGGGTCATGTCGGAGATGTTCAGCAGGTAACGGCCTTCTTCGAGGGCCAGGACCGCCTTGCCGAAGCCGTCCGAAACGGTTTCGGAGAGGACGCTGTTGTCTTCGGGGGAGAGCATCTTGATGGACGCATCGGCCAGCGGGCTCACGCCGTCGCTGTCGAGAACGGTCATCGCGATGTCGCCGGCCTTGAACTGGACCAGCTGGTCGGCCGCCTGGGCCGACAGGGTGACGCCGACGAGCAACGCCAACGCCATGATGAGTGTTTTCTTCATTGTTTCCATTCCTGTTGTTTTTTCTATATCGGTTTCACATCCGTCTCCGGCCACGGAGACGGCTTGTTTGACGTTTTTGGGGGGGCAATATACACAGGTCCCCACCGCTTGTCACGCAAAAAAACGGAGAGCAAAAACTCGCGTTTTCCCCGTTCCCCCGGCCGGACGGCTCACAGAGCGGCCAGGGAGGTGCGTTCGCGGACTTGGAGGAGGGCGTCGATCTTGGGGACGTAGAGGCGGGTTTCGGCGGGGAGGGAGGACTGGACGTCGGCGAAGGTCCTGCCGCCGGTCTTGGCGAGGGCCCTGGACAGGCGGGCGGGGCCGCAGTTGTAGGCGGCCAGCGCGAGGGCCCAGTCGCCGAAGCGCCGGTGCAGCACGGCGAGATAGCGGGCGGCCGCCGCCGCGCTCTTGGCGGGATCCAGACGCTCGTCGTCCGGTTCGAGCGCCAACCCGTACTCCCTGGCCGTCGCCGGCATGAACTGGAACAGCCCGCGCGCCCCGACGGGACTCTTCGCCGCAGGATTGAACGACGACTCGGCCTCGGCCTGCCAGACCAGCGCCTCGGGCACGCCGTTCGCGCGGAAGGCCGCCTTGACCGTCGGGAGCAACGCCGCGGCCCGGGCCGGGCCGGGACGTTTTTCCAGCTTGCGGAGCCAGGTCTGCGCGTTTTCGGCGTAGCGCTCGCGGGCGAGGTCGGCACGGGATTTTCCGGAAGGAGTGGACGACGGGGCACCAGGCTTGGCGGCGGGCTGGGCCGGCCTGGCGGGCGCGTCCGGTATGGATGGGGCCACGGGCCTGGGGATGGCGCGTTCCGCTTCGGCGGCCACGTCGAAGTAGTCGAGACGGGCGGAAAGCCAGTCCGCGACACCCTGGGTCTGCGGAAGCGCGGACAGGAAGGCCAGCGCCTGCCGGGCCGCGGGCTGGAGGTCGGCCAGCGCGGACAGGGAGTCGCCGTCCAGCGCGTCCCGAAGCATCCCGAACAAGGACGCGAGTTCGCCCGGCGACGCAAAATCGAAGCGGTCGCGGATGGCGTCCGGAGCGTACTGGCGGAAGAGCGTCCGTCCCGTCGACGAAATCAGCTCGTAGTCGGGTTCCCACTCCCCGGCCTGCGCGCGCACGGGGCCCGCAGCCAGCAGGAAGGAAAGCAGGAATACGGTGGAAAGGTGGGTTTTCATGGTGCCGGGGATGATGGAGGCAAACCCGCGGGAAGGGAAGACCCTTTTTCAGGCAACACCAACAGGCAGAGGACCAGGCCGGGCGCCGGCCGCGCCCAGAATCCTTCCAGTACCGGCGGGATGCCCGGCAACTCCGCCTCGCACGACAGCGTGAACGAACCGTCCCCGCGCGCCGAGACGGTCGCGTCGTGGAAGTCCGCCCACCGTCCCGTCAGCGGCCGGAACAACTTGTAGAACGCTTCCTTCGCCGCAAACCCGATTCCCGCCGAAAGCGTACGCCACTCCCCCGCCGGCAAGGCTTCCAGCGCCTCTCGTTCCCGCCCGTTGAACACCCGCGGCCACAACCGTTCCTCCACCCGTCCCGCCCATTCCAGGTCGATTCCGATTCCCCTGGCCGCATCGGTCCTCCCCACCGCCGCCGCCGCCCATGCCCCCCCCGCCCTTCTCGCCGACGCATGGCTCAACGCCCCCACCACTCCCTCCGGCCACCGCGGCGCCCGTCCATCCCCCGCCCGCAGCACCGGGCGGAGCGGCATGTCCAATCTCCGCATCGCCTCGTGCGCCAATCCCCGGGCCGCCGCGAACTCCCGCCGACGGCATTCCGCCGCCCCCGCCACCAATTCCATTTCCTCCGCCAGCGCCTCTCCCGTCCAATCCTCCTGCCGTCCCGCCAACACCACGATTCCCCTTCCCGCCCGGGGATTCGGCAACAACATTTCGAACGGATGACGCATGACAGTCCCGTTTTATACACCACGCCCGGCCATCCGGCTCAAGACGAAACTGCGGCGCGCTCCGCCCGCCTCGCCCGTTCCCGCGTTTTTCGCTTTCCCTTTTTCCCCCACCCGCTAGAATCGGCCCCATTCACCACAAGGAGACACCCATGGCAGGCATTTTCAAGGCATACGACATCCGCGGCATCTACGGCGACACCCTCACCGACGACATCGCCCACAAGATCGGGCGCGCCATCCAGACCTTCCTCGGCTGCAAGCGCGTCGTCATCGGCCGTGACATGCGCCCGCACTCCCAGCCCCTCTTCGACGCCCTTTCCCGCGGCCTGCTCGAACAGGGCGCCGACGTCATCGACCTGGGCCTCTGCTCCACCCCGATGTCCTACTACGCGAACAAACTCCTGAACGCCGACGCCTCCGTCATGATCACGGCCTCGCACAACCCGGGCCCGTGGAACGGCTTCAAGATCTGCCGCGCCGGTGCCGTGCCGCTTTCCGGCGCGACGGGCATCCTCGACATCGAGCGCATCGTCAACGAAGGCGCCTACGGCCCCACCCCCGCCGCCCCCGGCACCCTGACCGCCTACGACATCCGCCCCGACTACATCTCCCACTTCCGCGCCTTCGCCGACATCCAGTCCCCGCTGCACATCCTCTGCGACTACGCCAACGCGATGGGCATCTACGAAGCCGGCGTCTTCCTCGGCCTCCCCGGTCTGACCGTCACGCCGCTCTTCGACACCCTCGACGGCACCTTCCCCAACCACGAAGCCAACCCCCTGAACACCCCGACCCTCGCCTCCGCGCAGGCCGCCGTCCGCGCCGGCAAGTACGACTTCGCCGCCTGCTTCGACGGCGACGCCGACCGCGTGGGCTTCCTCGACGAGACGGGCGCCATCATCCCCATGGACATGATCACGGCCCTCATCGCCAAGACCATCCTCCGGAAGAACCCGGGCGCCCACATCTTCTACGACCTGCGCTCCTCGTGGGCGGTGCGCGAGACCATCGAAGAAGCGGGCGGCATCCCGCACAAGAGCCGCGTCGGCCACGCCTTCATCAAGGCGCAGATGCGCGAAGTCGGGGCGCTGTTCGCGGGCGAACTCTCGGGCCACTACTACTTCCGCGAGAACTCCTTCGCCGAGTCCTCCGCCCTGGCGGTCCTCTACATCGCGAACCTCCTCTCCCAGTCCGGCAAGACGCTCTCCCAGCTGATCGCCCCGATCCGCCGCTACAGCGCCAGCGGCGAAATCAACTCCTCGGTGGCGGACGCCGACGCCGTCCTGGCGCGCCTCCGCGACCGCTATTCCGACGCCGAGATCAGCGACCTCGACGGCCTCTCCTTCGAGTACCCCGACTGGTGGTTCAACGTCCGCCGCTCCAACACCGAACCCCTGATCCGCCTGAACCTCGAAGCCAAGACCCCCGACGCCATGTCCGCCCGCCGCGACGAAGTCCTCGCCCTCATCCGCGGTTGAGCCGACTCCCACCCTCGCCCTTTCAGCATCACTGTTTGGCAGGTGGCCGCCCCGTCGGCCACCTCCTCTCCCTCCTCCCTCCCATGTTCTTCTGGCACTTCATCGGCTGGGTGCGGCCGCTCCTCTGCAACGGCCTCCTCTGGTTCCTCCTCGTCCGCGCCCTGCGCCCGTCGCGCACCTGGCGGATCCTCCTGGCGCTCCTTCTCGCACTTGACGCCGCGCAGGCGCCCATCCTGTCGCACCTCGGCGGCAACTACCTCATGCCCGACCTTCCCGGTTACCTTTACGCCGCCCTCAAACTCCTCCGCGGCTTCGCCCTCCTCTTCTTCCTCGAAGCCCTCCTCCTCTGGCCCATCCTTGTTCTCGCCCGCCGCCTCCGCCGCCCTCCCGCCCCCTCTCCCCGCCCTGCCCGCCGCCTTGCCCTCGCCCTCCTCCTGGCCAACGCCGCCCTCCTCGCGACCGCCTTCGCCAACGCCGTCGTCCCGCCCCGCACGGCCGTCCTCGAAATCCCCGTCGCGGGCCTTCCGCCCG
This sequence comes from uncultured bacterium, assembly GCA_902766695.1. Lineage (GTDB taxonomy): Bacteria > Verrucomicrobiota > Kiritimatiellia > CAIQIC01 > Lenti-01 > CACXEY01. Next base: position 7,742 of record CACXEY010000176.1, read on the forward strand.
ACCTCGACGGCTACCGCATCCTGCACCTCTCCGACCTCCACGCCGACCCCATCGCCGGCGTCTGGCGCACCCGCGCCATCGTCCGCCGCGCCAACGAGACCGCGCCCGACCTCGTCTGTATCACCGGAGACTTCGCCGACGGCTCCTGCGCCCGCTTCGCCGCGGCCCTGGCCCCCCTCGCGGACCTCCGCGCCCCCGACGGCCTCTACGCCTGCACCGGCAACCACGAATACTACCCGCCCTCCGTCCACTCCGGCTGGCCCGCCTTCTTCGCCGATCTCGGCATCCGCTTCCCCGACGACGCCCCGGCCATCATCCCCCGCGGCACCGCGCGCCTCGCCGTCGCGTCCCTCCCCGACAACGCCCCGCCCGGAGCCGCCCTCCCGCCCCTCCCCGGCGACTTCAACCTCTACCTCAAGCACCGCCCCGTCGACCTCGCCCCCCTGGCCGCGGCCGGTGCCGACCTGATTCTCTCCGGCCACACCCACGGCGGACAGTTCCCGCCGCTGACGCGCCTCGTCGCCGCCGCCAACGAAGGCCACCTCTCCGGCCTCTACCCCATCACGCCCCGCACCCGCCTCCACGTCTCCCCCGGCACCGGCCAATGGAACGGCGTCCCCTACCGCTTCCCCCGCCCCTCCGAACTGACCCTCCTCGTCCTCCGCCCCGCCGCTCCCTGAGATCCCTCTCCGCCCACCCGGTCGGGCGGAGGAAAATCCTTGCGGGCGGCGGGGGGCGGGATAGGATGGGCGCATGAACGAGATGGATGGAAACGGGTCGGCGGTCCGCGCGCGGATGCGGGAGCTGGAGGCGGAGCTGCGGCGGCACACGAGGCTGTATTACGAGGAGGCCGCGCCGGTCATATCCGACCAGGCCTTCGACGCGATGCTCCGCGAGCTGCGCGGGCTGGAGGCGGAGCACCCGGAGTGGGCGTCGGCGGATTCGCCGACGCGCCGGGTCGGCGGTGCGCCGTCGGAGGGGTTCGCGCACGTGGCGCACGCGGTGCCGATGATGTCGCTCGACAACACGTATTCGGAAGGCGACCTGCGCGCCTTCGATGCGCGCGTGCGGAAGGGGCTGGCGCTGGCGGAAGGGGCGCCGGTGGGGTACGTCGTGGAGCCGAAGATCGACGGGGTGTCCATCAGCCTCCGCTACGAGCGCGGGCGGCTGGTGCTCGCTTCGACCCGCGGCGACGGGAAGACGGGCGACGACATCACGGCCAACGCCCGTACCATCGCGTCGCTGCCCCAGGCCATCCCGTGCGGGGCGGAGGTTCTCGAGGTGCGCGGCGAGGTCTGCATGGACAACGCCGTTTTCGCCGCCCTCAACGCGGAGCGGGCGGCCGCAGGCGAGCCGCCGCTGGCGAATCCGCGCAACGCGACGGCGGGTTCCCTCAAGCAGCTGGACCCGGCGGTCACGGCGCGGCGGCGGCTCTCGGTGGTCCTCTACGCGCCCGGGGAGCTGCGCGGGGCGGAGGCGGAAGCCGCGGCGTCATCGCAGTGGGGATGGCTGGATTTCCTGGCGGCGCAGGGGTTCCCGGTCGCGCCGCTCCGGTGGCGGTGCCGGGACATCGACGAAGCGTGGGCGCGGATCGGGGAACTCGACCGCCGCCGCGCGGAGCTGCCGTGGGACATCGACGGGGCGGTCGTGAAGGTGGACGACGCGGCGGCCCAGCGGCGTCTCGGCGCGACGGCGAAGGCCCCGCGCCACGCGATGGCCTACAAATACTCGGCGGAGCAGGCGCGGACCGTCCTGCGCGCGATCACGCTGCAGGTCGGGCGTACCGGCGTGCTCACGCCCGTCGCGGAGCTCGATCCGGTGCCGCTCGCGGGTTCGGTCATCGCGCGCGCGACGCTCCACAACGAGGACGAAATCCGCCGCAAGGACATCCGCGTCGGCGACACGGTGGTCGTCGAGAAGGCGGGCGAGGTCATCCCCGCCGTCGTCGGCATCGTCGCCTCCGCGCGCCCGCTGGACGCGGTCCCGTACGACCTCGCGGCGGCCGCCGGGGGGCGGTGCCCCGCCTGCGGCGGCCCCATCTCGCGCGACGCCGGGGCGGCCGCCTGGCGCTGCGAAAACATGGATTGTCCGGCGCAGCTGCGCGGCCGCATCGAACACTACGCTTCGCGCAAGGCGATGGACATCGAGGGCCTCGGCAGCGCCCTCGTCGAGGCGCTCACCAGCGAATGGCGCGAGGAAAGCGACGGCCTGCTCGCCGGATTCGCCCGCGTCCTGCCGCCGGCCGTGCGCGATGTCGCCGACCTCTACGCCCTCACGCCCGCCGACATCGAGGCGCGACGGCCCAACCGCGCCGGTACCGGCCGCGCGGAGATGAAGCTCGCCACCAAGCTGTGCGCCGCCATCGCCGCCAGCAAATCCAACGACCTCTGGCGCCTGCTGCACGGCCTCGGCATACCGAACGTCGGCGAAGGCCTCGCCCGCTCGCTCGCCGCCGCCTTCGGATCGCTCGACGCGCTGATGGCCGCCACCCGCGACGAACTGGCCGCGGTGCGGGATGTCGGCGGCACCGTCGCCGATTCCGTCGTCGGCTTCTTCGCGCTGGAGAAGAACCGTGCCGTCGTGGAGAAGCTGCGGGCGGCCGGGGTCGCGTTCGACCGCGTGGCGAAGCCCGCGGCGGGCGCGGACTCCGCGGCCGGCCCCTTCTTCGGCAAGCGCGTCGTCCTCACCGGCACCCTTACCCGCTACACGCGCGAGGAGGCCGCCGACCGCCTCCGCGACGCCGGGGCGACCGTCGCCACCGCCGTCGGCAAGACCACCGACTACCTCGTCGCCGGCGCCGACCCCGGCAGCAAGCTCGCCAAGGCCGAAGCCCTCGGCATTCCCGTCCTCGACGAAGCCGCCTTCGCCCGCCTCCTCGGCGACCCGACGGACCCTGCCTGAAACCGTCTCTCCCCGCCCTCTCAAGCCTTATGCGCTTTCCATATTTGAGAATACGAAAAATATTGGTTCTTCGGTGAATTTAGTGGAAAGCATGGGGGGGGCGGTGGGTGCTGTCGGGGACGCGCTGCTCGCCCCCGAACC
>CACXEY010000177.1 GCA_902766695.1 uncultured bacterium
CCGCTGATGTCGGAGATCAAGCAGATGTACCTCAACGCCTACTACGGAAAGCACGAGTCCGTCTGACCACAGCGACTCCGGACGGCGGTCCCCCCCGGGACCCGCCTCCGGAGTCCCGGACCACCGAAAGGGAACAACCATGAAAAAAACCTCCACCAAGAAAGCCGCGGCCCCCGCCGCCCGCAAAGCCCAGCCCGAACCCAAGAAAGCCAACGTCCTTCTCCAGCGCACCGACAAAATCGTCACCAAAGACAACGGCACCCTCCTCAAGATCTTCGGCCCCAGCTACAAAGTCAGCGCCATCCTCAACGAAGCCATGAACGAAGCCCGGGCCGCCGAGACCGGCCTGCCCGTCGCAAAAGTCCTCGAAGTCCTCAAGATCCGCGAACACTGGTGCATCCGGCGCGAATGGATCGAAGGCGAGACCCTGGCCGACGTCATGGCATCCGACAAAAAACACCTGGCCAAATACCTCAAGCAATTCGTGGCCATCCAGTGCGAGATCTTCTCCAAGACCTCCGAACGCATGGGCAACCTCGCCGACAAACTCGACAAACAGATCTCCGCCTCCCCGTTGCCCCGCGAGACCCGCTACGACCTGCACATGAAGCTCCAGAGCTTCCCGCGCGGAAAATCCCTCTGCCACGGCGACTTCAACCCCACCAACGTCATCATCACCCCCAAGGGCGACTGGCGCGTCATCGACTGGAGCCACGTCCGGCTGGGCGATCCCCTGGCCGACGTCGCCCGCACCTACCTCCTCTTCTGGCTGTCGGGCCATGTCATGGCGGCGGAGAAATACATGGAACTCGCCTGCGAAGCCCTCAAGGCCAAGCTCCCCGACGTCCAGAAATGGCTCCCCATCGTGGCCGCCGCCGAATCCTCCCGCGAACAGACCCCGAAGAACCACGAACTCCTCCTCCACTGGGCGAGCGTCGTGGACATCGAGTAGCCCCCGCCCCAAAACCCTCCCTCCCAGCCAGGCGCGACTCCCGTCGCGCCTTCTTCTTTCCCCCCTCCGCCCGTACAACGGAGTTGTCAGGCGAAAACCCTGCGATTCTTGTCGGGCGTTCCCTCATGGCGGGCCGCCCGGAGGTCGGCCAGCCGCACCATGCAAAAGACAGGGTTTCCATGCGCAGGCGGTAGGGCGGGCAGTCCCTGCCCGACGGCGCAAGGACCGTCGAAGGATGGCACCGGAGTTGTGCGGACTCCTGGTTTCCCCTTGGCTTTTCCCGAATGGCATCTGCACTCCCAAAGACCTCCGCTTGCACGTTCCGCTTTCCGGCGGCGAGGTGACTCGCCACCCTGCGGACACGGCGTTGTACGAACGAAAACACAAGTTCTTCGCCCGACAACTCCAATCGGAATTTCTAGAGCGGGTTCAAAAATGGTGTGGCCTCGAGCCGTTGTCTCACCAACCATTTCCCACTGCGGACGCGCGGAAGCGCGTCCCTCCCCGTGAAGAGCGCAACGGGAGGGTCGCGCTTCCGCGCGACCTTGTGGTGGAAAACGTCTGGGAGGCTACGGAAAACCTTAAACCGCCGTAGTCCGGGGGCGTTGCCACACCACGTGCCGGGCTGGTCGCCCCCTACTCCCTGCCGTCGTCCCCTTCGTCGTCGAAATCTTCGTCGTCCAGATCCTCGTCGTCCTCGTCCGCGTCGAGATCGAGGTCGTCCATTTCGGCGATTTTCTGGTTCCAGTCGAAGGCGAGTTGGATGAATTCGTTGAACTGCTCGACGAACTTGTCGTCCGTCAGCTTCCAGTACGGGAGGATGTGGAAGGCGATGACCGTCCCGACGATCGGCATGCGGCCGATGCCCGGGAGCCCGAACATCGGCCCTGTCGCCAGCTCGAACAGTTCCTGCGCCTCGTCGAAGGTCACCCCCTTGGGAATCTTCGGCGCCACGGTGCACATCATCCGGCACCCCCGGCCGTCGTCGTCTTCGCGGATGGCGCCCTGCATGTCGTCGTCGACGATGATCGCGTACATCCCGGAATCCTGTTTGCGGATTTCGAAGTCCGAGTCGTCCGCGATGAGCGTGATGAGTTGGTCGAGTTTCTTTTCCATGGGGCGCTGCCGTTGGTTCGGGGTTTCCGGCGGCGCCGCCCCGGCCAGTCCGGAGCGCCCCGCCTTCACACCCGACCATACCCGTCCCCCACCCTCCGGTCAACCACCGCGTATCCGCCCCGCCGGCCCCATGCCGGTGCGCGGACGCATGTTTTCCCCCGGTCCCGGCGGCGTTGCACCCGCACGGCGGGCGACCTAATCCTTGTTGATGACGACGTACTCCTCGGTACAGTCGCAGGTGTAGATCACGGCCTCGCCCTTGCCGAGGTTGAGACGGCATTCGACGGTGAATTCCTTGCCGCCGAGGATTTTCTCCAGCCGCCCGGGGGCGACGGGGGCGGCGATGCCGCCGCGCACCGCCTGGACGCGGTCGTAGAAGATGTCCACCTTGTCCTCGCGGATGCGGGCGGGAGAGTAGCCGAGGGCGTCCATCACGCGGCCCCAGTTCGGGAAGGTGCCCACCCACGACGTCTTGACGAGCAGGGAATTGGCGACGGCGCGGGCCGCGGCGTCGGCGTCGGCCGCGCTGCGGGCGCCGGTGACGCGCACGGTAACCATCTTGCTCGCGCCTTCGCCGTCGCGGGCCATCGCCTTGGCCAGCCCGAGCGTCACCGCGCGGAGGGCCGCGGCGAACGCGGGCCAGTCCGGATGGCGCGGGGAGATGGCGGCGCCGCCGGCCGCCCCGTTGGCGAAGAGCAGGACGGTGTCGTTCGTGCTGCGGTCGCCGTCGACGCTGACGCGGTTGAAGCTGTCCTTCACGGCGTCGAGCAGCGCGGCCTGGAGGTCGCGTTGGCTGGCAACCGCGGCATCGGTGGCGACGAACGCGAGCATGGTGCCCATGCAGGGCTGGATCATGCCGGCGCCCTTGGCGATGCCGGTCAGGCGGCACGTCTTCCCGCCCGCCTTGAAGACGGAGGTGAATCGCTTGGCGCGGGTGTCGGTGGTCAGGATGCCTTGCGCGAAGGCTTCTCCGCCGTCCGCCGAAAGCGTTTCGGAGAGGGTGCGGATGCCGGTCGCGATCTTGTCCATCTGCAAGGGGACCCCGATGCGACCGGTGGAAGCGACGAGAACGGTTTCCGGCGCGACGCCGAGACGCCCGGCCATTTCGGCGGCCATGCTTTTGGCATCCTGCAAACCGCGCGCGCCGGTGCAGGCGTTGGCCTGGCCGCTGTTGACGACCACGCCGTGCGCGACGCCGTACTTCCGAACGCGTTCCCGGTCGAGCCGAACGGTGGCGGCCTGGACCTGGTTGGTGGTGAAGCAGCCGGCGACGATGGCCGGCATGTCGGAGAACAGCATCGCCATGTCGGGCTTGCCGCTGGCCTTGAGCCCGGCGGCGGCGCCCGCGGCGCGGTATCCCTTCGGCAACACGGCTTTCTCTTCGGTTTTCGCAATCCTGGCCATTTTCTCGTTCTCCTCCAGCGCGGGGAATCCGCGTGCACCGCGCAATAAACACCCCCTCCCCCCCTCCTCTCAAGCAAAATCGTCGGCCGCCCCGCGCGGGGTTTCGGCTTGCCAGCGGGGGGGCGGTTGCGTAGAGTCCGCGCCGGTAATGGAAACCAACCGAAAGGAATTGCCATGAAGAAACTGATCGTCCTGTTTGCCGCCGCCGCGATGATCGCGGGTCTGTCCGGATGCGTCTGCACGTCCAACTGCGACAAGGCCGCCAAACCGGCTTGCTGCGGCGATGCGTGCGCCTGCACCTCCGCCTGCGACGCTTCCTGCGCCTGCTGCGCCCCGAAGGCCGACAAGGCCGAATGCGCCAAGGCCAAGAAGGCCAAGGAGCCCAAGAAGGCCGCCGTCAAGGAAACCAAGAAGGCCGCCAAGAAGGCCGCCGCCGCCGAGACGCCCTGAGCGCGTCCGTCCCGACCGCCCCCGGACCGAGCGTCCGGGGGTTTTTGTTTTCAGGGGACCGGAGGGGCGGCGGTGGCGGGCGCTCAGAGGCCGCGGAAGTCGGGGCCGTTGCCGTAGACGGGGGTGGTCCAGCGGATGGCGTCGGAGGGGCACTTGAGGGTGCAGGTGCGGCACTGGAGGCAGTTTTCGTGCCGGATGCGGATGGGCGGGGCGTCCGCGGGGGCGCCGTCGGGGGCCCGCTCGTAGACGGCGGCGGGGCAGAAGCGGGTGCAGGGGGCGCCGTAGCGGGCGATGCAGTCGCGGCAGGGGGCGGGATCGGGGATGGAGATGTGCGAGGGGGTGCCGTCGCGGTAGGAGAGGTTGGCGAGGTAGAGGTCGGAGTCGATGCCGAGGTCCAGCGGGCCGGACTCGGGGCGCGGCGCCGGGGGCGCGGCCTTGACGGGACGCAGGCAATGGCGTTCGTCGCGCTGGGCGATGCGTCCGGGCGGGAGGAGTCCGCGCGTGATCCAGGCGAGTCCGGCCATGCCCATGCCGACGGGGAGGCCGCCACGGAAGGCGGCGCGGTAGTTCTTCGTGCGGCGGAGGCCGTCGAGCGAAGGGATGCCGTCGCCGGGCGGCAGGGCGTCGGCGGGCACGGGCAGGCCGCGTTCGCGCAGGATGCCGTCGGCGGCGTCGATGCCGGATTCGATGGCCAGATGCAGGCCCTTGAGTTCCATGGCGTCGACGAGCCCCGCGGCGTCGCCGACGATGCGCACGCCGGGCGCGGCGGGGGCGGTGCGGGAGAACCAGCCGCCTTCGGGGATGAGGCGGGCGCCGTAGGCGACGGGCTTGCCGCCGGCGGTTTCGCGGCGGATCAGCGGGTGGGTCTTCCAGCGGCGGAAGAGTTCGTGGGGATCGAAGCCCGGGTCGGGCGAATCGAGCGCGACGGCGAGTCCGAGGGCGATCCGGTCGGGCGCGGTGCGGTAGAGGAACCCGCCGCCGTAGAGACTCCACGGCAGCGGCCAGCCGAAGGTGTGCAGGACGCGGCCGGTCTTGTCCGGATCGGCGGGGACTTCGAGGACTTCCTTGACGCCCACCGCGTAGGTCTGGAGGTTGGGGCCGCGCAAGGCGGGATTCCGCTTCAGCAGTTCGGCCGCCAGCAGTCCGGCGGGGCCTTCGGCGAGGACGGTGCAGACGGCGCCGATTTCGTCGCCGTCGCTGGCGACGCCGGCCACGCGGTCGCCGTCCCAGAGCAGGGCGTCGGCGGTTTGGGAAGTGACGATTTCGACACCGAGCCCCGCCGCGATCTCCGCCAGCGCGCGCGCCGCGGCCCCGACGTCGAGCATCGGCAGGCCCTGCATCCGCATCTTGGGCGGAACGAACGGCAGGCGCAGCGAGAAGCCGGGCAGCAGCGCGTGGAAATGGTCGGCGACGACCACCGGTCCCAGCGGCAAGGCGCCCCGCTCCTCCGGCGTCAGCAGCCGGTCCAGCGCGCCGGGCCGCAGCACGGCCCCCGACAGCAGATGCCCGCCGATGCGCGACGCCTTCTCCAGCAGCATCACGGAGAGCTTCCCCTCCGACGCCCGCGCGAGCCGTATCGCGCAGGCGAGCCCCGCGAACCCGCCGCCCACGATCAGGACGTCGGTCTCCAGCCGGTCGGCGGCGGCGGCGCTCACGGCTCCGCCCCTTCCACGGCGGCGAGGACGGCGCGGATGCGGCCGGCGTCGAGCGGATTCTTCCAGTCGCCGCCGTGCTTGAAATACGATCCGACGACCAGCGCGTCGGCCAGCGGCGCGTACGCCGCCGCGTTCTCCGCCGTGATGCCCGAGCCGACGATCACGGGAATCCGCACCGCCGCCCCCACCGCCCGCAGCTCCTCCAGGCTCGCGCTCTCGCCGGTGGCGGCGCCGGTCACGATGACGCCGTCCGACAGGAAATACTCCGCCGCGCGCGCCGTCTGCGCGATGTCCACGTCGGCCGTCGCGGCGTGCGCGGAATGCTTTTTCTTGATGTCGGTGAAGACCGCGATGCGCTCCGCCCCGATCGCGCGGCGGTACCGGAGGAGGCGGCCCGCGCAGGCGTCCATCCATCCCTCGTCCGCGACGTGCCCGAAAACAAAACCCTCCGCCCGCACGAAATCGGCCCCGCCCGCCAGCGCCACCGCCAGCGCCGCCTCGTTCGCGCCGGCGAGCACCTGCACGCCGAGCGGGAGGTCCGGCTGCGCGCGGCGGACCTCGCGGACGAGCACCGCCATCGCGGCCGTGATTTCCGGGCCGGGCCGCTGCACGTACGGCACGTCGTGCATGTTCTCGAGCATGAGCGCGTGGATGCCGCACTCCCGGTAGAGCGCCGCCTCGGCGAGCGCGTGGTCGACGAGCGCGCCGAAGCCGCCCGCCGCGTCGTGCCGCGGCGTGCCCGGCAGCGCGTGGACGTGGATCATCCCGATGACGCTGCACCGGCGCTTCCCGAACAACCGTACGAAACCTTCCGTCTTCATGCTGGATCTCCTGTCTCCCTCATACCACGCCCCGCCCCCCGCCGCAAGCGCGCCGCGCCCGCGGCTTGCGCGCGGAGCGGGTTTGGGGCATAGTGCCCCCATGACGCAACCCGCCACAACGGGCGCCCGGCCGCCCTCCCGGATTTTTCCAATGATTGGAAAAAAAGTTTCTAATGGTTGGAAAATTCCACCCATTTTTTCCAATGATTGGAAAAAAAGTTTCCAATGGTTGGAAAAATCCCGGGGGGCCGCGCGATGAACGCGGGCGGGCTGCTTTTGCTGCCGTCGCCGCGGAAGGCGGGATGGTCGGGACGCTGGGTGAAGGCCGGGGCGGTGTCGGAGAGGATGGAGCCGGGCCTGGGGCGCGAGGGGTAGCGGCTGGAGATCGGGGAGGAGGGCGTGCGGATTGCGTCGGGTGGCGCAGCGGGGGCGTTCTACGCGCGGCAGACGCTGGCGCAGCTGCGGCGGCAGTCGCCGGAAGGGATGCTGCCGGAGGGGGCCGTCGAGGATGCACCGGCGTTCGCGGAGAGGGGATACTGGCTCGATGTGTCGCGGGGACGCGTGCCGCGTCCGGACCGCTTGATGCGGAAGGTGGACGCGCTGGCGCACCTGAAGGTGAACCGGCTGTACCTGTACGTGGAGCACGTGTTCCGGTTCGCGTGCGATCCGGACATCGCGGGGGCGGAGGACGCCTACGGGGCGGAGGAGATGCGGGCGCTGGATGCGTACTGCCGGGAGCGGTTCGTGGAGCTGGTGCCGGTGTTCAGCTGCTTCGGGCACATGGGGAAGATCCTGTCGCTGCCGCAATACCGGGAGCTGGCCGAGGCGGAGTTCCCGGCGCGGGACTGGGAATCGGCGTCGTGGCTGGAGCGGTTGCGCGGGGCGACGCTCGATGCGGAGGCGCCCGGCGCGCGGGCCCTGCTGGAGCGGCTGCTGGAGGAGTACCTGCCGTGTTTTTCGTCGGGACGCTTCCATCTGTGCGGGGACGAGACGCACGACCTCGGCCGCAAGCGCGGGGTGCGGGAACCGGCGTCGCTGGCGGCGCTCTACGCGCGGCACGTGCGGTGGGTGGCGGGCGTCGCGGCGCGGCACGGGAAGTCGGTGCAGCTGTGGGGGGACGTGCTGCGGAAGCTGCCGGCGGCGCTGGACGGGCTGCCGGACGGGGCCGAGGTGCTGGATTGGGCGTACTTCCCGTCGAACGTGCTGGACGGAGGGGCGTTCTTCGCGGAACGCGGGGTGCCGGTGCTGTCGTGTCCGTCGGTGCGGGGTTTCGGGGCGCTGTTCCCGGCGGTGGAGGAGGCGCGGGACGTCATCCTGCGGCAGGCGCGGGCGGCGGCGCGGTGCGGGGCACGGGGCGTCGTGAACACGGACTGGGGCGACTACGGGCACTTCGCGATGCCGCCGTGCGCCTGGCACGGGATCGCGCTGGGAGCGCAGACGGCCTGGAATCCGGACGCGGCGGATTCGTTCGACGCGGCTTTTTCCCGTGTGTTCTTCGGAGCCCCCGCGGCGGCGGACGGGTATTCCCGCCTGGGCAGCCTGCCGCCCGTTCTCCTCTCGTGGCCGTTGGCGGCCGCTGGCGGCAAACCGGCGGGTTGCGTGGCGGCGCCGCCGATGCCGGACGCCGCCACCTGCGCCGGGGCCGCCGCCGTCGCGGACGATTGCGCCCGCGGCTTCGCGACCTTGCCCGACGGCGCTTCGCCGTGGACCGATTCCGCCGACCGGCGCCAGCTCGCGTTGGCGGCGCGCTTCGCGGCGTGGGCCGCGCGGTCGGGTGCGGGGGAGGACGGACGGAAGTCCGCGCGGGAGCTCGACGGCCTGGAGGAAGAATACTCGGAACTGTGGCGCGCGGAGAGCCTGCCGGGCGGTGTGCGGGACATCCGGGAGCGCGGGTTCGGGCCGTTGCGGCTCCGGGCCGGGGGATGAGGCGCGGGCGCATTTTGCGGGTTGCGGCGGGGGGGGCGGGCTTGGTAGGGTGGATGGAGTGGACGGAGCACGGTGCGTCCGTCCGCGCAAAGGAGTGTGCGGCATGACGAATCGAATCGGTTGGTGGGCGGCGGCGCTTGCGTCGCTGGCGGTCGCGGCGTGCGGTTGGACGGCGCGGGCGACGCCGGTGTCGGATTCCATGCCGGAAATCCTGCCGATCGGCTCCGAGCCGCAGCCGCAGCCCTCGCCCGCCGTATGGGAGGGCGGGAACGTGCGCTTCGGCGGCGTCCTGCTGGAGACCGCCACCAAGACCGTCAGCGTCACCGGCTGGGTCAACCAGACGGAGGGGCCCATCGAGGTCATGGTCTGCGGCGCGAAGGGAAAGGTCCACGAGGCGGTGCTCGTCGCGCCGGTCAATCCGCTCGACCTCCAGTCCGCCTGCCTGCTCGCGGGCATGAAGGGCGGCAAGCCGATGCCGGAGTTCGGGATGGGGCCGCCCGACGGCAGCGCGGTGGAAATCACCGTGGAATGGGAGGCGGACGGGAAAACGAAACGGGCGCGCGCGGAGACGTTCGCGCGGAACGTGAAGACGGGCACGGCGCTGCCGGAGGACGACCGGGCGTGGCTGTTCACGGGATCGATGTTCAAGGACGGCGAGTTCAAGGCGTGCGTGGAGGAGTCGCTCGTCGTGACGTACTGGGACCCGTACGCGATCGTCAACATCGCGTCGGAGCTGGGGAAGGACGACGAAATCCTGGAAGCGAACCCGGAGACGATCCCGCCGTACGGGACGCCGGTGCGGATCCTGCTGCGTCCGGCGGCCGCGGCCGCGGAGTGAGGCATGGCCCCGCGTCCCGGCAGCGCCCCGCGCGACAGCACGGACCAGATGGGAACCGACCGGCCGTTCCGGCTGCTGGTGCGGTTCTCGCTGCCGTGCGTCATCGGGATGGTCGTCAATTCGCTCTACAACATCGTCGACCGCATGTTCGTCGGCCACGGCGCGGGCGAGCAGGGCATCGCCGCCATCACGGTGAGCTTCCCGCTGATGATGGTCATGGTGTCGTTCTCGACGCTCGTGGGCATCGGCTCGAACACGCTCTTTTCCATCAAGATGGGCGAGGGCCGCAAGGAGCTGGCGGAGCGCATCCTGGGAAACGCGTTCGTGCTGCTCTTCGCGTTCCCGGCGGCGGCCGCGGTCGCGGCGATCTGGTGCCTGGACCCGCTGCTGCGGCTGATGGGGTGCAGCGAGGCGCTGCTGGCGCCGGCGCGGACGTACGCGGTGGTGGTGCTGGGCGGCGCCGCGCTGAGCACGACGGGGCACGGGCTGTCGCATTTCCTGCGGTCGGACGGGCATCCGGTGGGGTCGATGGTCGCGATGCTCATCGGCGCGCTGGTGAACACGGCGCTGGATGCGCTGTTCATCCTGGTGTTCGGCTGGGGCGTGGCCGGCGCGGCCTGGGCGACGGTCATCGCGCAGGGGTGCTCGTTCCTGTGGTGCTTCCTCTACTTCCTGCGGCCGGCGGCCCACATCCGGATCCGGCGCTCGTGCTTGGCGCTGGACTGGCGGCGCGTGGTGGGGCCGTTCCTGGTGCTGGGCATCACGCCCTTCGCCATGAACATGTGCAACAGCCTGCTCAACGTCATCCTCAACCGCGGGCTCCAGCGCTACGGCGGGGACAACGCGCTGGCGGTGATGGGCATCCTGGCGTCGTTCATGGGGATCGTGTTCATGACCGCGATGGGCATCGGCCAGGGCGTCGCGCCGCTGATGGGCTACAACTACGGGGCGCGCCTCTACGGGCGGGTGCTCTCGTTCTTCCGGCAGGCGACGTGGGTGGTCACGGGGCTGATGGTCGCCGGCTGGTGCGTCGGCCGGTTCGCGCCGGACGCGGTGATGCGGATGTTCGTCGACGCCTCGTCGCCGCTGGTGCCGATGGGCGACCGGGCGCTGCGGATGTTCACGCTGGCGTTCCCGGTGATCGGCTTCTGCATGATGTCGGGGATGCTGTTCCAGAGCATCGGCAAGCCGTGGCACGCGTTCTTCCTGTCGCTGGCGCGGCAGCTGGTGTTCTTCATCCCGTTCCTGCTGGTGTGCCCGCGGGTGCTGCCGGTGCTGTTCGGGTCGCTGAGCCCGCTGGATTCGGTGTACCTGTCGGCGCCGATGTCGGACATGCTGACGTTCCTCGTATCGGTTGCCTTCGTGCGGCGCGAGGCGCGTATTTTCCGGCGCCTGGAGGCGGAAGCCGCCATCGCCGGCGCCGCCGGGAGGGGCGCGTGAAAACCTGTCCGGTCTGCGGGGAGGACATCGCGGACGTCTCGTCCGTCTGCCCCTACTGCGAGTCGCCGCAGCCGGCCGGGGGCGTGCGCCGGTCCGCCGCTTCCGCGTATGCCCCCATCGCGAACATCAACGTCGAAGACGGCCTGCCGACCGTGGACGAAGCGCTCGCCCGCCTCAAGACGCGCCTGGCCGCCGCCGAAGCCAACGGCGCCGGACTCGTGCGCGTCATCCACGGATGGGGCTCCTCCAGCGGCGGCGGAGGCAAGATCCGCCCGGCGGTGCGCCGCTGGCTCGCCGACCAGCTGGACGGCGGGCGCTTCCGCTCCGTGCTCCCCGGCGACCGCTACAGCCACACCGAGCCCGAAGGCCGCGCGCTCATCCGCCGCTTCCCCGAACTGACCTCCACCGAGCGGCAGGACCGCCGGAATCCGGGGATCACGTTCGTCGAGCTGTGAGCGCCCGGCGCCCCGTTTTCCATTGCATCCGCGCATCCGGCGACAGGCGATTGCACGGTCCGGTTTCCGGCGGCGGGGGGACTCGCCGCCCTACCCCTTCGCCCGAACGGGGCGTGCGGCGGGATGGCCCATGGCGGGCCGCCCGGAGGTCGGCCCCTTGTTCCTTGAACCTGTGTTAGATTAGGCGTCGTTCTTCCGATAAGTGTCG
>CACXEY010000178.1 GCA_902766695.1 uncultured bacterium
GCGAAAAGGCTTTCCTCCTTCCGTGCCATCGTCCAGATCCGGTGTATGGTCATGTGGCTGAAAGTAATCTCGTGACTACACGCTCTAAAGAGTGTCCTTTCTATTTGACAAACTGGGCTCCCCGCCCGTGCGAATAAGGGGCCAGACCCAAACTTTCCCTTTGCGTTTCCCTTCCTCCCATGTTTTTGGCGCGGCATTCTGGTCTGTCCCCTTTTTCGCGGCGCCGGGGATGGTGTTGACATGGGGGGCATGGGCGGTGTAGAGGATGGGAAGAGAAAGGAAACGTGGAAGGAAATGGCGCCAATGAAGCAAATGGTGAAGTGGATGGGGGCCTGTTCGGGGCGGTCGGGGTGGCGTTGGTTTGTGCGTTGCCATGGACGCCATTGTGGAAGCCGATTCTTGAGGTTGGCTACTCCCCGGTTCTTTGCCTGTTGAACGTGGACCACTGGTTCAGCGCAAGCGGGACGCTCGTCCTCTCCGACGGAACCGGCACCGACCTGTCCGAGCCGGACGATCCCGCGTGCCGGGCGGAAGTCGACCGGGCCATTTGGCTCTGCCACACCTATCGTTGCTCGACCGACTTCATGCTTTGGTCCGACGACCCGGGAAGCGGCCCGACCGTCCGCATCCGTGCCAAGGCCTGGAGCCCGGACAAAGCCCGCGGACTGGTCGGCAATGTCATCGACAAGTACAACGCTGGCGAAGGCCCGACCTCGACGCCTTCCGCCGCGGAGTCATTCAGCCACAAAGGAATCAAGGGTTGCGGGGCGCCCGGCGCGCCTTCGGCACGAGTGAAAAGTTGAAGAATGGCCCTTCAACAGATTCCCTCACCCCTTCACCCTTTCCCCCTCTCAACCCTTCAACCTTTCAACTTTTCAACCTTTCAACCCCTCAACCTTTTCTTTCGGGTGCTTGACATCGGCGGCGATTCCCGGCAGGATGGGAACAGGCTAGACAGGCTAGCTTGATGAAAGGAATATCCAACATGCCTTTGGCCCTGCAAGATGCAAAGAACCGCTTTTCCGCCGTGGCGGACGAGGCGTACCGCGGGTCGCCGCAAGTCGTGACGCGACGGGGACGGCCTCTCGTCGCCATCATTTCCTACGACCTCTACCGGGAAAAAATCTGCCCCTCGCCCCGGAAGAACATCGCGGAGGCGTTCCGGGATTGCCCCGTGGAGGTCGATTTCGCGGCCCTGATCCCTCCGCGCTCCGCCCGGCCGGGACGAGCCCATCCGGCGGCGCCCCTCTTTGCCCGCGGGGATGTGCCGTGAAGTACCTTCTCGACACCTGCGTGCTGAGCGAATGCGCGCGGCGCCATCCCGATTCCCGGCTGCTGACCTGGCTGGACGCGGCCGCGCCGGAAAACGACTTCTACGTCTCGGCTATCACCGTCGGCGAGATCGCCGAAGGCATCGAATCGCTGCCGGACGACGATTCCCGCAAGGCGCGTCTGTCCGTCTGGTTCGGGAGGGAGATTCTGGAAACCTACCGGGACCGCATCGTCGATTTCGACCGCGAAGCCGCGCTCGCCTGGGGCCGCATCAAGGGGGCCACCAACCGCGCGGGGCTCGTCCGGCCCGACCTCGACGCCCAGATTGCCGCCACCGCCCTCGCCCACGGAATGACCGTCGCCACGCGCAACGTCTCCGACATGGCCCATACCGGCGTGCCGGTCGTCAATCCCTTTGCGGGCGGCGGGCGTCGCCAATAGACTGGAAAAAGGGGCCGGGAAAAGCAGGGGAAAGAAGCCAGACCAGAAATCAAAAGAAGGACAAGAAGAACAAAAGGTGCGGCTGGGGAGCGGGAGGATGGTCAACATTGAAAACCATGAAAACCGCTTCGCGGACATGGAACGGCGGGAGGGAAGCGGATGTGCAGTCGGGCCGCGGGCGTCCCGCCCGCGAGGCGTCTGGAAAGCGGAAAACAAGTGAAAAGACCAATGTTTTCTGTAATCTCACATCCAGCGGTGCGGCTGGAAGCCGCACTTTCTGGAAGTCACGCGGTGCTCGTTCAGAAGCTTCCGCGTCACTTCCGGGGGTGCGGCATCCTGCCGCGCCCAAGCGGATGGAGAGCGGGAGCAAGGAGAA
>CACXEY010000179.1 GCA_902766695.1 uncultured bacterium
CCACCGTCGGGGAGTCCCCTGTAATAGAGCAAACCGCTACGTTGTCCCTTGCCGCCGTTCGCGCTGCCCCGCCCGAAACCCCGCCATCCTCAAAGACATTCATAAGATTGTGGCAGGAAGTCCGTTGGAAAATGCATCATCAACAGGATTTCCGACTCAATATCAAATACGGCGTGATAAATCATGGAAAACACAATTGGAAAACACAATTGACTGGAAGTGGCGCGGAACTTCCTCCCCAAGTGCTGCGGCACTTCCGGGGGTGCGGCATCCTGCCGCGCCAACGAGGGGAATATGTCGTGCCCGAAGGGCGCACCGCATCCCGTCACTCGTCTCTCGTCACTCGTCTCTGCGCGCCCCAAGGGTGCGCCACCGCATCTTGTCACTTGTCACTGTTCACTTGTCACTGCGCCCGCATGTGTACCCTATCGGGATTGTTTTCCGCATCACAATTGACTTTTGACCCCGAACGGGTATAAATTGACATTCGGACACTCAAACAGACCCCGAACGGGTATAAAATGACTATCTCGGAATTCATCCGCCAACAACGCAAAGCACACGGGCTGACGCAACGCGGCTTGGCCGACCGCGCGGGCGTGGGGCTCCGTTTCGTCCGGGAAGTGGAAGCCGGCAAACCGACCCTCCGCCTGGACAAAGTCAACGCCCTCCTCGATCTCTTCGGCCACCGACTCGAACCGGTACCGGCACCCCGCGGGGAGGACTGATCCATGCGGCAAGCCGACATCTATCTGCACGGCCGCCTCGCCGGCCGCCTCGTCGAGGACGTCGACGGCTATCTCTTCCGGTACGACGACGCCTATCTCGCCGAGCGCCCCGCGCGCCTTTCGGCCACCTTGCCGCTCCGGGCGGAACCGTTCCGCGACCGCATCCTGTTCCCCTTCTTCGACGGCCTGATTCCCGAGGGCTGGCTGCTGGACATCGCCACCGACACCTGGAAACTCGATTCCGCCGACCGGATGGGGCTTCTGCTGGCCTGCTGCCGTGACTGCATCGGGGCCGCCAGCGTACGGGAGGTAGAACCATGAGCGGCGCTCCCGCCCGTTGCCTTGCCTGCGGCCGCCCCCTGGCGGCGGAGGCGGGCTCCGCCTTCCACCCCGCCTGCTCGCGCCGCCTCTTCGGCACTCCGCGGCCGCCCGTGCTGGCCCGTACGTGGTCGGAACTCGACACCTTGGCCAAAAGCACGATTCTCCGGCGCATCTCCGTCCCGGGCGTGCAGCCCAAGCTGTCCCTGCATCTGGAACGGGGGCGGACCGGCGCGCCCGCCCGGCTGACGCTCGTCGGCCTCGCCGGGGACTTCATCCTCAAGCCGCCCTCCACCCGCTGGCCGCACCTTCCCGAGGCCGAGCATTTCGCGATGCTCCTGGCACGCGCCTGCGGCATCTCCGTCGCGGAATCCGGCCTGATCCGGCTCGACTCCGGCGAACTCGCCTACATCTGCCGCCGCATGGACCGGTCCCGCGGCGCGCTCCGCCACATGGAGGACTTCTGCCAAATCCTCGGCAAGGTGACGTCCCAGAAATACAACGGTTCCATGGAACAGATCGGCAAAGCCATCCGCATCCACTCCGACGCCCCGGGGCTGGACGCGGTACGCTTCTTCGAGCTGGGTCTGTTCTGCTTCCTGACCGGCAATTCCGACATGCAGCTCAAGAACTTCTCCCTCCTCGAAAACGATTCCGGCGGATGGGAACTTTCCCCCGCGTACGATTTGGTGCCCGTCCGGCTGGTTCTCCCCGAGGACCCGGAAGAACTCGCCCTGACCCTCAACGGCAAGAAAAACCGCCTGCGCCGCACCGATTTCCTCGCGCTGGCGGAATCCCTGCGCCTGGCTCCCCGGCAGACGGAGCGCGCCTTCGCGCGCATGGTCTCGGCCGTCCGCGACCATCTTCCCGGCGCCCTTTCCGCCTCCTTCCTCCCGGCGGACATGCAAGACGCCCTCGCCGCCCTTGTCACCTCCCGCCTCGACCGCCTCGCCCCCTGAAAAGAGCAAACTCCGATTGGCCCTGTTTGCCTCTTCTCAAAAGACGGCCCGACCTCTCCCTCTGCCCGCTCCGCCCTCGTCACCTTCCACAATCCGCCCCCAGGGCGCACCGCAAACTCGGCGCTCGTCACTGCGCCCGCCCCGCGGGCATTGTCTTGTTTGGGCGCGGCTGGAAGCCGCACCTCCTGTCTGTCGGAGCGTGTATAGTACGGGGCGTCTTCCACGGGTGTGGAAAGGCCCCGGTGCG
>CACXEY010000180.1 GCA_902766695.1 uncultured bacterium
CGAGGGCGCGTTCGAGCTTGCCGGCGGCGGCTTCGATGCGGCCGGCCTCCATGTCGCGGGCGGCGTCCCGGAGGAGCTTCTCGGGGGTGGCGCGCCCGCAGCCGGCGGCGGCGAGGAGCGCGCAGGCCAGTACGGCGGATGCAAGGACGGCGGGACGCGGGCTCATGGCAGGATGGCGTCGAGCTGGGGATCGGGGGCGACGCCGGCGTCAAGCGCCTTGCGGTAGGCGTCGCGGGCGGTATCGAGGTCGCGCGGCTCGGTCATGGCGCAGACGAGGGCGAGGTTGTAGTAGTACTCGCCGCCGATGTCCGGATTGAGCTCGATGGCGTTCCGCAGGGCCTCGCGCGCCCCCGCATAGAAGCCCTCGCCGAGCCAGGCCGCGCCGAGGTTGGCGTGGATCGCCGCGTCGTCGGGATGCTCCACGCTCAGCGCGTGCAGCAGCTCGGCGGCGGCCGCATAGTGCTGGAGGCGGATGAGCACGATGCCTTCGAGCGTCGCCAGCGCCGCGTCCTCCGGGGCGTCCTCGCGGGCCTTCTGTACCGTCGCGAAAGCCGTCTCCGTCTCCCCGTTCGCCAGCAGCACGCGCACGAAATCGGCCGCTTCCATGCCGCGCGGGATCGGCCGCGCCGGCCACGTCGCCACGACGCGCTCCGCGGGAGCCGCGGGCGCCGCGGCGGGAGCGGGAGCGGGAGCCGGAGCGGGAGCCGGTTCATCATCGAGGGCGGCTTCGTCCTCCCGCAATTCCGGGATGCTCTCATCGTCCGCGATGTCCTCCTCCGCGACCGGTTCCGGCCAGTCGAAGGCCGCCGGATCGAACGCCGGCGGCTCCGGCGCCGCTTCCGGCTCTGGCGCGGGCGCGGATTCCGGCGCCGCTACGGCGGCGGCGGCCCGCGACTGCGCTTCCGCCGCGATTTCCGCGGCCTGCGCGACGCGCGCCTCGCAGTCCTCGAGGTCCTGGCGCAGGTCGGCGAGCTGGTCCTGGAGTTCGCGGTTCTCGCCGCGGACGCGGTTGAGCTGGCGCTCGACGTCGTTGAGCGCCCCTTCGAGGTCCGCCTTCGACGCCAGCTGCGCCTTCAGGCGCTCGTTCTCCGCCTGCAGCGACTGCGTCTCCGCCTGCTGCCGCGATTGCAGGTCACGCAACCGCGCCAGCTCCGAATCCGCCTCGACCGACCGCTGCGAAAGACTGCGGTTCGCCCGGTCGAGATCGCCGCGCACGCGGGCGAGTTCGGCGCGGGCCTGCTGCTCCGCGTTGCGGGCCGAATCGAGCTGCGACTGGAGGGCGTCCGCGCGCCGGAGGGCGCTCTGGTAGAGGGATTCGGGGACGCCGGCCGCCGTCGCGGGCGGGAGGGGCGCCGGGGCGTAGCCGGAGTCGTAGTCCGGCTGGGCGCCGTAGTAGGCGGCGGGGGCGGTGGCGGCGGTCTGGGCGGACGTGAAGGCGGCGCGCTCGCCGACGCGCTGGTTGATTTCGGCGATGCGGTTGTCGCAGTAGGCGGCGCGGTAGCGGACGATGCGCGGCTCCCAGTCGGGGAACCCGGCCGCGAGCCGTTCGTACAGCCGCTTGGCCTCCTGGTACTGCCCGAGGGCCTCGTCGAGGCGCCCGGCATCGAAACTCTGGTCGCCCTGGACGACCTGCACGTACGCGTCGGTCTGCAGCTGTTCCGCGTCGGAAGGCGCGGCGCCCGCCGCGGCGGACCCCAGCAGCAGGCAGGCGGACAATAGGAAGGCAATCGTTTTCATAATCCTCCATCCTGCCCTTTCCCCACCCAAAAGTCACATCTTTTTTCCCGCCCGGGCGTTCTTCGCTGCGCCGTGCCCCGCCCCTCCTGCCCCCCTCCGCGCGGGGCGTCATCCCTCATTCGTTCATGCGGGAGAGAATGATTGGAAAATCGGCTGAAACCGCGTGTTTTCCCGTAATCTCAAATGTGATCGCCCCCCGCCGGTTCGGACGCCTCCCCGCATCCCCTTCCACTTCCCGCCCACAAGCGCCTCCCCCGCAAACTCGTCTCTCGTCTCTTCGCTTCCCCTCTCTCGGCGCACGCCCCCCCCGCATTCCCTTCCACTCCCCGCCCGCGCAGCGGGCGCACCGCACACTCGTCTCTCGTCACTCGTCTCTCGTCTCTGCGCGCCCGCAGGGCGCTTCACCGCATCTTGTCACTTTTCACTTTTCACTTGTCACTTCCTCCCCCCCTTTCGTGTATACTGCGCGTGAACGCCATGAACGCACCCTCGAACCATCCCGCCCGCCCGCGCGCGCCCGCCGGCCGGTAGCCAACCCCCAGGAGTCCAGCCATGTCCATCGATCTTTCCCGCGTCGACATCTCCCTCAAGCAGTTCCAGAAGATCGCCTCCGGCAAGTACAACGCCGGCGAGGTGACGCTCGAGGGCGAGACCAAGCTCGGGCGGACCAACCACCACATCCACTTCCGGAGCTACAACGACACGGTCCTCTCCCACGAGACAGTGCTCGCGGTGAAGGACGCCTTCGTGAAGGCGCTGTCCGCCGGCGGGGTGGACGCTGCCGAGATCGCCCGCGTCCGCCAAGACCTCGGGCTTTCGGCGGAGGGCGCGGCCGACAAGGCGCTGCACGAGCGCAGCCTCAAACCGCTCACGCGCCAGCAGGTGCGGACGATCCTCGACCGCAACGCCGCGGCGATCAACGCCCACGCCGGGAACGACCGCGACGCGCGCGTCCGCACGTCGGAGCAAATCTACGGCGCCGGCGGCATGAAGGAGAGCCGCGCCGAAAAGCGCGACACGGTCAACGCCGCCCTCGCCGGGGCGGGCGCGACGGAGGAGCACGAAGGCATCGCGTTCGCCGAGGCGGTCGTCGCCGGCGACGTGGACTTTGACGCCTCCAAGTCCCCCAAGCACCTCATCGCGCAGATCCGCGCCCAGCGCAACCAGATCCTCCAGAAGTCGAACGGCCGGCCGGACGCGAACCGCGAGGCGGTGATCGAGTTCCGCATCACCGCGACCGGCCAGAGCGTGCGCATCCCGACCGGACGGAGCGAGGCGGCCTACGTCCGCAAGCTCGACGAAATGCTCATCCGCCTCACCTCGAACCGGCCCCTGGACCGGCGCGGCATCGAAGTGCGCACGGCCTTCGGCGCGCTGCCCGGCCGCCAG
>CACXEY010000181.1 GCA_902766695.1 uncultured bacterium
AACGAAAAGGTATGGAGTATAAATTGTGTCAAGAAAAACACTGGACCGTTTTAAATTGAAATTTTACAAAAAAGACAGTTGCTACCGTGCCTTGCGCACGCACAGGATTTTCTTCCGTCTGCCGGCGGTTCGTGGCGGCGCGTGGGGATGGGAGGGCGGTCAGGTGCGTTTGCGGGGCTTGCGGGGGGGCTTGGAGGGAGGGGCGGCCAGCGGTTCGCTCATGCCCAGCATGGGGCGCAGGAAGCGCCCCGTGTGGCTCTCGGGGTTGCGGGCGACGTCTTCGGGGGTGCCTTCGGCGACGATGCGGCCGCCGGCGTCGCCGCCTTCGGGGCCGAGGTCCACGATCCAGTCCGCCGTCTTGATGACGTCGAGGTTGTGCTCGATGACGATCAGCGTGTTGCCGGCGTCGCGCAGGCGCAGCAGCACGTCCAGCAGGCACTGGACGTCGGCGAAATGCAGGCCCGTCGTCGGTTCGTCGAGGAGGTACAGGGTCTTGCCGGTGTCGCGGCGCGCGAGTTCGGCGGAGAGTTTCATGCGCTGCGCTTCGCCGCCGCTGAGCGTGGTCGCGGGCTGGCCGACCTTGAGGTAGCCGAGGCCGACGTCGCGCATGGTCTTGAACTTGGACGCGATCTTCTGGACGGGCTCGAAGAAGGCGTACGCTTCGTCGATGGTCATCTCCAGCACGTCGGCGATGCTCTTGCCGTTCCACTTGACTTCGAGGGTCTCGCGGTTGTAGCGGCGGCCGTGGCACTGCTCGCAGGGAACGTAGACGTCGGGCAGGAAATTCATCTCGATCTTGAGGATGCCGTCGCCCTTGCATTTTTCGCAGCGGCCGCCCTTGACGTTGAAGCTGAACCGCCCGGGACCGTAGCCGCGCACCTTGCTCGCGGGCAGCATGGAATACAGCTCGCGGATGGCGTCGAACGCGCCCGTGTAGGTGGCCGGGTTCGACCGCGGCGTGCGGCCGATCGGCGACTGGTCGATGACAATCACTTTGTCGACGTTCTTGAGCCCGTCGATGCGGCGGTGGGCGCCGGGCTTTTCGCGCGAGCGGTAGAAGTGCCGCATCAGGGCGCGCCGGAGGATGTCGTCCACCAACGTGGATTTCCCGCTGCCGCTGACGCCCGTGACGCAGGTGAAGCATCCGAGCGGGAAGCGCGCGTCGATGTCCTTGAGGTTGTTCTCTCGCGCGCCCTTGACCTCGATCCACGGCCCGGCGGCCGGCACGCGCTTCTCCGGCACGGGGATGCAGCGTTCGCCGTTGAGGTACTTGGCGGTGAGGGAGGTCTTGGAGCGCAGCAGCTCGGGGACGGTCCCCGCGAAGGTCACTTCGCCGCCGCCGCTGCCCGCGCCGGGGCCGAGGTCGACGACGTAGTCGGCCTCGCGGATGGTCTGTTCGTCGTGCTCGACGACGAGCACCGTGTTGCCGAGGTCGCGCAGCTTGCGGAGGGTGGCGAGCAGGCGCTCGTTGTCGCGCTGGTGGAGGCCGATGCTCGGCTCGTCGAGCACGTAGAGGACGCCGACGAGCCCCGTCCCCACCTGCGTCGCGAGCCGGATGCGCTGCGCCTCGCCGCCGCTGAGCGTCGCGCTCCCGCGGTCGAGGTTGAGGTATCCGAGGCCCACGTCGCACAAAAACTGCAACCGCTTGCGGATTTCCTTGAGCACGTCCGCGGCGATCTTCGCCTCCTGCGCGGGCAGGTCGAGGCCGCCGAAGAACGCGAGCGCGTCGTCCGCGGAGAGCGCCATCACGTCCATGATGCCGCGCCCGGCCACCTTCGCCGCGAGGCTTTCCGGACGCAGCCGCTTGCCGCCGCACGCGGTGCACGGCAGCGAACTCATGAACGTCTGGAGCCGCGCGCGCATGAACTCGCTTTCCGTCTCCTCCAGGCGCCGCGCGAGGTTCGGCAGGACGCCCTCGAACGGCTTGCTGTACTTGCGCCACGCGCCGCCGCGCCAGTAGCCGAAGTCGATTTCCTCGTCGCCGCTGCCGTTGAGGATGACGCGCCGCACGCCCTCCGGCAGCTCCTCCCACGGCGTGTCCGTGGTGACCCCGTAATGCTTCGCGACCGCCCGCAGCACCCCCTTGCGGTAGATCGCCTCGCGGTGGCCGCAGCCGCGCCAGGCGGCGATCGCGCCGTTGTCGAGCGTCTTGCCCGGGTCCGGCACCACGAGGTCCGGGTCGAACACCTGCATCACGCCGAGGCCGTGGCAGACCGGGCACGCCCCGTAGGGGCTGTTGAACGAGAAATCCCGCGCCCGCAGCGTGTCGAAGCTGATCCCGCAGTGCACGCACGCGTTCTTTTCCGAGAGCATCCGCTCCGTCCACTTCGTCGCGCCGGGCGCCATCGAAAGCACCGTCACCACGCCTTCCCCCTGCTTGAGCGCCAGCTCCACCGAATCCGTCAGCCGCCCGCGCACCCCCTCCTTCACGACGAGCCGGTCCACCACCGCCGATATCGAATGCGTCAGCGTCTTCGCCAGCGGCGGCACGCCATCCAGCTCGAAGAGCTCCCCGTCCACCTGCACGCGCGTGAAGCCCATCCGCCGTATCGAGTCCAGCGTCTCCGCGTGCGTCCCCTTGCGCCCCTGCACGATCGGCGCGAGCACCTGCACCCGCACCCCGTCGCCCAGCGCGAGGATCTGGTTGACCATCTCCTCCGCCGTCTGCCCCGTCACGGGCCGCCCGCACTTCGGGCAGTGGGGGTGCGCGATGTTCGCGTAGAGAAGGCGCAGGTAGTCGTGGATTTCCGTCGTCGTCGCGACGATCGACCGCGGATTCCCGCCCGCGCTGCGCTGCTCGATGGCGATGGCCGGCGAGAGCCCGTCGATGCGGTCCACGTCCGGCTTCTGCATCTGCTCCAGGAACTGCCGCGCGTAGGCCGACAAACTCTCCACGTACTTCCGCTGCCCCTCCGCGTACAGCGTGTCGAAGGCGAGCGACGACTTCCCGCTGCCGCTGAGCCCGGTGACGACGCACAGCGTCCCGCGCGGAATCCGCACGGAAATGTCCTTGAGGTTGTGGACGCGCGCGCCCTCGATGGTGATGTACTGCTGGAGCATGGCTTTTCCTCGTTTCTTGCAATCCCCCGAACATACCACACCCCCCGCCCCCCCTCAAACCCAACCGCATCCGATGGCGGAACGGCGGGGAGGAAGGGGATGACGTTCATGGTGGGAACATGGGGGCGAAACAGTGGAAAACAAAGGGGGTTTCCGTATTCTCAAAATATCCGGGAGCCCGGCGGGAGAGGGCCGCCGGGGGCGGCGCGCGGCGGGACGGGGCGCGGGCGGGCTTGCTTTTTGGCGGGGGATTGCGCAAGGTAACGGGTTGTATGTATCGGTTGCTTTTCCAGTCCGGAAAGAACAAGGGCCGGCGCCTGCTGGTGCGCCAGGCCTCGGCGTCGCTCGGCTCCGCGCGGTCCTGCACGGTCCGCCTGCGGGAGACGGAGTGTCCCGCCGCGCAGGCGTGCCGGCTGGAGAAGGGGCCGGGCGGGGTGGCGGCGTCGCCGCTGGAGCCGGACGTCTGTCCGGTCTCGCTGAACGGCCGCGCGCTGGCGGCCGGGGAGTCCGTGCCCATCCGCCACGGCGACGTGCTGGCGGTGGGGGGCGTGCAGCTCGAATACCAGGACATCATCCCGCCGGGGGCGCCGCGCCTGCAGCCGGGCGGCGGCGTGGCCCTGTTCTTCTCGGGGGTGGCGCTGCTGCTGATCGTGGCGACGGAGCTGGCGCTGCTGGCGTTCACGGTCAACTGGCCGCGGTACATCATCGAGGAGAACGTCGAGAAGCTGGACATCGCGTAC
>CACXEY010000182.1 GCA_902766695.1 uncultured bacterium
ATTGATGTTATGACTTGTTTCCATGGCGGATGCTTTTACGGGAAACGGTGAAAACTGCAAGCATAATCTCGTGACTACACACTCTAAACCGCTCTACCCTTCGCGGATTTCGGCGGGGAGCTGGGTTTTGAGGGCGTCGTTGATTTTTTGCTGGAAGGCGTTGGCTTGGGCGTCGGTGAGGGTGCCTTTGGGGGAGCGGTAGGTGAAGGCGTAGGCCAGGCTCTTGCGGCCGGCGAGGTTCTTGCCTTCGTAGATGTCGAAGAGTTCGATTTTTTCGAGTTCGGGCGGGGCGGCCTTCTTGGCGATTTTGAGGACCTGCTCGTGGCGGACGGAGGCGTCGACGATGAGGGCGACGTCGCGGCGGGTGCTGGGATAGGCGGGGGGCGGGGCGAGTTTGCGGAGGGTGTTGACGTCTTTGAGGAGGGGCTGTTGTTCGACTTCGAGGACGCCGACGGGGGAGTGGATGCGCCATTTGGCGGCGATGTCGGGGTTCAAAAGGCCGAGCCATCCGGCGGGTTTGCCGGCGATGGTGATTTCCATTCCGCGGCCGGCGGCGCCCCAGGGGCGGTCGGCGGGGCGCAGGCAGGCGCCGCGCAGGTTGAGGGTGTCGGCGAGCTGGGTCCAGAGGCCCTTGAGCCAGAGGTACATGTCGAGTTCGCCGACGGGCGCGAATTTGTCGAGTCCGGTCCGCCCGACGGGGCCGAAGAGGGCGATGGCGAGGTGGTCGCTCTCGGTGGGGGTGCCGTCGGGGGCGAGGCGGAAGACGCGCCCGGTCTCAAAGAAGGCGCATTCGGCAACTTGCCGGGAGACGTTGAGGCCGATGTTTTCGACGACTTGCGGGAGGAGGGCGTCGCGCATGACGGTGTGGTCGGCGGTGAGGGGGTTGCTCAAGCGTACGCGCGCGGGGGCGGCGTCGGGGTCGAAGCGGTCGAGGAGGGCGTCGGAGAGGAAGGAGTAGTTCATGACTTGCTGGAGGCCGAATCCGGCAAGGGTTTCGTGAAGGCGGCGCTTGGCCTGGTAGGGGAGGTCGTCGGCGCCTTCGACGACGGTGGCGAAGGGGCGGACGGGCGGGAGGTTCTTGAGGCCGTGGATGCGGATGATTTCTTCGACGAGGTCGGCTTCGCGGGTGAGGTCTTCGCGGAAGGTGGGGACGCGGACGGTGACGGCGTCTGCGCGGTCGTCGAGGATTTCAAGGCCGAGGGAGGTGAGGATGCGCAGGATGTCGGGACGGGGGATTTCCATGCCGAGGAGGTCGCGGAGGGCGGCGGTGCGGCAGGTGACGGTCCAGGGGGCCTTGGGGGCGGGGTAAATGTCGACGGCGCCCTTGCAGAGGGTGGCGCCGGCGAGCTCGACGAGGAGGCGCGCGGCGCGCCGGGAGCCGAGGGGCACGGCGTCGGGGCCGACGCCGCGCATGTAGCGGTAGGCGGAGTCGGTCTGGAGGCCGAGTTTCTTGGAGGTGGAGCGGATGGCGGCGGAGCGGAAGGAGGCGCTTTCGAGGAGGACTTCGGTGGTGGTGTCGGCGATGCCGCTGTATTCGCCGCCCATGACGCCGGCGACGGCGAGCGGTTTTTCGGCGTCGCAGATGACGAGCATTTCGGGGGAGAGGGGGCGCTCGGCGCCGTCGAGGGTGGTGATGGTCTCGCCGTCGCGCGGGTGCCGGACGACGATGCGGCCTTCGGCGAGGCGGGCCTTGTCGAAGGCGTGCAGGGGCTGGCCGGTCTCGAGCATGACGTAATTCGTGATGTCGACGACGTTGTTGATGGACCGGATGCCGGCGGCTTCGAGGCGGCGCTTCATCCAGTCGGGGGAGGGGCCGACCTTGACGCCCTTGAGGACGCGGGCGCTGTAGCGGGGGCAGTCGGCGGTGTCCTCGACCTCGACGCGGGTCTCGGCCTCGACGGGGCCGCCGTCCTCGCGGAGCGTGGCGTCGGGGAGGCGGAGGGGGGCGCCGGTAAGGGCGGAGACTTCGCGGGCGACGCCGATCAGGCTGATTTCGTCGGGGCGGTTGGGGGTGATTTCGAGTTCGAGGACGGTCTCGGGCTCGCCGAGGACGGCGGTGAGGGGGGTGCCGGGGACGAGGGAGGAATCGAGGACCATGAGGCCGGAGTGGTCGGAGCCGATGCCGAGCTCGTCGGCGGCGCAGAGCATGCCGCAGCTCTCGACGCCGCGGACCTTGCGCTTCTCGATCTTGAACCCGCCGGGCAGCTCCGTGCCGAGCGGCGCGAAGGGATACGTCCCGCCCGCCTCCACGTTGGGCGCGCCGCACACGATGACGGGGCGCTCGGCGGCGCCGTAATCGACGGTGCACAAATGCAGGTGGTCGCTGTTGGGGTGGTTGGCGACGTCGAGGACCTTGGCGACGACGACGCCCGCGGGCGCGCCGCCGACCTTCTCGACGCCTTCGACCTCGATGCCGGAAAACACCAGCTTGTCCACCAGCTCCTCGACCGGCAGATCGACGTCCACGTATTCCTTCAGCCAACTCAGCGGAATTTTCATGATTGTTTCTTCCTTCCGTTTGATCCTAAAACTTTCGCCGCCCCACCCGCCACAAGGGCGGCCAGCACGGCCTTTGCGACAACCAACGCGATTATCCATCCCCCTGAATCCGGGTGCACCGCCAAAGCCCGGGAGAACACCGGCTCGCTGATAATCAACACGGCGAACACCGCCAATCCGACGCCCAAGCCGTCGAAGAAGCGCCTTTTTTTCGTCAGGCGTTCCGCCGACCGTGCGCTGTTCTTGTTCTCCGTCATGTCAAAACTTCCTTTCACTCTCCAAAAACTTCACATCAACAACCCACTCGCCACCAAGGCGACCACGACGGCGAAAATCCCGTGCCAGAGGCGGCGCCGGGGGAACGCCATGACAATCAACCCCGCCAGCACCGCGGCTGGCAAGGCGCTCACGGCCCCAAAGGCGGCTCTCCAACTCCACACGTCCCGTTCCGGCACGACCGTTACACTCGCCGCGGCCAACACGAACACCACGGCGAACATCCCGAGGAAATACTTCAACCCGCGCAAGACGCGCTGCTTGCCCGTCAGGCGTTCTGCCGGCCGTGCGCTGTCCGGGGGCGGGGCCGCGCCAGCGCCAAGTGGTTTCCGCGCATTCATTTTGCCTTCCTCTCCGTGTTTTTCGCGAGGAGGGCCGAGAGCTTTCCGCGGAGCTGCCGCTCGTCGGGCAGGTACAGCTGGTATTTGCTGACAAAAAGGTGGTTGGAGATGCCTTGCGTCGCGTACTGGACGACCAGGTCGTCCTTGTTGGCCCCGAGCACGATGCCCACGGGTTCGGCGTCGTCCGGGGAGCCGACCTCGGCCTTGAAGTAGTTGAGGTAGAGGTTCATCTGGCCGATGTCCTGGTGCCGGACCATGCCGCGCTTGAGGTCGATCAGCACGAAGCATTTGAGGAGGTAGTTGTAGAACACCAGATCGACCTTGCAGGGATGCCCCGTGTTGAGCGGGATGCGGTATTGGCTCGCCACGAACGAGAACCCGCGCCCGAGTTCGAGCAGGAAATCGCGCAGGTGCCCGACCAGCGCCGCATGCAGACGCCCCTCCCTCAGGCGCTCCGCGACCGGCAGTCCGGCGAACTCCAGCACGTAGGGGTCGCGCAGGATGTCCGACGGGCGGCGCGGGGCGTCGCCCTTGCCCGCCAGCGCGAGGACCCCTTCCTTGTCGCGCGAGAGCGCAATCCGGTGGAAGAGCATCGACTGCATCTGCCGCCGCAGCTCCCGGACGCTCCACTTGGACCGTTCGCATTCGCGGCAGTAGAACGCGATTTCGAGCGGGTCGTCCGCGCGGAGGATTTCCAGCCAGTGGCTCCAGCCCAGGAAGCCGGGGGCGGGGCCGTCCGCGAAAAAGTCGGACGTCTGACTTTTTTGCGAGACGAGGTACAACTTGCGCATGTAGACGAGGTTCGAATGGCTGAATCCGCGCCCCAGCCGCAGGGAGAGGTCCCGCGAAAGGCGGTTCAGCAACCCCTCCCCGTAGGCCGCCCGGTCGGCGCCGTGCTGCTCGTACTCCACGATGTATTCGCCCGTCCGCCAATACGTCCGGAGCATGATGGCGTTTATCGCCGCCGCGAGCCCGCTGCGGGCGTCCGCGACGAGCCCCTCGATGGCGGAAACGAGCGAGTCGTACGTCCGCCGCGGCCGGAGGGATTTCACATTGGCTCCCATGCCGCTTGCCGCCGGGCGTTCCGTCGGCCGCTTTGCGTCCGCCGTCATGCCGCTGCCCCTTTCGCGGGAACGGGCGTCAGGAGTTTTCCAACGATTGGAAAAATTTTCCGCCGGTTTTCCAATGATTGGAAAAAATTTTCCGTTTTTTTCCAATGATTGGAAACTTTTTTTCCAATGGTTGGAAAAACCGCGCCGATTTTTCCAACGATTGGAAACTTTTTTTCCAATGGTTGGAAAACTTCTTGCGCGCCGCGGGCGGGCCGGTTGTGCAGGGGGGCGGTCATGTCTCGGAGCCGTCCTCCCGTACGAGCCGCAACAGCGGGATGCGGCGGTAGTGGCGGTCGGCCGTGCACAGCGGCAGGTCGCGCACAAGGGCCGTCGCCGCAATCCATACGTCGTGCAGCGGCAGGGGCGTGCCTTCGCGCTTGAGGTAGCGGTAGAGCTGGGCGAATTTCCGGCTCTCCGCCGGGCCCGCCGGGACGTACTCGACCGAGGGGTCCGCCAGGAACTCGTCCAGCAGCGCCGCGCGGGCGCGCCCGGACCGCGTCCCGGGGTCGAGCCCCGCTCGGAACTCCGCATCGACCGGTGCCGGGACCAGCAGGCGGTCGTACTGCCGCAGGACGGCGGCGTAGGCGCCGTTTTCGAGGAAGTCGATGAGGACGTTCGTGTCGATGACCGCCAGGTTCACCGCCAGTCCCTTTCATCCACGCGCGAGAAGTCGGCGGCATCGAGCGCCGCGCGCATTTTGGCGGCGTCTTTCGCCGACAGGCCCCCCGCGAACCGCATGAACCCCGGCGCCGGGCGCTCCTTCTCCGCCGACACCCCCAGCGCCGCCGCCAGCAGGCTCTTGGCGGCCTGGTTCAGGCTCGCGCCCGTCTCCGCCGCGCGCCGCCGCAGGGCCGCCGTCAGGGTCTCGTCCATCGCATGCAGGGTCAGTTCGCTCATGGTTCATCCTTTCGGTTCGGATGGTTCATGAGGATAAACCAAGGCGCGCGCGCTGTCAAATCCGGAGGGCGGGGGAATTCGGCGGCCGTCGATTGCAATCGATTGCAGTCGATTGCAATCGGGCCGCCGATCGGGCGTTGCGCGCCGCGCTCCGCTGTACCGCCTGTCGTGCATTCCTCAGAACTGCGCGAGGTAGCGGGCGTCGTTTTCGTAGAGGCGGCGGATGTCGTCGATGCCGAAGAGGATCATCGCCAGGCGCTCCAGGCCCATCCCGAAGGCGTAGCCCGTCACCGTGTCCGGTTCGTAGCCCGCCGCCGCGAAGACGTTCGGGTCCACCATGCCCGCCCCCATGATCTCGATCCAGCCGCTCCCCTTGCACACCCGGCAGCCCTTCCCGCCGCACATGTGGCACGAAAAATCCACTTCCACGCTCGGCTCCGTGAACGGGAAGAAGTGCGCGCGGAACCGGCTCTTCACCCCGCTGCCCATCAGCTCGCGCGCGAAGTGGTCCATGTCGCTCTTCAGGTCCGCCAGGCTCACGCGGCGGTCCACGTAGAGGCCCTCGATCTGGTGGAAGTTCGCGCTGTGCGTCGCGTCCGTCGTGTCCCGGCGGTAGCAGCGGCCCGGGCACACGATCCGCACCGGCGGCTTGTGCGCCTCCATCCACCGCGCCTGCACCGCCGAGGTCTGCGTCCGCAGGAGGTTCCCGCCGGGGAGGTAGAACGTGTCCTGCGTGTCGCGCGCGGCGTGGTCCGCCGGTGTGTTCAGCGCGTCGAAGTTGTAGTGCTCCGTCTCGATGTCCGGCCCGTCCGCCACCGTGAAGCCCATGCGGCGGAAGATCGCGCTCGTCCGGTCGATCAGCTGCGTGATCGGGTGCAGGCGGCCGCGGCGCGTCCAGCGGCCCGGCAGCGAGAGGTCGAACGCGCCCGCCTGCGCGGCCTTCGCCTCGGCGGCGAGGGCGTCCTTGCGGGCGTTGACGGCGGCGAGCACGCCGGTCTTGAAGCGGTTGAGCGCCTGGCCCATGGCGCGCTTGTCGGCGGCTTCCTTGAGCAGGCCCATCCACTGGGGGAGGAGGCCGTTGCGGCCGAGGTAGTGGACGCGCAAGGCTTCCACCGCCGCCGCGTCCGGCGCCGATTGCACTTCGTCCAGCGCCTGTTGGGTCCGTTGTTCGAGTTCGTGGATGTCCATGTCGATGCTCCTGTCGTGTAAAATCCCGCGCATTATCCACGGCGGCGGGGGAAAGGGAAGAAGAAAGCGCGGAAGGGGCGTGAAGCGGGGACAGGGGGCGACTTGCGACTGGCGACTTGCGACTGAGGACTTGCGACTGGCGACTGGCGACTTGGAGGGACGGAAACAGGGCACACCGATTTTCCTCCCTGTTTCGGAAAGGGTTGTCGAATGCAGGGGGGATGGTAGAATGCGGGCCGTTCCGACACCCCTAAACCGCAAGAGAGGTACCCCATGGAGATTTCCAAAGACATCCTGTACATCGGCGTCAACGACCACTCCATCGACCTGTTCGAGGGCCAGTACGACGTCCCCAACGGCATGGCCTACAATTCCTACGCCATCCTCGACGGCAAGACCGCCGTCATGGACACCGTCGACGCCCGCTTCCGCCACGAGTGGCTCGACAACCTCGAAAAGGCCCTCGCCGGACGCAAGCCCGACTATCTCGTCGTCCAGCACATGGAGCCCGACCATTCGGCGAACATCGCGGCGTTCATGGAGGCGTTCCCGGCGGCGACGATCGTCTCGTCGGCGAAGGCGTTCGCGATGATGGGCAACTTCTTCGGCAAGCAGTGGGAGGACCGGCGGATCGTCGTCAAGGAAGGCGACACGCTGGCGCTCGGCCGGCACGTGCTGCACTTCGTGGCGGCGCCGATGGTGCACTGGCCCGAGGTCGTCGTGACCTACGACGAGGCGGACAAGCTGCTGTTCTCCGCCGACGGCTTCGGCAAGTTCGGCGCGCTCGACGTCGAGGAGGACTGGGACTGCGAGGCGCGCCGCTACTACTTCGGCATCGTCGGCAAGTACGGCGCGCAGGTCCAGGCGCTGCTCAAGAAGGCCGCCGGGCTGGACATCCAAACCGTCTGCCCCCTGCACGGCCCCGTGCTCCGCGGCGACGCCCTTGCGAACGCGCTCGCCAAGTACCAAATCTGGAGCGGCTACGAGGCGGAGACGGACGGCGTG
>CACXEY010000183.1 GCA_902766695.1 uncultured bacterium
GTGAACATCCCCGCCGGCGTCAAGCACTGGCACGGCGCCGCCCCCGACAGCTGGTTCCAGCACATCGCCCTCGAAGTCCCCGGCACCGGCGGCCACAACGAATGGCTCGAACCCGTCGACGCCGCCGCCTACGCCGCCGCGACCTCCGCCGAATAACCCACCCCGGACACGGCGTGCCCTCCCCACCCCCGGAAGGGCACGCGAATTCCTTTCCGCGCCGCGGCCGATGTGGTAGAAACGGGCCACCATGAAACGCACCGCCCATCTCTGCGCCGCGATGCTCGCGCTCTTGCTGGTTGCCGCCGGCCGCGCGGGGACCGCGGACGAATCCGCCACCCCGAAAGGAACCCCCGCCATGACCATCCATGACTTCACGGCCAAAGGCCGCAACGGCACGAGCCTCGACCTCGCCTCGCTCAAGGGCAAGGTCCTCCTCGTCGTCAACACCGCCACGGGATGCGGCTTCACGCCGCAGTACGAAGGACTCGAAAAGCTCCACGCCAAGTACCACGCGCGCGGGCTCGAAATCCTCGACTTTCCCTGCGACCAGTTCGGCCACCAGGCGCCCGGCAGCGACGACGAAATCCACTCCTTCTGCGCGCTCAAGTACAACACCACCTTCGACCAGCTCGCCAAGATCGAGGTGAACGGCCCCGGCGCCGACCCGATCTACGTCTTCCTCAAGGCCGCCCGGCCGAAGGACGACGCGCCCGAATCCGAGATCGCCGGTCTCCGCGCCCTCCTGGCGAAGCACGGCCTCCAGGGCGCGACGGCCCCCGGCGACATCGAATGGAACTTCACCAAGTTTCTGGTCGACCGCGACGGCAACGTCGTCAAGCGCTTCCACCCGACCACCCCGCCCGAAACCATCGAGGACGAAATCGCCGCCTTGCTCGGCGGCGGCAAGTGACAAGATGCGGCACCCCGATTGCATGGGCAGATTGCATGGCAGATCCAATCGTCCTTCTTTGCCAACAAAACGGGAAAGTCCGGACGTTCCACCACATTCCACCAGCGACGACCTCTTTGTGCTTGTTTTCCACGGCCTGCGGGTATAGAAAGACAAACCGTACGCAACCAATGGGACGATAGCTCAGTCGGTAGAGCACGAGCCTTTTAAGCTTGGGGTCGTGGGTTCGAGCCCCACTCGTCTCATTCTTCTTCCGTTTTCCGTTTTCAGGTGGGGGGGAGAGCGTGTGCGGGGGGCCTTGCCGGAATTCGGGCGCTTTGTTCTCGGCAAGCGGGGATGTCGGCTCGGTCTGTCTTCGAAACGCTCTCTCAGGATTGCAATTCACGTCGGGCGGACTTTTCGCTTTCTCTTTCCGCCGCCACGCCCTACCATGACCGTACGAAAGGAAATCTTCCGATGATTGATCTCCACTGCCATTCCACTTTTTCCGACGGCTCCTTCACCCCCGAACAGCTGGTCGACAAGGCCGACGCCATCGGTCTGACCGCCCTGGCTCTGACCGACCACGACACTCTCGCCGGACTGTCCCGCTTCCAGGCCGCGGCCGCAACCCATGCATTCCGCGCCGTGCCGGGAATCGAAATCAGCGTCGATTGTCCGTCCGGCGTCATGCACATGCTCGGCTACTGGATGGACCCCGCCGACCCCGAACTCAACCGCCAGCTCGAATGGGTCCGCGACGGCCGCTCCATGCGCAACCGCGAAATCCTGCAAAAACTCAACGAACTCGGCTTCGCGGTCACCGAAGAGGAAGTTCGCGCCAAGGCCGGCGAAGACGTCGTCGGCCGCCCGCACTTCGCGCAGGTGATGATCGAGAAGGGCTATGTCAAGGACAAGTACGACGCCTTCGACAACTGGCTCGGCGACGGCAAACCCGCCTACGCCGACCGTCCGCGCCTGACCGCCGAGGTGGCCATCGACCTCCTGCGCGCGGCGGGCGGCGTGCCGGTCCTCGCGCATCCCTTCACGCTGCACCTCGGCAAGGAGAGCATGGAGGCGCTCCTGCGGACCCTCAAGGACCGGGGGCTCGTCGGCATGGAGTGCTACTACTCCGAGCATTCCGCCGACCTCACCCGCGACTACCTCGAACTGGCCGCCCGTCTCGACCTCGTCCCCACGGGCGGCAGCGACTTCCACGGCGAAGCCTCTCCCGGCGTCGAAATGGGCACCGGCATGGGCGGTCTCTGCGTCCCCGACGGGACCGTCCCCGCCCTCGAAGCCCGCCGCCCCCGCTGACCGGCTTTCCTCGGCCCATGCCGGAACCGTCCGCCCCCAACTCCCCCGCCCCGCGCCGTGCCCGGCGGCAGGCCGTCGCCGCGACCTTCCTGCTCGCCGCGGGTCTCGTGCTGACGGCCCTCCTCGCCTTCACGCTCGCCCACCGAGCCCGCCGCGGCGCCTACCGCGATTTCCTCGCCGAGGCCGGCGGCGCCCGCGCCCGCGCCGCCCGCGAACTCCAGCTCTATCTCGAAGTCTTCGACTCCATCCGCCGCCTCCACGGCCTCTCCGACCGGGTCACGCCGGAAGCCTTCGCGGAAATCGCCCAGAAAGGCATGCTCCACCAGCAACGCATCCTCGGCGCCTACGGCTTCGCGCAGATTCTCCCCGCCGCCGACCGCGCCGCCGCCGAACGCCAGGGATCGCCCATCGTCGAGAGCGACGGCCGCGGCGGCTACGTCCCCGCCCCCGCGCGCCCCGCCTATTTCCCCCTCACCTACCAGACCCCCGCCGGCGGCCTCGGCGTACCCACCGGCTACGACTTCGGTTCCGATCCCGCCGCCCACGGCGCGCTCTCCGAGATGTTCCGCCACGCCATCTTCACCATCGCGCCGACGCCCTCGCCCGACGCCTTCCTCCTATTCGCGCCCACCCTCTACATCGCCGATCCATCCTCCCCTTCCCCCATTCCCTCCGGCTTCGCCGTCGCCCTCTTCTCCCCCGCGCGCCTCCTCGCGCCCGTCGCCGAAGACCTCCACCGCACCACCGTCGCCCTCCTTCCCCCTTCCCCTGCCACCGATGCCCGCCGCGCCGCGGCCGCCCTCTCCTCCCCCGGCGAACCGCGCTGGCTATCCGCCGCGCCCGTCGCGATCGGCCAGCAGGAGTGGCTCTTCTGCGCCGAATCCGCGCCGTCCTGCTGGCTCCCCGGACTCCCCCGCACGCCGCTCCTCGCCGCCGCGCTCGGCACGCTTCTCTCCCTCGGCCTCTTCCTCTGGCTCTGGAATGCCTCCCGCCAGACCGCGCAGGTCGAGCGCCTCGTCCGCCGCCGCACCGCCCAGCTCGCCGAAGCCAACCGCCGGCTCGCCGCCCTCATGGAAGAGCGCCGCCAGCTCGAAGAAAGCGTCCTCCGCATCGGCCGCGAGGAACGCACGCGCGTCGGCCGCGACCTCCACGATTCGCTCGGCCAGAAGCTCACCGGAGCCCTCTACCTCTTCTCCGCTTGGAGCCGCCGCCACGCCCCGCCCGGCGACCCCGACGCCGCACAGATCGCCTCCACCCTCAAGGACGCCGTAACCCAGGTCCGCCGCATCGCCCGAGGCCTCGCCCCCGTCGCCCTCACCGAAGACGGCCTCCCCGACGCCCTGCGCGCCCTCGCCGAAGAAGCCTCCGCCCTCTACCCCCTCGACGTCGATTTCTACTACGAACGCGAAGGCCGCCCCCGCGATGCCGCCGCCGCCGAGCACCTCTACCTCATCGCGCAGGAAGCCGTCACCAACGCCGCCAAGCATTCCGGCGGTTCCCGCGTCGCCATCACACTCGATTTCGCCCCCGAAGGCGGCATCCTGACCATCGAAGACGACGGCCGCGGCATGGAAGCCGCCGACGCCCCCGACGCCGTCGGCGGCAACGGTCTCCGCATCATGCGCCACCGCGCCGACATCCTCGGCGGCACCCTCCGGACCGATACCGCCGCCCCCTCCGGCACCCGTCTGGCCATCACCTTCCCCGCCGCTCCCGCCTGACCCGCACTGGGCATTTTGGCATCGAGGGGGTGGGCGTTTTGTCGCAGGGGGAAGGAATGCCCAGGCGCAGTGGGCGGGGGAACAACGGAAAACGCGTTTTTCGCAACTTGGCACGGTTCGTGCTATATGGTTGTGCCATGTCAGAAGAATTTTCCAATCCATCCACCTCCCCCACCCCGCCGCCGGTACCGCAACCGCAGCCGCGTCCCCAGAGACGCGGCCTGCTCTGGCTGATCCTCGCGCTCCAGGCGGTCATCCTCGGGTGGCTGGCCAAGAACCAATTTGACGGGACATCCCAACGCGGGGGTTCCTTTCCCTCCTCCCCCGCGGTTCCTGCCGCCGCCATTCCCCCCTCCTTGGAATGCGATCGGGATGTTCCGTCACCTTCTGCTCCCGCGCCCGACGCGGACGACCCCGACGACGTCGACGTTGCCCCCGCCGCCCTCCCGCCGCCCGCGGCCTACCGCGATCCCTTCGCGCTGTTCCGCCGCTCGCCGCGGCCGTCGTTCGCCCCGCGGTCGTTTCCGCGCTGGCACGCGGACGTGCAGCGGATGATGGACGAGGCGATGGAGGCGCACGAGGCGATGCTCCAGGACTTCGGCTCGTTCTTCTCGCCCGGCCCCGAGTGGGCGGCACTGCCGGCCTCCCCCGCGGTGAACATGCGCGAGCTCGACGACGCCTACGAGCTGACCCTCGCCCGCTCCGGCCTGGCCCCCGACGACCTCGACGTACGCCTCGACGGCCGCACCCTTTCCCTCCGCTACGACCGCCGCACGGACACCGCCGACGCCAACGGCCGCCAGACCGGCCGCCAATCTGGGTCGGTGCGCATGGGCCTGCCGGGCCCCGTCGCGCCCGGCGCGGTCCCCGAGATTTCGAACGACAACGACCGCATCCGGATCCGCATCGCGAAGCCGGGCGCGCCGGCAACCCCGGCGGCCGCGACGGCCGCCCCCGCCCCAACCGCAACCCCCTAAGGAGAACCCCATGAGCAGCACCAGCAGCGGCATCACCGCCATCAACGAAAAAGTCCAGCAGGAGAGCGCCTTCGTCGCCCCCCTCCGCGCCGAACTCGAAAAAGTCGTCGTCGGCCAGCGCTACATGCTCGACCGCCTTCTCGTCGGCCTCCTCGCCAACGGCCACATCCTGCTGGAGGGCGTCCCCGGGCTGGCCAAGACCCTCGCCGTCAAGACCCTCGCCGCCGCGCTGGAGACGAGCTTCCGCCGCATCCAGTTCACGCCGGACCTGCTCCCCGCGGACCTCATCGGCACGCAGATCTACAACCCCAAGACCGGCGACTTCGGCACCCGCAAGGGCCCGGTCTTCGCGAACATCGTCCTCGCCGACGAAATCAACCGCGCGCCGGCGAAAGTCCAGTCCGCCCTCCTCGAAGCGATGGAGGAGCGCCAGGTGACGATCGGCCAGGAGACCTTCGCGCTGCCGGAGCCGTTCCTGGTCCTCGCCACGCAGAACCCGGTCGAGCAGGAAGGCACGTACCCGCTGCCCGAAGCCCAGGTGGACCGCTTCATGCTCAAGCTCAAGATCGGCTATCCCACGCTCGACGAAGAGCGCCGCATCCTCGAAGCCAACGCCCGCACGGAAGTCGTCCGCGACGTCCGCCCCGTCGTCAAGCCCGACACCATCCTCAAGGCGCGCAAGACGGTCGACGCCATCTACGTCGACGACAAGATCAAGGACTACGTCCTCTCGCTCGTCTTCGCCACCCGCGACCCGGCCGCCTACAAACTGAACGCCCTCGCCGGCAACATCCGCTATGGCGCCTCCCCGCGCGCAACCCTTGCGTTGATGCTGGCGGCGAAGGCCCACGCCTTCCTGCAAGGCCGCGGCTACGTCACCCCGCAGGACGTCAAGTCCGTCGCCCCCGACGTCCTCCGCCACCGCATCATCCCCTCCTTCGAAGCCGAAGCCGAGGAACTCACCGCCGACTCCCTCGTCTCCACCCTCCTCGACGAACTCCCCGTCCCGTAACCCCGGAAAACACACCACCGCATCTTTTCACTTTTCTCTTTTAACTTTTCACTGAACACCCCATGCTCCCCCGCGAAACACTCCGCAAAATCCGCCGCATCGAAATCCGCACCCGCCGCGCGGTGCAGGACGTCTTTGCGGGCCGCTACCATTCGGTCTTCAAGGGCCAGGGCATGGAGTTCGAGGAAGTCCGCGAGTACCAGCCCGGCGACGACATCCGCGCGATCGACTGGAACGTCACCGCCCGCACCGGCACCCCCTTCGTGAAAAAATACCGCGAAGAGCGCGAACTGACCCTTATGCTCCTCGTCGACGTCTCCGCCTCCAACCGCTACGGCTCCGGCGCCATGACCAAGCGCGACCTGGCCGCCGAAGTCGCGGCCACGCTCGCCTTCTCGGCCATCGCCAACCAGGACCGCGTCGGACTGCTCCTCTTCGGCGACCGCGTCCAGAAGTTCGTCAAGCCGGCGAAGGGCGTCCCTCACGTCCTGCGCGTCATCTCCGACGTCCTCGAAGCCCCTGCCGCCTCCCGCGCCACCGACCTCGCCCCCGCGCTCGACTACCTCAACCGCGTCATCCGCCGCCGCTGCGTCGCCTTCCTGATTTCCGACTTCCAGGCCCCGCCCTGCGACCGCCTCCTCCGCGTCACCGCCCGCCGCCACGACCTCGTCAGCCTGGTCGTCGGCGACCCCCGCGAACGCGAACTCGCGCCCGCCGGCATCCTCGACCTCACCGACGCCGAGACCGGCCGCCGCGTCCTCGTCGACACCAGCTCCCCCACCGTCCGCCGCGCCTACGCCGTCCGCCAGGCCGCCGCCCGCGCCGCCCTCCTCGACCGCCTCCGCACCGCCCGCTCCGACGCCATCGAACTCTGGACCGACCGCCCCTACGACCGCGAACTCGTCCGCTTCTTCCTCCGCCGCGAGGCCCGCAAATGAAAAACTTCTTCAGACAATTTCCGACAATTCCTGACAATTCCCAACCATTGTTTTATAGTCGGAATTGTTTTTCAAAGTTGTCGGAATTGTCGTTGGTTTTCTGTCTCCTCGCTCTCCTCTGCGGCTGCTCCGAGCACGCCGCGCCCGCCTCCCCCCCCTCCGAAACCCTCCTCTCCGACGAACCCGCCCGCCTGACCGCCACCCTCTCCACCAACACCATCCGCATCGGCGATCCCATCGACCTGACCCTGACCGCCCTCCACCGCCCCGGCACCACCATCGACTTCCCGCTCGCCGGCCTCGCGCACGGAAAAGACGTCATCGTCCGCGACACCGCCGCCCCCGAGACCCACCCCGCCGACGGCGGCCTCGAGCGCACCGTCCGCCACTGCACCCTGACCTCCCTCGTCGTCAGCAACCACGTCATCGCCGAGAACGCCCCCGTCCTCATCCACCTCCCCGACGGCACCACCGCCACCCAGTCCATGCCCTTCGCCTCCTTCGAAGTCGTCACCTCCCTGGCTCCCGGCGAAGAAACCCTCCGCCCCATGGACATGACCCCGGCCCACTGGCCCGCCCCTCCCTCCCACTGGCTCCTCATCCTCCTCTCCGTCCTCGCCGGCTTCCTCCTCGCAGCGGCCGCCCTCTGGTACTTCGCGCGCCGCGTCACCGTCGTCCTCGCCAAACCGACGCCCCCGCCCCCGCCGCACGCCACCGCCCTGGCCGCCATCGCCGCCATGCGCGCCGAAGACTGGACCGGCGGCGACAAACAGGAACCTTTCTTCGTCCGCCTCTCCGCCATCGTCCGCACCTACGTCGAAGCCCGCTTCTCCATCCGCGCCCCCGAACGCACCACCGAAGAATTCATCCGCGACGCCGTGAAATCCCCCGACCTCACCCCCGCCCACCGCCGCCGCCTTGCCGACTTCCTCGAAACCAGCGACCTCGTCAAATTCGCCTGCCACCGCCCCGGCACTCCCGAACTCCTCACCGCCCTCGACTCCGCCGAAACCTTCGTCCGCGAAACCATCCCCGCCCCCGCCGCCCCCACCCCGTCCCGCGCGGCGCCGGACACGGCGCCGTCCCCCTCCGAGAAAGGAGGCCTCCCATGATCCCCCTCTCCCTTCTCTCCCAAACAAACCCACCGCCCACTTTTCACTTTTCACTTTTCACTTTTCACCCGTCGCCGGAGACCCAGCCATGATCTCCTTCGCCAACCCCTGGCTTCTCCTCCTGCTCCTCCTCGTCCCCCCGGCGACCTGGCTCCTCCACACCCCCCGCCGCCGCGCCACCCTCCACTTCTCCGACGCCACCCCCCTGGCGACCCTCCCGACCACCCCGCGCCTCATCCTCCTCCGCTGGCTGCCGCCGACCCTGACCGCCCTTGCGCTCGTCCTCCTCGTACTGGCCGCCGCCCGCCCCCGCCGCGGCATCGCCGAATCCCGCGCCCGCACCGAAGGCGTGGACATCGTCCTCCTCGTCGACACCTCCACCTCCATGAACGCCGACGACCTCTCCACGCGAACCCAGCGCCTGACCCGCCTCGACGCCGCCAAGAAAGTCATCGCCCAATTCGTGCGCGACCGCACCGACGACCGCATCGGCCTGGTTGCCTTCGCGGCCATGCCCTACACCCTCGCCCCCCTCACCACCGACCACGAATGGCTCCTCCTCCAGATGGACCGCCTCCAGACCGGAATGCTCGAAGACGGCACCGCCATCGGCGACGCCATCGCCTCCGGCGTCAACCGCCTGCGCGACTCCGAGGCCAAGAGCAAAGTCATCGTCCTGCTGACCGACGGCATCCACAACGCCGGCCAACTCGCCCCGCGCGACGCCGCCCAGGCCGCCGCCGCCCTCGGCATCAAAATCTACTGCGTCGGCGCCGCCTCCGACCGTCCCCAGCGCGGCGGCTTCTTCGGCCTCGCCCTCCCCGCGCCCGAAATCGACGAAGGCACCCTCCGCTCCGTCGCCTCCGCCACCGACGCCGCCTACTTCCGCGCCACCGACCTCGACTCCCTCGCCGCCACCTACGAAAAAATCGACGCCATGGAAAAAACCGAAATCGAACTCTCCTCCTACACCCGCCACGAAGACATCTTCGCCCTCCCCGCCCTCCTCGCCCTCCTCCTCCTCGCCTTGGAAGCCGTCCTCTCCGCGACCATCCTCGGGAGGCTCCCATGAACTGGGGCGCCCCGCAAATCCTCTGGGCCCTCCTCGCCCTCCCCGTCTGGCTCTGGGCCGCCCACCGCCTCCTCCGCGCCCGCCGCCGCCGCCTCGCCGCGTGGGTCGACGCAGACGCCCATCCCTACCTCCTCCCCGGACGCAACCCCGCCGCCGCCCACCGCCGCATCTGGCTCCGCACCCTCGCTCTCGCCTGCCTCATCATCGCCCTGGCGCGCCCCCAATGGGGCTTCCACTGGGAAGAAATCACCCGCCGCGGCCTCGACCTCCTCGTCGTCCTCGACACCTCCCGCTCCATGACCGCCGCCGACATCAAACCCTCGCGCCTCCAGCAGGCCAAATGGGGCATCCACGACCTCCTGCGCGCCCTGCGCGGCGACCGCGTCGGCCTCATCCCCTTCGCCGGCTCCAGCCTCCTCCAGTGCCCCCTCACCACCGACTACGCCGCCTTCGCCATGACCCTCGACGACCTCTACTGCGGCATCATCCCCCGCGGCGGAACCGCCATCGCGCAAGCCCTCCGCACCGCCATCGACTCCTTCCCCGACGACACCACCGCCGACCGCTGCATCCTCCTCGTCACCGACGGCGAAGACCACGAAGGCGACCCCCTGTCCCTCCTCCCCGAACTCAAACAAAAAGGCATCCGCCTGTACGCCATCGGCATCGGCACCCTCGAAGGCGAAATGATCCCCGCCGACCCTTCTTCCGGCGGCGCCTACTTCAAAGACCGCAAAGGCCAGATCGTCAAGACCACCCTCCACGAAGACATCCTCCAGCAGCTCGCCACCTCCACCGGCGGCGCCTACGTCCGTTCCGCCGCCGGCGACACCGGCCTCGAGCGCGTCTTCCGCGAATCCATCGACAAACTCAAACGCACCGAAGCCGAATCCCGCACCGCCCGCATCAACGAAGAACGCTTCCAGTGGCCCCTCCTCCTCTCCCTCCTCCTCCTCCTCCTCGAATCCCTCACCCCCGACCGCACCACCTCCCAGGGGGCTCGGGGGCCCAGCCCCCGTCCCTTGCAATCCCCCTCCCACGTCCCGTTCGTCCTGTTCGTCTCGTTTGTCTCGTTCGCCCTCTCCGCCTCCCCCTCCCGCGCCCAATCCCCCCGCCCCCTCTTCACCGCCGGCCTCGCCGACCTCGCCGCCTCCAACTACCCCTCCGCCACGTCCAACTTCCTGGCCGCCGCCGAACTCGCCCCCGCCAACCTCCTCCCCCCCGCCCCGGCCCTCTACAACGCCGCCCTGGCGAGCGCCGCCGCCGGCGATCCCGACGCCGCCTCCACCCTCCTCGCCGAGTCCGCCCGTGCCATTCCCGACCTCGCCGCCCAAGCCCGCGCCTACTACAACCGCGGCAACACCCTCTACGCCCTTTCCGACGCCGACCCCACCTCCACCAACGCCCCCGCCCTGATTGCCGAAGCCCTCCAATCCTACGAAAACGCCATCGCCCTCGCCCCCTCCGCCCCCGACTACAAAGCCAACTACGAACTCGCCCTCCTCAAACAACAACAAATCCAGCAACAGCAGCAACAGCAGCAGCAGCAGAACCAAGACCAATCCCAAGACCAGCAAAACCAAGACCAATCCTCCTCCGACGACCAGCAGCAATCCCAGCAACAAGACCAGCAGCAGGAGCAACAGCAGGAGCAACAGGAGCAAT
This sequence comes from uncultured bacterium, assembly GCA_902766695.1. Classification (GTDB taxonomy): domain Bacteria; phylum Verrucomicrobiota; class Kiritimatiellia; order CAIQIC01; family Lenti-01; genus CACXEY01. Next base: position 10,704 of record CACXEY010000183.1, read on the forward strand.
CCCAGCAACAATCCCAATCTCAATCCCAAGAGTCTCAAGAATCCCAAGAATCCCAGCAGCAATCCCAAGAGCCCCCCTCCGAACAAATGACCCCCGAAGAAGCCACCCAACTCCTCGACGCCATGCGTGCCCGCGAACAATCCCA
>CACXEY010000184.1 GCA_902766695.1 uncultured bacterium
CCACCCCGCCCACCTACACATGACTTGCGCCCTCCACCCTCTTCCCAACACGACGCGTCGCCCGGTTGGGCGACGCACCTTGAAAAAGTTGTCCCGAGTTGTCCAAGTTGTCTCCCATTCCCGTCCTCCAAGCCCCTTCACCCACACCTTTTTGTCCCCCTTTGTCCTGTTTGTCTTCTCTTTTCTTTTTCCAAAAAGAACTTGTTCGCCTTTTTCATTTGTTTCTTGTTTTGTTCCTTTTGTTTCCCCCATCCCCCCCTAACCCGGAGTCCCCATGCAAATCGGCCTCAAAATCGACGTAGACACCCTCCGCGGCACCCGCCTCGGCGTCCTCCCCCTCGCGCGCCTGCTGGCCGACCGCGGCCAACGCGCCACCTTCTACTTCTCGGTGGGCCCCGACAACATGGGCCGCCACCTCTTCCGCCTCCTCAAGCCCGCGTTCTTCCTGAAGATGCTCCACTCCAACGCCCCCAACCTCTACGGCTGGGACATCCTCCTCAAGGGCACGCTGGGCCCCGGCCCGCGCATCGGCCGCCGCTGCGAAAGCATCATCCGCCAGACCGCCGACCTCGGCCACGAAATCGGCCTCCACGCCTGGGACCACCACGGCTGGCAAGCCCGCGCCGCCCATCCCCGCAAAGGCCGCATCGAAGTCATGGACCAGCTCGCCTGCGGCATAGTCGAACTCCAGCGCATCCTCGGCCGCCCCGTGACAACCTCCGCCGCCCCCGGCTGGCAAGCCACCCCCGATACCGCCCTCGTCAAATCGGGCTTCACCACCCTCCGCTACAACTCCGACTGCCGCGGCACGTATGCCTTCCGCCCCCTCCTTCCCGACGGCACCCCATCCTCCCAGCCCCAGATCCCCACCACCCTCCCCACCTACGACGAACTCATCGGCCGCGACGGCATCACCGCCGAAAACTACAACGCCCGCCTCCTCTCCCTCATCGAAGCCCCCACCCCGACGCCCCTCCGCGTCCTCTGCATCCACGCCGAAGCCGAAGGCATCGCCTGCCACACCCTCTTCCGCGACTTCCTCGACCGCGCCCTCTCCGCCGGCCACACCTTCACCGCCCTTGAAACCCTCCTCCCCGCCGACCTTGAGACCCTCCCCACCGCCCGCCTCGACCTCCACACCACCCCCGGCCGCGAAGGCTCCCTCGCCACCATCGACCCCGAAACCCCGCCCACCCCCTAACCCCCATCCCACCCATCCCAAAAATCCCATGAATCCCAAAAATCCCACCCCCCTCACCTTCCGCCCCGCCACCGACACCGACTGCCGCCTCGTCTGGACCTGGGCCAACGACCCGGCCCTCCTTGCGCACACCTTCCGCACCCACGAACCCATCCCTTGGGAAACCCACCAGAAGTGGTATAAAACAACCCTCCTCGGCACCGTCCGCCACCTCTACATCGCCGAACACGACGGCGCCCCCGCCGGCTACGTCCGCTTCGAAGACAACCACCTTGGCGAACCCGAAATCAGCGTCTACCTGGCTCCCCCCTGCCGCGGCCGCCGCCTTTCCGCCCCCCTCATCAACGACGGCACCCGCCATCACCTCGCCCTCCACCCCGACCCCCGCCCCATGACCGCCTGGGTCCGCATCGAAAACGCCCCCTCCCTCGCCGCCTTCCGCTCCGCCGGCTGGCACCCCGACCCATCCCCCGCCCCCTATCTCACCCTCCCCGCCTACCGCTTCGTCTTTCCCGGCTGATTCCCCCCCTGTCCCCGTCCTGCCCGTGGCCGCCCCGTCGGCCACGCCCCGTCCCGCGCCGCGCCGGAAACGGCGCGGTCCCCCCATCCCTCACCGCCCCTTCCCGTACTTCGCCTTGACCTCCGGCAGCGCCTCCTGCAGCGCCGCGATCCGCGACGCGTCCGACGGATGGCTCGACAGCAACTCCGGCGTCTTGCCTCCCCCCTTTGCGGCCATCTTGCGCCAGAATGCCGGCGCGCTGTCCGGGTCGTACCCGGCCATCGTCATCAGCACCAGCCCCATGTAGTCCGCCTCCGCCTCGTGCTTGCGCGAGAACGGCAGCAGCGCCCCGTACTGCGCGCCCAAACCGTACACGCCCGCCGCCGCGGACTGCACCATCGCGCTGCGTCCCTGCGTCGCGACGCCGACCGCCGCCGCCCCGGCCTGCGCCACCAGCTGCTGGCTCATCCGCTCGTTGGAGTGCTTGGCGACCGCGTGCGCCACCTCGTGGCCGAGGACGACCGCCAGCTCGTCGTCGGAACCCACCAGCTCCATCAGCCCCGTGTACACGACGATCTTCCCGCCCGGCATGCAGAAGGCGTTGACCTCCTTGTCCTCGACGAGATTGAACTCCCACGCGAAGTTGGACACCTCCTTGCCGAGGCCGTTGTCGCGCAGGTACCGCTCCGTCGCGTCCGCGATGTTGCGCCCGACGCGCACCACCTGGGCCGACTGCGTCCGGTTGCCCGAGACCTTCGCCTTGCCCATGTAGCTCCTGTACTGCGTCAGACTCGACGACAGCACCTCCGAATCGGACACGAGCGACAACTGCCGCCGCCCCGTGATCGGCACCGTGCTGCACCCGGCGACCACCGCCGCCACCACAAGAAAAACCATCAGCTTTTTCATGCGGTGCATCCTACCACGCCCTCACCTCCGCGGCAATGCCGCCCGTTTCCCACGTTTGCCCCCAACCGGCTGAAACCGCCCCCAAACTGTCACGTCGCGACCGGCTGAACGCCCCCTCCCTCGCCACTCGGCGAGGATGGCGCCCCGGCGGACGAGGCGGTTCCCGCCGTTGCAGCCGTCGCCGTACTGGCGGCGGGCTGCGGATCGGCGTTCGGATACGCGCTGCGGCCGTGGAGGATGTTCGTCAGCGTGAAGACGAAGGAGTCGCGGACGGTGTTCAGGTCGGCCAGCGTCAGCGGGGCTTCGTCGAGCTGCCCGTCGAGGAGCTTGTCGCGGACCAGGCGGTCCACCATCTCGGAGATGCGGCTGGGGGTGATTTTCTCGAGGGAGCGCGAGGCGGCTTCCACGGTGTCCGCCAGCACGAGGACGGCCTGCTCCTTCGTCCAGGGGCGCGGCCCCTCGTAGCGGAAGGAGGCTTCGAGGGCGGGGTCCTCGGGCAAATCCTTGGCCTTCAGGTCGTTGACGGCCATCTGGTAGAAGTAGGAGATGCGGGAGGTGCCGTGGTGCGCCTGGATGGCGTCGCAGACCACCCCCGGCAGGCGGTAGCGCTTGGCCAGGGTCAGCCCTTCCTTGACGTGCGACTGGATGAGCAAGGCGCTCATGCTCGGTGAAAGGCTGTCGTGGGGGTTTTCGCCGCCGCGCTGGTTCTCGGTGAAGAATTCCGGCTTGGCCAGCTTGCCGATGTCGTGGAACGAGGCGCACACGGCCACCAGCAGCCCGTCGGCGCCGATGCGGTCCGCCGCCGCCTGCCCGATGGCGGCCACCATTCGGCTGTGGTGGTAGGTGCCGGGGGCTTCGAGGGAGAGGCGCTGGAGGAGCGGATGGGATTGGTCGGTCAGCTCCAGCAGCGAAATGTCGGTGGTGTGCCCGAACGCCCATTCGAGCACCGGCAGGAGCACGGTCACGACCACGGAGGAAACGATGCCGCTGGAGAAGCTGGCGATGAGGTCGCCGCGGAACGTCGCGCCCGTGTGCCGGTTGAGCAACGCCATCACGATGGCCACCAGCGAGTTGACGCAGCCGACGACCAGTCCCGCGCGCATGATCTGGGAGCGGCGCCGCACGTTGCTGCGCAGCATGGCGACGGCGCTGACGCTGGCCGCGATGCCGATGAACATGACCTCGAAGCTGCGCCCGAAGATGAGCGCGGAGGAAAGGCCGACCCACAGGCCCGCGGCGAGGCCGGCCTCGGGGCCGAGCATGAGGACGGCGATGGTCGGCACGAGGGTCATCGGCATCGCGTACGGCACGACCCAGCCCGGCAGGAAGCCGCGCACGGTGGACATCCAGTGGTACAGCAGTTCGATGCCCAGCGAGAGCAGCCCCAGCAGCACGAGCAGCCACTTGCGGCGCGACTTGCTGTAGACGCCCGGCTGGACGCTCCGCAGCCACCCCACGCACGCGATGAGCACCACCAGCATCATCAGGTAGTCGCCGATGTGCTTGAGCGTGCGGTCGAGCGGGGTTTCGAGCTCGGCGAGCTTGCGGTTGTAGGCGGAGAGCATCTCGATGTTCTGCGCCTTGACCTCCGCGCGCTCCTCCAGGATGGTCGTCCCCGGGAAGACCGTCATCACCGCGTCGCCCACCCCCGACGCCGCCTCCACCTGGCGCGCCCGCGTGGCCTCCTGGTCGTACTTGATGCTCGCGTGCGCGAGGGCGCCGGCCAACGCGCGGGCGGTTCCCGGGATGTCCTCCACGCCGCGCTCTTCGAGGAGCGGGCGGAGGGCTTCGGCGATGCGGTCCGCGGCCCCGCCCTCGCGCAGGAGCTCGGCCGCGGCGACGCGCTGGGTGGCGACCGTGCCGTTCGCCTCCGGGATCAGGATGTCCACCGCCGTGCTCGCGGCGATCTTGGGTCCGACAAACTCCAGTTCGGTGTCCGACACCACCCCCAGCCGCAGGACCCGTTCCGCGGCCGCCTTCACCGCGTCGGCGCTTTCGCGTTCCAGTCCGTTCGGGAAGAGTCTCGCCAGGTCCGCCCCCGCCACTTGCAGCTCCAGCAGGTCGGCCGTCCGCTGCAACGCGAAAATCACTTCCGGCGAATCGCCCGGCTGCACCAGCTGCACCGGCACCACCGGATCGGGCGCAGGCGCAGGAGCCACGGGCTCCGCCGCAGGCGTCCCTTCGCCCTCCTCATTCTTGACGGCGGCCGGTTCGGCCGCCGCCGCCACCACCGCCACCGCCGCCCCCCCTCGCTTCCGCTTCTGCTTCCCCGCGGGCGCCGTGCCATCCTCCCCCGCCTTCACCTCGCTTCCGGGGGTGCGGCTTCCAGCCGCGCCCTCCAGCGCCGTGGCCACGCCTCCATCACCCTCCGCGGCCGGTACCGTCCCGGCGGGCGTCTCCGGCACAACCACGGCCCCCTGCACCCCATACTGCGCCCGCGACGTGATGGCCATCTCCGCCAGCTTGTCCACATCCCGCCACGCCTTGTCGCGCGCGTGCAGCTGCATGCGGAAGAGCGGCACCGCCGCCTCGCCCGCCCGCTGCTTGTTGAGCGCCGTTCGCTGCAGGTCGCGGCACTGGAATTCCACCGTCGCGACCACCGTCTTCGGCGCCACCTGCCCCTCGGAGAGGTTCGCGTCGAACGCCTCCCCGCCCAGGCTCAGCACCCCCACGCCCACAAGCCACATCAACAGCAGGATGCCCACGTTGTAGAGCCAAATCCGGTGCCACGACTTCGGGGCCTCCTTCTCCTTGCGCCGCTGCTGCGCCAGGACCCAGTCGTGCGGTTCGCGCCTGCGGAAAAACCATCTCATGGCCGATCTCCTTTGTTCCCCGCCCCCGCCGCACCCTCCGGCGCCGCGTACGCGTCGATGATCCGCTGCACCAGCGGATGCCGCACCACGTCGCCGCCTTCCAGCCGCACCACCGCGATGCCCGGCACCCCCTCCAGCCGCCGCGCCGCCTCCAGCAGGCCCGGACGCCGGTGCGTCGGCAGGTCCACCTGCGTCAAGTCGCCCGTCACCACCGCCTTCGAGCCGAAGCCGAGCCGCGTCAGGAACATCAGCATCTGCTCGCGCGTCGTGTTCTGCGCCTCGTCGAGGATGACGAACGACCGCGTCAGCGTCCGCCCGCGCATGTAGGCGAGGGGCGCGACCTCGATGACGCCGCGCTCCGTCAGCTCGGCGAGCTCGCCGCGCGGCACCATGTCGTGGAGCGCGTCGTAGAGCGGCCGCAGGTAGGGCAGGATCTTCTGCTGCAGGTCGCCCGGAAGGTACCCCAGCGCCTCCCCCGCCTCCACCGCCGGACGGGTCAGCACGATGCGCGAGACCTCGTTTTTGAGCAACGCGTTCACCGCCATCGCCATCGCCAGCCACGTCTTTCCCGTGCCCGCCGGCCCCAGTCCCAGCGTCAGCTCATGCCCCGCGATCGCCTCCAGCAGCCGCGCCTGGCCCAGCGTCCGCGGAAACACCGGCGCGCAGCCCGCCCCCACGTCCACCCGCAGGCCGATCAGGCGGTCCAGCTCCTTTTCACGCCCCTCCACCCAGAGCCGCCGCGTTTGGTCCACGAGCGAGCGGTGGAGCCACATCCCGGCATTGCGCGCGCGCACGAGGCCGTCCAGGTATCCCCAGGCCGACGCCACGGCGTCCGCCGCCCCGGCCAGCCGCACCTCCAGATCGCGCACCACCGCCCGCACCCCGAACGCCTCCTCCAGCGCCGGGACGTACTCCTCCCGACGCCCGAGCACGTCTTCCAGCTCCCGCGCGTTGTCGAACCGCAAGCTTTTCTCGCACGTTTTCATGTCCCCCCGACTTTACCCCACCCGCCCACCTCCCGCAACCCCCCAGTTCCGCCCCTACCCCGCCGTCGCCGCGCCCCCCAGCCGCGACACGATCTCCCGGAACGCCTTCGACGGCGCGTTGTCGTCGTACAGCGACATGAACGGCATCCCTTCGTCCCCGCCCGCGCACACCATCGGGTCCAGCGGAATCTTCCCGAGGAACGGGATCCCGTACGCCGCCGCCAGCCGTTCCCCCGCTCCCGACGCGAACACCTCCGTCACCCCGCCGCAGTGCGGGCACACGAACCCGCTCATGTTCTCCACCAGCCCCGCCACCGGCATCGGCAGCTTGTTGCAGAAGTCCACCGACTTCGACACGTCCTCCTCCGACACCCGCTGCGGCGTCGTCACGATCACCGCCGATGCCCCCCCGTCGCCCAGAAGCAGCTGGCACATCGTCAGCGGCTCGTCGCCCGTCCCCGGCGGCACGTCCACCACCAGCGCATCCAGCTTCCCCCACTCCACCTGCGCCACGAACTGCCGGATCAGCCCGATCTTCATCGGTCCGCGCAGCACCACCGCCGTGTCCGGGGCCGCCAGCACGAACCCCACCGACACCACCTCCAGCGGCCCCGCAGACACCGGCACGAACCGCCCCTCCGGCGTCGTCCCCATCCGCTTGCCTTCCAGCCCCAGCATCCGCGGCACGCTCGGCCCGTGCAGATCGATGTCCAGCAACCCCACCCTCCCCTTCCCCTCCGCCGCCAGCGCCAGCGCCAGGTTCACCGCCACCGTGCTCTTCCCCACGCCCCCCTTCCCCGACATCACCACGTACTTGCGCGGAATTCCTCCCAGCACTTCGCGGATGCGCACGTCCTCCGGATTCTGCGCGCAGGACGCGCAATTCCCTCCGGACGGACAGTTGGCGGCGGACGGACAGCTCGTATCGGTCATCTTCGGTCTCCTTTCAAAACACACTCCCTCCTATCTACCACGTCCCCGCCCGTTTTCAATCCCGCCTCTTTTGCAATTACGGGAAACCTTCGACTTTTCACCTTTTTCCCCCCACACCCCCGCCCATGAACGACACCCTCCCACGCCGGACTGGGCGCCGAAAAAAGTTGTTTCCCTCCGGCGGGAGGGGCGGGTATGATGCGGGACGCGATTGCGGAGGAACGGTAACTTCCCGGACCGCCGTGTGTAGACGGGGCGGACCAACCGCAGAGCATTTCAACCCGGAGCGCACATCATGGCCATCCACATCGACAACGGATTTTCGGCGTTCGGCACGTTCGTGCAGTCCGCCGCGCGCCGCATTTCCTCCGCCACCGGCATCAAACTCTCCAAGACCATCGCCCCCTGAGGAAAAGGACCCCGCCCATGGAATTCACTGAAATCATCACCTCCTTCGCCCGCCGCCACTCCGTCGAAGGCCTCGTCCCGCAGGACGGCCAGACCTCGCTCGACATCGACGGCATCCCCGTGACCCTCGTCGGTACCCCGGACCACTTGGTCGCGGGGGCCGAAATCGGCGAACCGCCGGCCGACGGCCGCGCCGAATTCGCCGACCTGCTGCTCGAAGCCAACCTCGAATCCTCCTCCTACTTCGCGAAGACGCGCGAAACGGGCAAATACGTCCTCCTGCGTCTCCTGCCGCTGGCGGACCTGGATCCGGACACCTTCGACGAAGTTCTCGAAACCCTCGTCAACAACGCCGAGACCTGGCGCCGCCTCCTGGCGGACTTCCGTCCCGCGGCCGCCCAGGCCGCCGCCGAAGACTCCGACGCCCCCGCCTTCGGAACCGGCGGCTTCCTCCAGGTCTGATCCGGAAGCGCGGGCGGCCCGCCCGCTTCAGCTATCCAGGAAACCGGCCAGCGCCTTCCGCCGCAGCGTCTCCGCCCGCGGTGGCAGGTCGCGCTCCTGCAGAAACGCCGCCAGCTCCCGCCGCACGTTCTCCGCTAGCGCCTCGTCCAGCGGCTTCCCGACCGCGCCCACGCGTCCCGGACGCGGCAACCGCCGCAGCCCCAGCGCCCCGTCCACGTACGCCTGCAACCGGCTGAAATTCCGGTTCGCCCGCAGCAGGCGCGAAAGCCTCCGTTTCGCCGCCGCGCATTGCGCGCGCAGCTCCGCCGGGACCGCCGATTGCGTCTCCGCGCCCGGCAGCAGCCATTCCAGCGGCAACCGCCCGTCCAGTTCCAGCAGCGCGCGGAGCCGGACCGCGAGGCGCATGTAGCGCATGAGCGTCGAATAGTTCATCCCGACCCGATTGTCCTCCAGCCAACCCCGGACCCCGCGGCCGCGCCCGCAAATGCGCTTCGCCCCCGTCGGCGAGACGTCGTAATGGTTCCCCCGGTCGAGCGTCGGCGCCAGGTCCGCCAAGCGCGACCCGATCCGCAGGCGCACCGCCAGCGTCCGCGGCCGTTCCGCGGCATCCGCCGCGAACTCCTCCGGCGTCGGCGTCCCCCGCAGCGACGGCGATGGCGCCCGCGGCGCCCGCAACCGAGACCGCCGCCGCAGTTCGGCCAGGACCGCACGCCCGGTCGTGTCGGCGATCCACCCTCCCAGCGCCGCCGCCGAGAGCGCCGCCGCGCCCGCGACGGCCATGGGCATGGCCACCGGCAGGGCCAGGGAACCAATGTAGAAGCGCGCGACGTCGCTGGCGATCCCGGCGGCCTCGCGGAGAGCGTATTTGACCTTGTTGTTCATGGCGCGGAGCATGGGGGAGGAAGGAAGCGAAGTCAAGGATTTTTCCTGTTTGCAAAAGCGTCCGCGACCGCCCGCGGGACAGGAGGAGGGAGGGTGGGGGCGGAATCAGTAGGTGTAGCCGATGTTGAAGGAGAAGCGGCCGGAGTCGGAGAGGTAGTCGTCGGTGTGGATCGGCCAGGCGTAGTCGAGCTGGATCGGGAACTGCGGGATGTCCAGCCGCACGCCGATGCCGTAGCCGTCGCAGACTTCGCCGTCGCCCACCGCCGGGTTCTCGTCGTCCTTGCTGAACACGTCCTGCCAGACGACGCCGACGTCGTAGAAGGCGGCGAAGCGGATCATCTTGACGACCGGCATCGTGTACTCGACCGTGGCCGTCGCGGCGGACCGCCCGCCGATGGCTTCGTGGTCCTCGTCCTTCGGCCCGAGCTTGCGGTACTTGAAGGCGCGGACGGTGCGCGGGCCGCCGAGGAATTCGCGGTCGAAAATCGGCACGCGGTCGCTGTCGCCGTATTCCTTGACCATCCCCGCCATGCCGCGGATGTTCAGCACGTGGTCGAACCACAGCGGCACGTACTGGGACGCGCGCAGCCGGAACGCGTAGTTGTCGGTGTCCGCGCCGAACGGCCCGCCCGCGAGGGTGGCGGCGGCGCTGCCGCGGAAGCCGCGCGTGGAGAGGAAGGTCTTGTCGCGCGTGTCGCGGATCAGTTCGAGGGTGCCGTAGCTCTTGAGGCGGCGGCCTTCTTCCTCGATGATGCGCGGGGAGGCGTTGGTGGAGACATCGTGGATGTCGTAGTGGGTCAGGCCGTAGATGTAGTTGATGCGGTTGAAGGAGAACAGCGGCTGGCCGAGCGTGACGGAGCCGCCGGTGGTGGTCTGGTCGTAGTCGTCGGAGTAGTAGCTGGCGTCGCGCCGGAAGAGGTCGATGCCCAGCGAGAGGCGCCGGTCGAGGAACCACGGCTCGATCCACGAGGCCTCGACGTCGCTGCGCTTGGAGCCGATCTGGACGCGCAGGTTCAGCTTCTGCCCGCCCCCCGTCACGTGCGGCCAGCCGAAGAGGTCGAAGTTGCCCTGCCGCAGTTCGGCGTAGCCGACGATGCTGTCGATGGAGGAGAACCCGACGCCGAACGTGAACTGCCCGGTCTGCTGCTCCTCGACGTCGAAGATGAGGTTGAAGCGGTTGGTTTCGGAGGTGGATTCGCTGTAGCTGCCGACGTAGGAGAAGTAGTTGAGGTTGCGGAGGCGGTTCTCGCTGGAGCGGATGCGGGGCTCGTTCCAGACCTCGCCGGGGGCGACGGAGATTTCGCGGCGGATGACCTTGTCCTTGGTCCGGGAGTTGCCGCGGATCTCGATGTTGCGGATGTAGGCGAGGGAGCCTTCGCTGACGTCGTAGGTGACGGCGGCGGTGCCGGCGCGGGTGTCGAGGGCGATGCGCGGCTCGACGGAGGTCTTGATGTAGCCGCGGGCGCCGTAGTAGTCGCGGATCGACTGCGCGCCGGCGCGGATTTCCGCGAGCGACGCGGTCTTGCCGGGGACGGCCGGCACGCCGCGCGAGACGTCCTCGTCGGGGAAGAGCGAGACGCCGCGGGTCCGCCACGCGCGCAGCGTGTAGAGGGGCCCCTCGGCGACGGGATAGGTGATGTCGATCTTCTTCTCGCTGACGTATTCGTAGGTGGGCGTCCCGACGGTCGCCGCGAGGTAGCCGCGGTCCATGAAGACGCCGCGGATGGCGTCGCGGTCCGCCAGCACGTTGCCCGGCTCGTAGAGGCCGTCGTTGTTGATGAAGCTCAGCCAGGACGACTGCTTCTGCGTCATCACCGCCAGCAGGTCGCGCCGGGAGACGTGTTCCGCCCCCTCGAAGAGGATTTTCCGCACGATCGCTCGCTTGCCTTCCGCCACCGTGATCTCCAGGTCGGCGAACTCCGGCTGGGCCGGAACCGGGACGAACTTCCACGTCACCTTGGCGTTGGGGAAGAAGTCCTTGCGGTACTTCTCTCGGACGGTCTGGGAGCGTTCGCCGAGCAGCGCGTTGTCGGCGCGGTCGCCGGCCTCGATTTCGAGCCACTCGCGGATTTTCTTGTTGCCCATGTAGTCGGCGCCGTCGATGGACATGCGGCGGATCTTGGGGCGGGCGGAGACGCGGTAGACGAGCACGACGCCGCCCTGGAGGGACGCCGCGTCCTCGACGCGCACCTCGGCGTAGGAGTAGGCCTTGCTCTTCTGGAGCTGGCGGAGGTCGGCGGTGAGGGCGGCGCGGTCCATCGGTTCGCCGACGCGCGCGCTGACGTTCGCCAGCACCTGCTCCGCGCTGACCGGTACGCGGCCGATGGCCTCGATGCGGATGTCCCGCACCGTCACCGACTGGGACTCCGCCCCCTGCGCGACGGCGGGGACGGGCGAGACGGCCGGCAGCGCGGCGGCGAGCGCGACGGCGGAGGAGACGGCGAGGAATCCCCGCCGGATCCGGCGGAGGGCATGGAAGAAGTTGGTTTGTCGTTGCATATCGATTGGACCGCCGGTTCCGGGACGGCGGCATCCCGTACGTTCCCGTCCTTCCTAAGCCAATCCGCCCCGTTTGGCGAGCCCAAAAGCCGCGGGGGGCATCTCCGCCACCGGCAAGCGGCGTGCGCAAGCGTGCCCCCAGGGTCCCCGATGTGCGTCACGCGGTTGCCAATCGCCACGCTCGTCAGGCCATTGCGGACCGCAAACGCAAGCCTCCCGGGGTACGTCCCGGAATCGTGCGGTTCGCGGTTGCAGTGTGGCGGACTGTGGCAAACCGCCGCGTCCGCACGGATGGATTCGCGTTCCCGTGGAATCCCATGGACACGGTGTGCAGGGGAGCCGCCCTCCCCGGCTTTGCACGAACGACCTCACGAGTGCTTCGTCTGACGACTCCGCGGGGGCGACAAAAACGCCGCGCCGGGAAAGGAGACCGGCGCGGCGGGGCGGCGGGGGGTGCCGCCGGGGAAAATGGGGGGCTACAGGATTTCGATTTCGACGTCGCCGTCGGAGGCTTCTTCGGTGGCGGTTTCGATGGGTTTGTAGGTGGGGAGGAAGCGGTAGTAGACTTGCAACGTCAGGGCCGCCAGGGTCGTGGCGTAGACTTTGCTGTCGTGTTCGCTGCCCATCCATTCGCGCTCGACGGTGTCCTTGCCTTCCTTGAAGCCGGTGACGCCCGGGCTCACCCAGCTGCCGTCCTGGTTCTGGTGGCGGATGTACAGGGGCGCGAATTTGTTGTTCCACGTGCTCCAGGTGTTGCCGCCGACGTGGAATTTGGCCTGCGACATGTAGTACCACGCGTACAGGGGGCACTCGGCCGGCTTGTCCCAGGAGCAGTCGGCGCTGCTGAGGAATTTCATGCCGTCCTTGACTTCCTTGTCTTCGCCGTGGCCGAGCAACTGCATGGAGAGGCAGGCGACGGCGGTCATGTTGGTGATGCGGCCGCGGCCGTCGGCGTAGATGAAGTAGCCGTCTTCGCGCTGGGCGCCTTTCATGTCGTTGATGGATTTTTCCATGGCTTCGTGGAGGCCCTGGTTTTCGGCGCCGGCGATGTAGGCGGCCTTCATGGCCTGGCAGCACCAGCCGCCAAGGGAGGTGTCGCGGCGGGATTCTTTCTTCCAGCCGTAGTCGAAGCCGCCGCCGGGCTGCTGGCCGTTGATGATGACCTGGACGCCTTTTTCCATGACGTCCTTGAGGGAGGCGATGCGGGTCATGCCGTAGGCTTCGCTGATGGCGTAGACGCAGATGGCCTGGGTGTAGACGGGGGCGGCGCCGTTGGGGGTGATCTTGGCGAATTCGCCTTTTTCGTTCTGTTTGGCGCAGAGGTAGCGGATGGCCTTCTCGACGGTGGGACCGTATTTTTCGGAGGCGGTGGTTTCGCCGTGGGCGAGGAAGGTGAGGATGCCCAGGCCGCACATGGCTTCCTTGTTGGAGTTGGCCCAGGAGCCGTCGTCGTTCTGGTTGACGCGGAGCCATTCGAGGGCGCGCAGCACCGCGGCCTCGGCGTATTCGCCCCACTTGCCGCCGAAGGCGCCGATGGCGGCCGCGCGGCCGGCGCCGGAGCGGTTGGACATGTTGCCGGGGGCGAGGTTCTTCATGATGATGGGGCTGATGGCGTCGGAGGCGATGTCGAGCTCGGTGACGGTGTCCATGACGGGCGCGGCGGTGAAGTCCTGGACGTCGGGCGGCGGGGTCATGTCGATGTCGACGTCGGGCGGGGTGATGGTGTCGACCATGTCGGGGAGTTCCTCGGGGGGCTTGAGGTCTTCGAGGATTTCGTCGAGCTGCTGGTCGTCGACTTCGACGACCTTGACCTCGATTTCGGCCTCGTCCTTCTTGACGGCGGTCGACACGAGGAAGAGGGCCGCGAGGATGATGCCGACGTGGATGAGGATGGAGCCGAGGGGGCCGGCCATCCATTCCGCGATGTTCTTGTGGAGGGCTTTAATCGAAAGATCCATGGTTTCTCCCTTTCGCCGGGTGGTTTGTCCCGCGGGTTGTCTTCCTCTCTTCTCGGTGTCGCGCTACGGGTTTCTCCGTCAGTTGGAGGCGCTGACGACGGACAGGCTGCGGAGGCCGTTCTTCGCGCACAGGTCGAGAGCGCGGACGAGGGCGCCGTGCTCGGAGAAGGCGGAGACGGTGATCATGATGGTCTGGCCGGCGTCGATGCGGGCGATGCGCGCGAGGGCGCTGTCCATGGCGTCGAGGCTGACGGGGTTGTCGTTGAGGGTGTAGCCGTCCTGGTAGACGCCGAGGCGCAGGAGGTTGGGCGGCTTGGTGTCCGGCGGCTGGTTGGGGTTGGGCGCCGGACGGAAGACGTCGAGGTTGGTGACGACGTCGACGGGCTTGATGGTGACGATGAAGTAGATGAGGAGCTGGAAGACGACGTCGATCATCGGCGTCATTTCCAGTTCGCCTTCGGGGGCGTCGATGCCTCTGCGTTTCCTGGCCATGGGGGGCCTCCTTTACGCCTTTTCCTTGAGCGCGGCGAAGCGGAGCTTCCAGAGGCCCGCCCGCCCCGCGATGTCCATCACGCGCTTGATCTGCTCGTGCTTCGCCTGGTAGTCGCCGCGGATGACGACGGGGGTGCTCTGTCCGGAGGCGACGACGGCCTTCTTGAGCACGGCCAGCAGCTGGCCCTCGGAGAGGGTGGTCTGCTGGATCTGGATGTTCCCGTCCTTGTCCACGTCCACGATGACGGTCCGGGGGTCCTTGGTTTCCTCGACCGGGCCGTTCGGGGACATCGCCATGCGGACCTTGGTTTCGAGCGCCTTGCTCTCCATGTCCACGGTGGTGATGAAGAAGATGATGAGCTGGAACACGACGTCGATCATCGGCGTCATGTCCAGCTTGGCATCTGCGTATTTTTTCTTCATGGTCGGATCCCCATGGGGGGGCGGAGGCTTATTCCTCCACCACCTCGACGTTGCGCAGGGCCTTGATGAGGTCGAGCGTGAGGCCTTCCATGCTGAGGATGATGCGGCTCAGGCGGTTCTTGAAGTAGGTGTAGAAGGAGACGGCCGGGATGGCGACGACGAGGCCGCCGGCGGTCGTCCAGAGGGCCTGGGCGATGTTCAGGGCGAGCATGGACTGCTGGGCGGCCCCGGCCTGGCTGGTGGCCAGGTTGGCGAAGGCCGCGATCATGCCTTGCACGGTGCCGAGCAGCCCGAGCATCGGGGCGATGGAGCCGCACATGTTGAGGTAGGAGACGCGCTGCATGAGTTTTTCGCTCTCGAGGTCGGCGGCGGCACCCACCTGCTCTTCGATGACGTCGAAGCCTTCCTTGACGTTGCGGAAGCCGGCGAGCAGGATGTTGGAGAGGGAGCCGGGCTCCTGTTCGCAGCGCTGCATGGCCTTCATGACATCGCCCTGCTCCATGGCTTCGCGGACGTCGTTGACGAGGGCGTCGGGGATGATGCGCTTGGGGCTGACGGTGATGAAGAAGTCGATGATGAGGTAGGCGGCGGCCATGGAGTCGAGGATCAGGGCGCTCCACAGGACGATGCCGAGCCAGCCGCTGCCGGCGATGATGGCCCACAGGCCCATGCCGCCGCCGGAGGAGGCTTCCTCCTCGAGCGCCGCGCCTTCGAGCTCCTGGGCCCAGGCGAGGGCGGGAACGAACAACACCGCGGCGATGGCCGCGATCCACAACGCCAAACGAACTTTCTTGGACATGATGTCTTCTCCTTTGCTTTTTTAAATCGGTTCCTTTTGTGGCCTCACATCTTGCCGCGGGCCTGGGCGGCGTACGGCGAGGAGGCGTATTCGCGGGCGCACTTGCCGTAGAGTTCCTTCGCGCGCGGGTCGCGCATCTGTTCGAGGGTCTGGGCGGCCTTGAAGCAGGCCTCGCCCTGGATGGCGGGGTCCTTGACGTCGGCGAAGAGGATGGCGGTGCGGAGGTAGTCCATGGCGGCGCCTTCGACGTCGTTCTGGGCGAGGCGGATGTCGCCGCGCATGATCTGGGCCTTGGCGGCGTCGGGGCGGGAGCCGGAGGCGGCGACGGCGTCGAGCTGGCGGGCGAGGCCGGCGTACTGCTTGGCGGCGAGGAGGGCGCCCCGGTAGGCCCACTGGGTGTCGGGGTTCTTCTTTTCCTCGGGGCTGAGGACGAAGAGTTTGTCGTAGGCGGCGACGGCGGCCGTGGCGTCGCCCTTGGCGATCAGGACGCGGCCGAGGACCTTGGAGGCCTCGACGTCCCAGGTGAGGCCGCGGTACTTGGTGACGATGTCGCCCAGCAGCTTCTCGGCCTGCGGGTACTGCTTGGCCTTTTCGGCGGCGAGGGCCTGCCTGTATTCGGCGGGTTCGTCGGCGACGGCCTTGACGTACTGGCCCTTGGGGATGGTGCGGATGCCCTGGGGGGTGGTGAGGTTGATGTCGCCGGTGGCGGTCGCGCGGATGGCGGTGCCTTCCACGCGGCGTCCGTCGGGAAGGATGACGTAGGGGTTCGCGAGCGCGGCGCCCGCGGTGAGGGCGATGGCGAGGAAAATCACGGTCTGTTTCATCGTTTTCATGCTCTTTCTCCTGGTTCTAAATCGTGTTCCCGGTCTGCCGTCCCTCACGGGGCCCCCGGCGCGGCGGCGGCCGCGTCGCCGCCCGCCGCGGCCTCGGTCTCGGCCTGGAGGCCGGCGCGGGTGCGCTTGGAGCGGACTTCCTGGACCTTGGGGCTCATCGGGAAGAGTTTGAGGAAGACGTCGCAGCTTTCGACGACGTCGGTGGGCCGCTCCATCTTTTCGCCGAGTTCGATGGCGGCGAGGATGGCTTCCGACACCTGCTGGCGCTCCTTCTCGCTCTTGATGTTGCCGCTGCCGAAGTATTCGATGCCCTTGTAGATGGCGAAGGCCTGGGTGTCGTCGCCGCTCTCCTTCATGATTTCGGCGTAGATGAGTTTGGCGTCGTTGACCAGCTCGGGCTCGCGGGCGCGGGAGAAGATGTCCTTGAGGGCGAGGAGGGCGGCCTGGCGGTCGCCGCTGTCGCGGCTGGCGCGGGCGATGATGAACTTGGCCTTGAAGAACATGCCGGACATCGGCCAGCGGGTCATGAGTTCGTTGAGGGCCTTGTTGGCGGCCTCGGAGTCGCCGAGGCGGTACTTGGCCTCGCCCAGGCCGTAGAGGGCGCGTTCCATGATGGAGCGGGTGGTGCGCTCGTCGCGGCCGGAGAGTTCGCTTTCGCGGTCGGCGACCTGCTGGAAGGCCTGCGCGGCCTCGCCCCACTGCTCGTGCTCCAGCATCGCCTGGCCGACGCGCACGAACTCGTCCACCGAGTAGGACTTGGCGTTGGCAAGCATCGCGGAAAGGGCTTCCTTGGCCTGGTCGGTGCGGCCGAGGCCGAGGGCGCCGTCGATGCGCGCGAACTGGGCGTTCTTGCCTTCGTCGGTGTCCGGGAACTCGCGGGCGAGGCGGGCGTAGGTGTCGTTGGCGCCGGCGTCGCCGACGGCCATCTGGAGGGCGCCCTTGAGGTTGAGGGCCTTGGCACCGAGCTGGGACTGGGGATAGTCGTTGATGAACGCGTCGAGCTTCTGGATGGCGGCGAGCTTCATGGCCTTGGACTTGGCGGGGTCGGGCATTTCGAGGCGGCTCATGCAGAAGGCGAGGTAGAAGCGGGCCTGCTCGAGGAGTTTTTTGTTGCGCTCGCGGTCCTCGGGGGTGTTGCCGTAGGGGTTGTTTTCGGGGGTGATGGCGTTGACGAGGGCGTTGAACTGCTTGACGGCGTCGGGGAGCTTGCCGAGCGCGCGGTAGCTGGCGCCGAGGGCGAACATGGCCTGCGCGCGGTTGGGGCTGGGGGTGGACTCCTCGATGTAGAGCTTCATGCCATCGATGGTGCCCTCGTAGTCCTGGTCGGCGTAGGCCTTCCAGGCGCGCTTGCTGAGGGCCTTGGGATAGTTCTGGTCCTCCTTGTAGTCGGTGATGATCTTGGCGAGGTACTCGTTGGCCTCGTTCATGTTGCCGGCGGCCTCGGCCTTGGAGGCGAGCCAGAAGAGGATCTTGCCGGCCTGCGCGTCGTCGGGGCAGTACTTGAGGTAGGCGTCGAAGATGTACTTGCTCATGCCCGCGTCGCCCTTCTTGTCGTAGAGCGCGCCGGCGGAGACGAGGCCCTTGGCGGGGATGGGGCTCTTCTTGGCGAAGCGTTCGCCGAGGTAGTTCGCGACCATCTTGGCGTCGAAGGGGCGTTCGAGGTTCATGTAGCACTGCAGCAGCTGCGCGAGCGCGCCCACGGAGAGGTCGCCGGCCTCGGGGAACTGCTCCAGGACCTTGAGGTACTCGGCGGCGGCCTCCTCGTACTTCTGCTGGCGGAAGAGGTTGTCGGCCATCGCGAACTCCGTCCCCGCCGCCTGGCTGGAGAGGTTCTCGGGGAGGCTGATCTTGACGGTCTTGCCGTACTTGCTTTCGAGGATGCCCTTGATTTCCTTGGCGATCATGCCGGCCGTCGGGCCCCAGGAGCTGTCGCCGTACTTCACGAAGACGTTGTAGTATTCCGTCAGCGCCTGCGAGTAGAGCTTGATCGCCTCGTCCGTCTTCGCCGGGTCGTTCGCCGCCGCGTCCGCGTCCTCCTTCAGGAGGCGGCCGCGGAGCGACCGGGCGCCGGCCATCGGGCTGTCCTTCATCGAGAGGCCCATCTCCGCGAGCGAGTCGTCGATGGGCTTGATGATGTCCATGTTCTTCGCCAGCACGTTGCGCGCCTTCTCGCGGTTGCCGCGGGCGAGTTCCACGTTCGCGAGCACCACGACCGAGTCGACGAACTGCATGTCCAGCCCGCCCCACTGCAGGTCCTCGCAGATCTTCACCGCCTCGTCGAGCAGCTTGTTGCGCTCGTCGCCGCCGCGCTGTTCCGCGGCCTTGACCAGCATCTGCGCGCGGCGGATCTGCATCGAACGCTTCGTGCCGCGGTCGCTTTCGATGTCCTCCACCCGCTTGTAGCAGGCGCTGGCGCCGAGCGGGTCGCCGGCCATTTCGAGCATCTGCGCGTAGTGGTAGGCGGCGTCGCGGTAGCGGAGCTTCACGTCCGGGTCCGTCGGCTCCTTGCCCTCGTACTGCTTGAAGAACGCGTCGTAGAGCGCGCGGGCCTTGTCCGTGTTGCCGATCGCGAAATAGTTCATGCCGAGCGAGAGGCTGATCGCCTGCGCCTTCGGGTTCGAGGCCCCGAGCTCGTTGATGAGCGCCTCCGCCTTGTCGAAGTCGCGGCGCTTGATGAAGATTTCCGCCTGCACGATTTTCGCGCGGTCCTTGAGGGAAGGGTCCTTGGCGGTGAGATTGTCCACGACCTTCTGGGCGAAGTCCGCGAAGGAAGGCTCGAAGGAGACCAACCCCGACG
The DNA here is from genome assembly GCA_902766695.1 of uncultured bacterium. Taxonomy (GTDB): domain Bacteria; phylum Verrucomicrobiota; class Kiritimatiellia; order CAIQIC01; family Lenti-01; genus CACXEY01. The sequence goes on from CACXEY010000184.1 coordinate 18,895, forward strand.
CGAACGCGAAATCGTCATCCACCTGGTCCGCCGCCGCGGGAAGCGCGCAGAGGGCCGCGACCGCGGCCGCGAGGCCCGCGGAAGTCCACAAACTCTTCTTCATAACGTTCACCATCTCCGTCGTCGCGATGTCGAAGCAATGTCCGGCCCGGGCGACCATGCCCCGGCCGACACCCCCGTTTATACCCACCCCTCCCCCGCCCCGTCAAGCCGCCAAAGCGCCCCCGGAAAAACTTTTTCCGCAAGGCCGTCCTCTCCGTCCCCGGCGGCGCCCCCGCCTCCCCATCCCCTCCATGTCCGCCCAACTTTTGGAAACAGGAAAAATCCTTGACTTCCACACCTCCATCCCCCATGCTCCCGCCCATGAACAACAAGGTCAAACACGCCCTCCGCGAGGCCGCCGGGATCGCCGGCGACGTCGCCCGCGCCTACACCCTGCCCCTGACCCTGCCCGTGGTCCTGCCCGTCGCCGTCGCGGGCATCGCCGCTCTCTC
>CACXEY010000185.1 GCA_902766695.1 uncultured bacterium
AATGCTTGCGCGCACCCCATGCCCTGGATACGGTCCCCGTCGTCGCAACCCCATCGTCACGATCCACTGAAATCCCCTAAGAACCAACATTTTTTCCAATCATTGGAAAAATGCCGGAAATTTTTTCCAATCATTGGAAAACCGGCGAAAATTTTTCCAATCGTTGAAAAAAACGGGCGGATTTTTCCAACCATTGGAAAAAAGTTTTCCAATCATTGGAAAACGCTTCCCGGGCGTGCGGGGAGCGGAAGGGGTTGCGCCGAGGGGCGGAGGAGGGTATACCATGCCATCATGATCCAGAAGCAACGCATCATCGTCGTCATGCCGGCCTACAACGCGGCGAAGACCCTCGAAAAGACCGTCCGCGAGGCCCAGGCCACCGGCGTGGTCGACCACATCGTGCTCGTCGACGACGCCAGCCGCGACGGGACCGCCGACCTCGCGGCCGCCCTGCCGGGCGTGCAGGTGGTGCGGCATCCGGCGAACCGCGGCTACGGCGGGAACCAGAAGACGTGCTACCGGGCCGCGCTCGAGGCCGGGGCCGACATCGTGGTCATGGTCCACCCCGACTACCAGTACACGCCGCGCCTGATTCCCGCGATGGCGTCGATGATCGCGTCCGGGCTGTATTCCTGCGTCCTCGGCTCGCGCATCCTCGGCGGGGGCGCGCTCGCGGGGGGGATGCCGGTCTGGAAGTACGTGTCGAACCGGTTCCTCACCGCCGCGATGAACCTGCTGATGGGCGCGAAGCTCTCGGAGTACCACACCGGCTACCGGGCGTTTTCGCGGGAACTGCTCGAAGCGCTGCCGCTGGAGGGCAATTCCGACGATTTCGCGTTCGACGCGCAGATGCTCGCGCAAATCCTGTTTCTCGGGCGGACGATCGCGGAGGTGAGCTGCCCGACGGTGTACTTTCCGGAAGCGTCGTCGATCAACTTCCGCCGGAGCGTCACCTACGGCTTCGGCTGCCTCCGGGCCGCCGGTCGCGTATGGTGGCACCGTCTCGCCCGCTCCCCGATGGACGGCCTCCCGCCGCCCGCCCGCCGGGGGGCGTCGGACGCGCCGGACGCCTGATTTCCCCCTGCGCCCGTCGTGCGGGGGAACATCAGGTACGGGCTTTGTCGGCGGCGCGGTGGCGGTTCCAGTGGAGTTCCATCTCGGGGAGGGTACAGTCCTTGAGGGTCTTGCCTTCGGCGAGGATTTCGGATTCCATGGCGCGGAAGCGGCGCTCGAACTTGGCGTTGGTGCGGTCGAGGGCGTAGTGGGGGTCGCACTGGACGAAGCGGGCGACCTTCACCGCCGCGAAAAGGACGTCGCCGAGTTCTTCCATGACATGGTCGCGGGAGTCTTCCTTGACGGCTTCGTCGAGTTCGCCGACTTCTTCGCGGAGTTTGTCGAGGGCGCCGTTGACGTCGGCCCAGTCGAAGCCGGCGCGCGCGGCCCGCTTCTGGAGCTGGTAGGCGCGGTGGAGGGGCGGGACGTGCGAGGGAATGCCGTCGAGGGCGGATTGGCGGGCGGTCTTTTCGGCGCGCTTGATCCGGTCCCAGTTGCGCAGGACGTCGGCCGTGGTCGGGGCGGATTCGGTGCCGAAGATGTGGGGATGGCGGCGGATCAGCTTGTCGGAGATGCCGCGGGCGACGTCGGCCATGTCGAAGAGGCCGGATTCGGCGGCGACCTGCGCGATGAAGACGATCTGGAGGAGGAGATCGCCGAGTTCTTCGACCATGTCGGCGCGGTTGCGGGTTTCGAGGGCGTCGAGGGCTTCGTAGGCTTCTTCGATGAGGTAGGGCTTGAGGGTTTCGAGGTTCTGTTCGAGGTCCCAGGGGCAGCCGTCGCCGGGGCGCCGGAGCCGGGCCATGATGTCGAGGAGGCGGGCGTACTGGGCGGAGGCCTCGGGGGTGGCGCCGGTGGCGGAGGGGGTACGCGAAGGAGCCGCCCCGGCGGGGGCGGCTCCGTCGGCGCCGCGCGGGGCGCGGGGAAGGGCCGGATCAGAGGGCGAGTTCACGGAAGAAGTTGGCGGGTACGAGGTCCTTGAGGGAGTCGCAGACGGCGTTGGCGCCGCCGAAGTCCTGGAAGTCGGTGAAGGCGTCGGGGACGGCGAGGAGGTTCATGCCGGCGGCGAGGGCGCCCTTGGCGGATTCGGCGCCGGAGACGATGGCGAGGCAGTTCTTGGGATTGCGCTCGGCGGTCTTGGCGGCGCGGAGCCAGAGGTCGGCCTGCTGCATGGAGGTGTCGGTGGGGGCGGCGACGAGGATGCGCGCGTTCCAGCGGGCGAAGTCGAGGTGCTGCGCGATGGATTCGGCGGAGGGCAGGATGGAGACGCCGACGATGTTGAAATGGCGGGAAAGGGCGGCGTCGAGCCAGGGAACGAGGTCGGCGCGGATGGTGGCGTCCTTCTGCATGAGCCGGGAGGTGGTCTCGCCGACGAGGCGCTTGGCGACCTGCTCGGGGGTGGCGGAGGTGTACTGGAGGGCGTCGAGCAGTCCGGGAAGGTAGGCGGCCGGGAGGGTGGCGAGGCAGTGGCGGAGGAAGAGGGGTTCGGGGAAGTCGATGCCCTGCTCGCCGAGGATGCCCTTGAGGATTTCGTAGCGGATGGCGCGGGCGCCGAGGGCGATGTCGTCGAACTCGAAAATCAGTCCGCACTGGGGGGCGGCGGCGGATTTGGAATCTGTCTTCATGGATGCTCTTTCGTTGTGTTTAGAGTTTCCGAGAATGTACGGCGGGAGGGGGGGCGGGGTCAATGCCGTTTTTGCGGTCGTTTTTGCGGTCGGACGAAGAGCGGGTGGATTGTGGAGTTGTCAGGCGGAAACTGGTGTTTTCTAGCGTGCGAAGCCGGGTAGGGAGGCGAGTCCCCTCGCCGCCGGAAGCTGGGCCGCGCAATCGGATGCCTTGGGATGAGCGGATGCAATCCGGCCAGCCCCAAGGGAAGACATGCGTCCGTACATTCCGGCGCGTTCCTTCGGAATTCTTTTCTCCGACGGGCAGGGACTGCCTGCCCTACCATCTCTTCACATAGGGTATCGCCAGGTTTTGGCCTGACACCTCCTGTGCAAAAACCGGGCGGTCAAATGCCCATCACGGCTTTTACCAACCACAGCACGAGCGGGATGGTGATCAGGAGGACGCCGACGATGTCGACGACGAGGCCCGACTTGAACATCTTCGTGATCGGGACCAGGCCGGAGGCGTAGACGATGGCGTTCGGCGGCGTCGAAACCGGCATCATGAAGCCCAGCGACGACGAGAGGGCGACGCCCACCGCCACGGGTATGGGACTGAAGCCCAGCGACAGCGCGGTCCCGATGGCGATCGACCCCAGCAGGTTCGTGGCGGCCGTGTGCGAGGTGAATTCCGAGAGGATCAGGGCCGACACGCAGAACAGTCCCGTGAAGAGGATTTCCGGCGGGTTCCCTCCCAGCACCTCCTTGAGGCCGTTGCCCACCCAGTCGGAGAGGCCCGTGGTGTACATCATCCCGCCCATCGCCAGGCCGCCGCCGAAAAGCAGCATCGTCCCCCAGTCGATGCCGGATACGCCCTCTTTCCAGGTCAGCGTCATTTGGCCTTTCTTGAGGTCGACGGGGAGGAAGAAAAGCAGCAGGCCGCCGATCATCGCGGCGATGGCTTCGGGACAGTGGCTGTCGTAGGCTTGCATGATGTCCGAGTGCGGGCCGTGGACCAGGCCCAGCACGCTCGGCGCCACCCACAGGACGAAGGCCGTGGCAAAGGCGAACAACGTGTTCTTCTGGGCGCGGGTCCAGGGGCCCAGTTCGCCGGCTTTCCTGCGGATGAAGGCCTGCGCGCCCTCGATGTGGGCCACGTCGGCCGGGAACATCCGCCAGAGGACGGCACAGGCGACGGCGAAGTAGGCGGCCATCGCCACGACGCCCCAGGCCATCCACTGGAAGAACGAGATTGCCGGCGCGTCGGGCGCGAGCTGGCCGAGGAAGCCGATCATGATGATGTTCGGCGGCGTTCCGATGGGCGTCATCACGCCGCCGATGGAGCAGGCGTAGGCGGTCATCAGCATCAGGCCGGTCGCATACTTGCAGTCGCGGAGGTCGATGGCCTTGCCGTTGGCCGCCATCATGTCGCGGATGGCCTCCAGCAGGCCGAGCGACACGGGGAACATCATCGCCGCCGTCGCCGTGTTGCTGATCCACCCCGAGCACAGCATGCACGCCAGGCCGATCGCCAGGAAGATGCGGCGCGGCGAGTCGCCCACCCACTTCATGGACGTGATGCCGTAGGCGATGCGCTTGTCGAGGCCGTTGACCATCATGCCTTTCGCCAGCAGGAAGCCGCCCAGGAACAGGAACACCATGGGATTGGCGAAGTTGGCGAACGCCTTGTCCACCGGCGCCACGCCCAGCAGCACGCACAGCGTCGGCCCCAGCAGCGACGTGACGGGGCTCGGCACCGGCTCCGTGATCCACCAAACCGCCACCAGCGACACGATCGCCAGCAGCCGGTGCGCCTCTACCGACAGCGCCCCGATGGGCAACCACCAAACGGATATTGCCAAAAGCGGACCGGCGACCGCGCCCAAAATCCTCCGCCTGTTGTCGAATGGTTGCTCGTTCATTGTCGTTGCCTCATTCCTGTTGTGCACAAGACCACGGGGTGAAGTGTGGTGGAGGGAGAGTGCGCCCCATTGTTCACGGTGCGAGCACCCGGATGCGGTACATGCGGGTGGGGCTGGAGGGGGCGGTGTCCAGCCACGTCGTGTGCGGGGAGGTCGCGGCGATTGGCGCCGCCACCACCGTCCAGGAGGAGACCACCAGACCGGCGCCGCCTTCGGCGGCTTCGATGGCGTAGCTCTTTCCCGGGACGCTCTGGAAGGTCAGTTCGGCGGTTTTCGCCGCGTGGTCGACGAACAGGCTCTCGCAACCGAGGTAGTCGAAGGGGTCGGTGGGGGAGGTCCCCGCGATGTATTCTTTCCATTCCGGGAATTCGTCCCTGTCCCAGTCGGTGTCCGTGTTTTGGGCGAGCGTCCCGAACCGCAGGTATTCCCAGTCGTCGGGCAGGGTGTCGTTGTCGGAATCCCAGGGGATGGCGATGCGCACGGTGCGGGTGGTGGGGTTGACGCCGTCGGTCGCGGTGAAGGTGACGTTCGTCCTGAAATCTTCCGTGCGCGTTCCCTGGGACAGGGGGGACGGCGTCCAGGAGAAGCGGTGCGTGGTCTCCGAGAAGGAGGCCAGGGTGTTGCCGGCTTTCGGCAGGCCCTCGCACTTGACGGTCACGGTCGCGCTGTCCGGGTCGGTCGCTTCGACGACGAAGCCCGTGGTGGCGCCGACGGGGAAGCGCTGCGGGTCGGTGTCCGGGGTGACGGCGAGGACGGGGGGCAGGTTTTCGGTGCTTTCCACGGAGAACGCGAGGGTGAAGGCGATGGCGCCGCTGCCGGTGACGTCCACCTGCCGGACGTGCGCGGCGTTGCGCATGTTGACGGTGTTGAATTCTTCCGGGACGTTCTCCGGCCTGTCGGTGGCGGAGGTGTCGATGGCCCCGCGGGTGACGTCCAGGGTGGCCGTCACGCCGGTCGCTTCGGCGGGGCGGATGGTGGTGACGGTGAGTTTCCCGGTGCCGTCCGCCGTTTCGGTCATGTTCGCCTGGCCGGTGAGCATCAGGGCGTCCAGGTCCGGCGAGAGGCCCGAGCGGACCTTGAGGGCGCCGGAACCCGTGTAGAAGACGGCGAAGGCGTTGGTGGCGGTAGAGGCGAGGGATACCGTCTTGGCGAGGGAGCCATGCGTGAAGGTGAGGCCGGTCGCGGTGGGCGATACCTCGTAGAGGGCGGTGCGCGAGCCGCCTTCGACATCCTTCAAGGCGGAGCCGCGCTGGGCGGCGAGGTAGCCGTGCCAGGTTTTGTCTTCCCATTCCACGTAGCGGACGAACTCGCTTCCCTCGTCCTCGTAGCCGTTCTCGGGGATGGCGGCGAAGTTACCGACAACCTGCCGGACGCGGCTTCCGTCCTTGAGCCATGCGCCGACCATGAGGCCGCCTTCCGTCTCGAAGAGCGCCATCAGCTTGTTGTTCCGGAGGATCCATTCGTCTTCGCCGTCGAGGTCCACGTCCTTCGACAGGACTTCCACCTTCGACAGCGTGCGGCGCGCCCAGGCGTCGACTTCGCCGTACACGTTCGCGAGCCGCGTCCGCGACTGCGCCCGCCAGGAGAACGACTGGAGGCCCCATTTGCCGCCGTCCCACTTCAGCCCCGTCGCCGGGTAGATGTAGTCGTTGTAGCTCCAGCGCGAGAGGTTGCCGTTTTCCTCTTCGTGGAAGGCCGTCTCGAAGACGCTGGCGAAGAGGGTCTCCTCGGCGAGGCGTTTCACGTCGGGGTTGGAGATGGAGGAAACGGTCTTCCAAGCCTCGGCAAGGATGCCGTTGGTCGCCGTGCCGTATTTCCTGCCGGAGTGCAGGCCTTCGCCTTCCCGCACCTCGAAGAGCTTGTCGGCGAGACTTTCGTGGCGATCGCTTCCGAAGTACCAGTTGTCGTAGTTTTCGTTGCAGGCGTGGTGGACCCAGTCGTGGGCTTCGAGGGGCGTCCCGGCGGTGAAGTTGTGGGTGCCGTCGGGGTAGTACATGTTGTTGGTGAGCGTCGGGTTTTCGAGCGCCTTGTCCAAGGTCGTGACCTGGATCCACGGGTGGTTCGCGATCCAGCGGAGGTTCCGGTCGTACGCGTCGGCGTTGGCGTTGCTTGCGAGCTCTTCCCACATGTAGAACATCGAGGAAATCGCGGCCTGTCCGCTGCGCGCGCGCCGCAGGAAGAGGTGCCGCAGGTCGGAGGGGAGGCCGCCGTCCGTGTTCGCGTAGCGCGAATCGTTGGCGCCGGTCGAAAGGACGAACGCCTTCATTTCCTTGCCCTGGTCCGCGAGCCAGTAGCGCTGGAGCTTGTAGCCGGAATCGCCCAGGGCGGTCTCGCGGCCGAACCAGTCGAGGAGGTGGGGCGTCTGGTCGACGATCGTCGCCTCGTAGCCCATCGCTTCGATCTGGTCGAGGACGCCCGCGTCCACGACGCGTTCCGGCGCCCAGAAGACCTTGCGGGAGACGACGGGGGCGCCGTTCGTGCCGCCGTAGATGGTGTCGAGGATGTCGTTGGCGAGCGCGACGTTGGCCCGGTTGAAGTCGGGCGGGAAGTAGGGGAGGATGTGGTCGGAGAAGGTGCTCCCGAGGAGGGCCAGCGAGCCCGAGGCGACGCCGGAGCGGATCTGGGCGTTGAGCGCGGGGCCGGAGAACCACGTTTTGTCCGTGCCGACCTTGGCCCATTCGAGCGCCATCGCGAGGGTCGGGGTGATGTGGAGGTTGAGCGGGCAGTTGGTGTAGATGTTGTGGATCTTGACGGGCCGCTGGTAGCCCGCGCCCGCGCCGTTGTCCACGATGGCCTGGATGGTGCTGCCCGCCTCGATGGCCTGGTTGCCGTGGGCGACCAGCGCGAGCTTCGCGTGGCGGCCGCGGTTGTTCCAGCCCTTGGTGCGGCCGATGTGGGTGGAATAGACGCCGTGTTCGGCGATGTAGTTCCGGTCGTTCCCGTAGTCGCTGCAGAGCCAGTCGTCGCCGATGGTGTCGGTGAAGTCGTTGAGGCCTTCCTTGTCGCCCTCGCCGCGGGGACTGTTCTGGGTGCCGTCCTTGGTCGTGTACACCTGGAACGAAAGGCTGTCGGGGTCGCCATCCCAGCCGGCGAGCGCGAGGGCACCGCGGTCGATGGACCAGGCGACGCAGTCGAGGGCGGCGTTGAAGCACGCCCCGTCCACGGCATTCGTCACGATGCCCATGCCGTCGAAGCTCTGGCCGATGGCCGAGGTGTCGTGCTCCGGGTCCGTGTCGAGGATGAGGCTGCAGAGGGAGCTTTCGTACACCGCGCAAACCGCGTTCCAGCCCATGGCGGTCCGGGCGTCGACGTTGTCGGGCAGGTTGAGTTCGCCCTCGCCGTAGATGCCCACGTTGATGGCGACGTAGAGGTCGAGATGGCCCTTTTCCGCGCCTTCGGCGAGGTCGTCGAAGTCCACGCGGAAATAGAGCTTGCCGTCGCCGCCCCTTTCGGGGAGGCCGCCGTCGTGGAAGTAGAAGGCGACGATGTCTCGCGAGGAGTCGAAGCCGTCGTTGTGGCTCCGGTAGATGTCGGCGGCGTTCCCGCCCTGGTTGTAGTCGTCGAGGGCGAGCAGGTCGTCGAGGGTCCAGTCGAGGAACTCGCGGTGGTAGCGCGTCTCGTTGACCTGGCCGATTTCCGCGCCCTCGCCGATGACGATGGAGCCTTCCCCGCCGGGGTTTTCGACGGTGTCCGGGACCTTGGGGTTGGTGCCGGACTGGAATTCGAGGAGGTTCGTGCGGGGTGTCGTGCCGTCGGCGAGGCAGTCCCCGTCGGGGTTGCCGCCGGCGCCGTTGACGGAATGGGCGGGATCGACCGCGAGGCCCGTCTTGAAGTCGTACACGCCGTTGTCGAGCGGATCGAGGCCGTAGCGGACTTCCCAGCCGTCGGGCAGGCCGTCGCCGTCGGTGTCCTTCGAAAGCGGATCGGTCTCGGTGACGATCAGGTGCGGCCAGCCGCCGTTCTTCTTCTGCACTTCGCCGTCGTACCGGCCATTGACGGCGTAGTCGTCGAAGAGCTTCTTCCAGTTGACCGCGCGCGAATGCGAGGACTGGACCGCACGGTACACGGCCCACTGGTTGCTGGCGAGGTTGACTTCGGCGAGGGCATCGTTTTCGTACTTGAGGAAGATGTCGACCCGCCCGTTGCGGTTGGTGTCCTCGCCGTAGCCGTCGGAGAGGCCGTCGCCGTCGCTGTCGGCGACGTTGGGGCTTGTCTCCTGCCAGATTTCGCCGCCGTCGGCCAGGCCGTTGGGGCGGTTCCGCCCGTACTCCTGGTTCTTGCCGGGCGGCAGGGAACTGCCGTCGCCGTCCACCCAGCCGTTGCGGTTGGCGTCCTCGACGCCGTCGGGCAGGCCGTCGTAGTCCGTGTCCGCGTTGCGCGGGTCGGTGACGGTGCCGAGCACGATGGTCTTGCGGTCGGCGCCCGTCCCCTTGGCGGAGACGCCGGGAACCTTGTCCCCGTTGTCCACCGTGTTGAAGAAGGGCGGATCGCAGTCGGCGAGGAAGTTCGGCCACCCGTCGCCGTTGGTGTCGGTGCCGGTGTCCGTGCCGTCCGCGGACCTGCGCACGCCGAGTTCGAGGCCGTCGGGCAGGCCGTCGCCGTCGGTGTCGGGGGAGGCGTTGTCCGTCCGACCCGAAACGTGGTGGGCGAAGACCTCGTCCTGCGTCCACTGCTCGTCGTTCCGGGTCGGGAGGGGAGTCCTGGTCAATTCGGTGGCGTTGGGAATGCCGTCGTCGTCCCAGTCGCCGTCATCGGCGTCCGTGGTGGCGCACTTCTGCTGGAAGAGGATGGTCGCGTTGCGCGCGGCGGTGTTCGAGAGCAGCGTCAGCTTCGGGTCGAGGGCGGGGTCCGCGGTGGCCGTCGCGGTGAAGGCGTAGCTCCCCGGCTTGTCCACCGTCCAGACCCAGTTCCAGAAGAGGGCGCTACCGTTGGTGGTGACGCCCGTGGACTCCAGGCGCGGCGTGGCGCCGTCGGGCGCGCCGGTGAATTGCAGGACGACGTTCGTGACGGAGAGGTCCGTGTGGACGATGACGGGCGTCTCGCGGAGAGCTTGGTTCGTGGCGAGGGCGGCGGGCGGCACGTCCTCCATCGAAATGACCCACTTGACGCCGTCGGAGTCGGTTTCCGGTGGCGTCGCGATGATGCACGCCGGCTGCGCGGGCCCCTTGTGGCGGATGGTGCGGGAGGCTTCCGCGTGGCCGAAGTCGGTGTCGATGGCGACGGTCAGCCGGTAGCGGGAGGCGTCGTCGCGGGTATACACGTTGGGCATGGCGAAGGCCATCTGGCATTCGCCGCCGCTGGCCCAGGACAGGTCGCTCCATTCCACGCCGTGCACCTCGTCGCCGATGCCCCCGGCGGCGGCGTTGTTCGTGACGTACACGTGGGCCTTGGCATACACGTTGCCGGGGTTGGCCGGGTCGATGTCCCAGTTGAAGAGGTTCCCCGAGAAGCGCACCCAGACTTTCCAGCCCGCCTGCACCATTTCGTTGTCGGCCTCGGGCCAGCTGTAATAGACGTACTTCGTCTCGCCGTTGGCGCGGACCGGGCGAACGATTTCGGTGACGTGGAGCGCCTCCGGTCTGTCGTTGGTCGGGCTTTGGGCGTCCCAGCGGTTGGTGGGGACGCTGGACCACTCCCAGAGGCGGACCCGGATGGTGGCGGGGGTGTTGCTGGGGGCGACGCCGTTGTAGTTGAAGGTCCACACCTTCGGGAGCGCCGTGTTGGTTGCCATGTCTTCGTCCCAGGCGCTCGCCAGGGTCGCCTCGGCCCATTCGACGGCGCCGTTGGTGTTGACGCCGTTGCCGGGGCCGTCGTTCGCCGGGGAGGCGTCGGTGATGTGGTAGTACACCTTTTCGACGGTCCGGTCGGTCCGCACGCTCATCCCGTAGCTGGCACCGCCGACCTCGTCGTAGTCCTTGGCGGGATAGAGGAGGATGCCGTGCGGCGTCTCGCGGTCCATGTAGAACGTCTGGCGGAAGGTGTTGAAGATTTCCGCGCCGTTTTTGCGGTCCGGCCAGCAACGTACGGTGAAGAGGTGGAAGCCCTCGTCGAAGCCGGTCGTCTTGGAAGCATAGTCGAGGTGCTTGTGGTACTGCTGCTTCGTCAGGTCGAGGCCGCCTTCCCGCGGCACGCGCCACTCGCCGGTGATCTTGGTCTTGCGCCAGACGGCGTCGGCGCTGCCGGGCCAGACGGTTTCCCAACCCTGGTAACCCTTGTCCGTGTCGCCCTGGAGGGCGGCGCCGCCGATCTTGTACTTGAGAACGGTGCCGCCGGGGAGCGCGGGCAGCGTGAAGCGCCACCAGTCGCCGGTGATCTTCCACTCGCCGGTGTCCTTGTCCTGCTCCCACTGGTTGCCGACCCATTCGCCGCGGACGACCGAGACGTTGCGGTCGGGGGACTTGCCCGTGCAGCCATTGGGCCAGGCGCCGTTGGTGGTGTAGTAGAGCCACGCAGCCAGGCCGTTGCCGTGGGCCATCTTCGCGTACACCACGGGGTGCCCGCCGTCGAGGGAGAACTGCGGGAACGTGACGTCCGTCCCGGCGGGCTCGGGACCGGCGCCGATGGTGAACGACGCCACGTAGTTGGCTTCGTGATTGTGGTCGTAGATGAGGCCGTTCTCTCCGTCCGCCTCGAACCAGACGGCCAGCTCGTATTTGCCGTCGGCGAGACCGGACACGTCGATGTCCGCCGTTTCCCACGCACCTTCGCCGTTGCGGCTTTCGAACCAGTTGTTGTTGTCGGTGTCGGTCTGGTTCCAGTCGTACCAGCGGAGCGTGCAAGTCCCGTTCGCGATGACCGTTCCGCCGGAAAGGATGTTGTAGCAGATGCGCGCCGGATGCGCCCGCCCCTCGCTCCGGCTCATCGGGAAGGTCTGGCACTGCCCGCCGAAGGCGATGGTGTCGTAGACCCGCCCGAGGTCGGCCCCGTCGAACGCGTCCGGGAGCCAGTCGTTGTAGGATTCGCCGTCGCCCTTGTACCAGCCGTTGGCGTAGATGTAGCTCCTGCCGATCCACCCAGGCGCCTGCCCCTCGTCCTCCCCGACGGAGAAGGTCGCCACGTAGTTCGCCTGCTCGTTGTTGTCCCAGACGGATTCATCCGCACCCTTCGCCTCGAACCAGACGGCCAACCAGCATTTCGTTCCGAGTTCCAGCCCGTCCAGGTCGAGGGTCGCCATCCGCTCCGCCTCGCGGTTGCCCGTGCTGCTGCGGAACCAGTTGTCGTTGTCCTTGTAGTCGTACCAGTAGAGCGTCTGGGTGCCTGCCGCGATGGTCGTCCCGTCGGCATCATCCAGGAGCTGGTAGTGGAGGTAGGCCGGATTCTCTTCTCCGTGTTCCTCCCCGAACGTCCGGCAACGTCCGCCGAAACGGAGGGGGCCGGTGACCGTGCCCAAATCGGTTTCGTGGAACGGAAGCGGTTCCCATTCGTCGTTGAACTCATTGTCGCCCTTGTACCAGCCGTTGGCGAAAATGTAGCTCTTGCCGATCCAGCTGGCCGACGCGCAGAGGGACGGGGCGTCCCCGCCGGGGGAGGAAGCCTTCGCGGCGGCGGCATGTGCGGCGGCGGATTTTCCTGCGGGCGAAGCGGTGGTGTCGCGGTAGGTGCCCGTGCCCTCCGGATCGTGGTAGAGGAAGGAGGGGTTCTTCAGGTCCGTGTTGAGGCCGATGCCGTAGTCATTGGTCCAGATCCGGGCCGCGCCGCCGATGACGACTTCGTAGGTGGTCGCGTCACCGCTCCGGAGAACACAACCGTGGTCGGTCGTGTGGGTGTCCTTCGCGGCGAAGACTTCCGCCCAAGTGCGCTGGATGAAATAGCTGTCGATGTTCTCGAACCCGAGGAAACAGTCGCGGGCGGCGCCCGGCGGATTGTCGCGGGGATCCTTGGCCTCATCGCCCTCGATGTCGCTGCGCGTTCCTTCGATGCCGTTGCCGAAATCCATGCCGCCGTCGAGGCGCGCCATGACGTGCTCGGCCTCGCCGTCCAGATGGATGCCGAAAGCGACGTTGGTTCCGCGGACGACGGGGATGGCCATCGTGTAGGAGAAGTCGGTCGGGTCGGCGTCCTCGACGCCGTTGGGGTTGAAGCCCGGATCGCCGTCCACGCCGTCCTTGCGCACGATGCCGCAGACGGGCGCGACCCGGCCGTCGTCGTACACGGTGATGACGTCGGAGAGGCCCGAGCGGGAGGTGTTGGTGCACCCGGCGGCGTAGTCGGCGGCGCGGACGGCGGCGGCCCAGTATTCGCTCGGGTCGGGGTTCTTGTAGCCCCAAAGCGCGTAGCTGCTTTTGGGCATCCAGACCTTGCCCGCGCGCAGGTCGCCGGCGGTGGCGTAGGGGGCGTCGTCGGTCCCGCCCTCCCAGTGGGTCATGTAGCCGGGGTAGGTGGAAGCGTAGTTGTAGAGGTAGTCGCCGTCGGGGTAGCTCCCTCCCGTCCAGATGGTCTGCCCGTCGTCCCGGTGCGAGTTGAACATGACCAGCACCCGGTTCCACGGCCAGCCGCCGCCGCGTTCCCACGCGATGAAGTTGCCGGGCTGGTAGTCGATGGGGCAGGCCGTGTCACTGTACATCGCGAAATTCTCGTGGACCTTGAGGAGAGTCGGAATTTGGCTCTCGCCCCATTGCCCGAGGTAGTCCGTGCAGGCCCAGCGGGGGAATGCGCCGCCGGAATTGGAAAGCTCCGGCGCCCGGTTGTTGCCGTCGGTGTAGACGAGGCCGAGGCCGCTCCGCATGTAGTAGTAGGCGTGGTGGAGCTGCTTGCGGTCCACGTGGTCGTCGTCGTGGCTTTGCGCGTGCATGATGCCGTGGTCCGGGCCGAAGCCCGCATGGCCGGGGTATTCGAAGCCCCAGAGCTGGTTGAACTTGAACGCATCGTCGAGCGCGGAGCGCAGGTCGCTGTCCACCAGCCGCATCCCCGCGTCGATGTACGGCCCCTGGGCCGGCGGTGCCGCGAGGTGCTCGCCGAAGACCATCAGGTCGTCGCGCGGACCGTCGTTGGAGAAGACCGTGTTGCGGTGGTTGGTCCAGTCGTTGAAGCCGCGGGTCATGTTGAACTGCCACTGGGCCTGGCCGATGTAGCCGTAGCTGGAGCGGTCCTTGTCCGCCCCGAAGGCGTCGCCGAAGAACTCGTACGGCACGTGCTTGACCGCGTCCAGGCGCAGGCCGTCCACGTGGGTCGCGTCGACGAGCCAGCGGACGGCGCGGTTGAGGTAGTCGTCCACCTTTTCCTTGTAGAAGTTGGGGTAGTTTTCGATGAGCGTCATCGAAACGCCGTTGGAGGCGTTGTTGTCCCTGAACCAGGCGGCGTGCTCTTCGAGCAGCGCCTTGGTGGCCGGGTCTTCGGGGTTCCAGGCGGAGTTCCCGAAGCCGGTGTAGAGGTTTCGCCCGTTGTCCGGGGATGTGTCCTGGAGCGCGCCGTCGCCAACGTTGTAGTCCTCGTTCGACTTCCAGGGGACCGGCATCCGGTCGAAGAGCTTCCACGTGTCCTCCTTGCGGTAGGCGTGGCGGACGATGTAGGGTTTCGGATACCACTGGCCCATCTCGTAGCCGGGGCCGAAGTTGCCGTTGAAGGGGCGGTTGTCGCCGTCCCTCGTGAGATTCTCGTGGGCGATGTCGATGAGGTCGGAGAGCGGGCGGTACATGACGTCCCACTCGGAGAAGTTGTTCCAGTCGATGTTGTCCCACTTGCGGTAGTAGCCGTCGGAGGTGACGCGGAGGTGGAAGTCCTCTGCCACCATGCCCGGGTACACGTCGACGGGCGTGCTTTCGTTGTAGCCGGGCACGTCGTAGGCGCGGTGGTTCATGACGTTGTCGAAATAGACGCGCATGCCGAAGCGGTGGGCGACGTCGATGAGGTTGAGCAGGTCGGCCTTGGTGCCGTAGCGGGTGGGGTACTGGCCGCGGAGGTCGGTCGAGCCGATGTCGAAGGGGTCGAACAGGTCGTAGCCGACGCTCATCCCGCCGTTGGCCTTGGTGGGCGGCGGAATCCAGAGGGCGGAGTAGCCGGCCTCGGCGATTTCGGGGATGCGCTCCGCAATCTCGTTGTGAGACAGGTTGAAGCACTGGAGGATGGCCTCCGCGCGCGCGGCAGGAAGGAACACACCGGAGGGGAACAGCGCGGAGAGGACGAGAACGGCCACCGCGGGATGACGGACGAACGGCTTCATGTGTACGGCTCCTTCCTGGAGGGCGAACCTCCGGCGGGTGCCGGACTTCCGCCTTCTGTCGGTATTTTACACCGCGCGCGCACAAGCGCAATCCCGGATTTCAAACGGTGTTTCCGGTGGGTGCCCGCCCCGGCCGTGGATTGCCTGCCGCAAACATTTTTCCACTCCCGTTTCCGGTGCTTCCGGGGTACGCATTTCCGGTTTTCGTCGATGTGAAGCCGGGTAGGGCGGCGAGTCCTTTCGCCGCAGGAAGCCGGAACCTGCAAGCGGATGTCTGGGAGAGGCACGAATCGAGGCGTGAGGGATGGGGATGCCAATTGCGGACCGGGGGAGGGCCGCCCATGGCGGGAACTCAACGACCGGGCGAGGATTGCGTGGCGTCCGGTGCGGAACGGGCATCGGAAGGAAGGGAGGAGAGGAGTGTTTCGAGGGATTCGTCGGGCTGGAGGAGGGATTCGTCTTCGTGGCGGAGGCCGACGAGGATGGTCTTGAAGGTCCGGAGGAGGATGGAAAGGTCGAGGAGGGGGCTCATGTTCTTGACGTAGTAGAGGTCGAACTGGAGCTTGCGGGCGGCGGCGTCGATGCTGGAGGCGTAGGGGAACCAGATCTGCGCCCATCCGGTGAGGCCGGGGGGAACGAGGGTGCGTTCGTTGTAGAAGGGGATGGCTTTTTCGAGGACGGCCGTGAACTCGGGGCGCTCGGGGCGCGGGCCGACGAGGCTCATCTCGCCCTTGAGGACGTTGAAGAGCTGGGGAATTTCGTCGAGGCGCCATTTGCGGAGGAAGTAGCCGACGGGGGTGACGCGGGCGTCGGAGGAGGCGGACCATACGGCGCCGGCGTCCTCGGCGTGGTCGCACATGGTGCGGAGCTTGTAGAGGGTGTAGGGGCGGCCGCCGAGGCCGACGCGGGTCTGGCGGTAGATCATCGGTCCGCGCGAGGTGAGCTTGACCAGCAGGCCCGCGAGGAGCATCAGGGGCAGGCCCGGGACGAGGCCGAGGAGCGCGGCGGCGATGTCGAGGATGCGCTTGGTGCGGCGGATGGGGAGGACGGCACAGTTCATGGCGGACTGCATGAGCCATTCCTCGGAGATGTAGGCGAGGGGGATTTCGCGGCGGATGTCTTCGCAGAGGGCGAGGCGGTCGTGGATTTCGAACCCGCGGTAGCGGAGGCCGCGCAGGCGCGGGAGCAGGTCGTGGGCGCGGTCGGGAGCGACGGCGACGAGCAGGGAGGATATCTCGCGCGCTTCGAGGAAATCGGCGTCGAGTTCGGAGAGGGTTCCGGCGACGGGTACCGGGCGCTCGGGCTCGGCATCGGCTGGGGCGCCGGGCTTGGCGGCGAAGATTCCGGCGAAGGCGGACGCGGGCGCCGTCCCGCACGGGACGATGCCGTCGACGCGGAAGGGGCACGGGCGGCCGTCGCGCAGGATGGCGAGCAGTTCGCGCGCGGCGTCCGGCGTGTCGCACAGCAGGAGGGCGCGCTTGAGGAAGTGGCCGCGGCGGAGGAGGAGGCGGAGGACGGCGCGCAGGGCGTAGACGGCGATCAGGATGAGGCCCGAGGCGAGAATCCAGACGCCGCGCCCGAACACCATGCCGGGGTTGGCGAATACGACGATGGCCGAGAGCGCGGTCGCAAGGAGCGTTGCGGCCAGCGGCAGGAAGTCGAACGGGCGCGCGGGCCGGTTCCACGCCGGTTCGTACATGCCGGAGGCGTAGAACACGAGCAGGTAGACGAGCACCGATACCCCGATGCCGATCCAGTTCCTCGCCAGATAGAGCATCGCGTCGTTCCAGCCGAAACGGACGCACAACGCGCCGAGCTGCGCGAGCAGGACGATCAGCAGATCGCCGAACAGCAGGCACCGCCGCGGCATCGAGATGTGGCGCTTGCGCTGGAAGAGGAGAACCATCGGATTGCAGGGGGCTCAGGCTTTCTTCGCGGCGGGGGACGCGGCCGGCGCCGCGGCGTCCTCTTCCTCGTAGCGGTAGTCGTAGGTGTAGTAGGGCGCGTAGTAGCTGGAGTAGCCGTAGTGGGCCGCGTGCATCATGTCGAGGCTGTTGATCACCAGTCCCGCGATGCGCGTGCCGCGCGTCTCCAGCTGGCGGACCGACATCCTGACCAGCTTGCGCGACGTGCGCCCGCCGTGCACCACCAGGATCGCCGCGTCCGCGATCGACCCGATGACCGTCGATTCCGACACCGCCAGCACCGGCGGCGCGTCCAGGAACACCAGGTCGTACTTCTCCGCCGCCTCGCGCAGGAACGCCTGCATCGCGGGCCGCAGCACCAGCTCCGCCGGGTTGTCCGGGAACGAGCCCGTCGCCACCAGATCCAGCCCCGGCACGGCGGTGTGCTGCACCACCGCGTCGAACGTCGCCTTGCCGGCGAGCACGTCGGAGATGCCCAGGCCCGCCTGGAGGCCGAAGGGATGGTGCAGGCTGCCGCGGTGGAGGTCCATGTCCACGAGCAGGATCTTCCGCCCCGTCTGCGCGAAGCAGGTGCCAAGGTTGGCGCAGGTGGTCGTCTTGCCTTCCTTGGGCACGGAGGAGATGACGGAATAGATGCGCGGGACGGGGTCGCCCGGACTGAGCAGGATGGCGGAGCGGATGTTGCGGTACGCCTCCGCGAAGCCGCTCGACGGGTCCACATTGCCGATCCAGTAGCTTTCGTTTTCGTCGCGCTTCCAGTGCGCCATCGGGACGAGGCCGAGGAAGGGCACGTCGAGCGCCTTCACGGCGTCCTCGGGGATGCGGATGGAGTCGTCCATGAAGTCCAGCAGCACGATCAGCACGATGCCGATGCCCAGCCCGATGATTGCCGCGAGGAACAGTCCTTGCAGGTTGCGCGGGTTGTTCATGCCGCCGGGGACGAGGGCGCGTTCGAGGATGCGCACGGATTCGAGCTGGATGCCGGCCGAGATGTCCACTTCCTGGAGGCGGTTGAGGATGAGGTCGTACAGCCGCTGGGCGCGGTCGAGCTTGCGCTGGAGTCCTTCGTATTCGGTCTTCTTGCGCTCGATTTCCAGCGCCTCTTCTTCCCATTCGCTCTCGACGCGCTTCGCGGCCTTTTCCTTGATGGAGAGCGCTTCGAGCTTGGCGCGGTACTGCTTGAGGGCGAACTGCGTCTCGACATCCATCGCCTCCTCGTTCGCGCGGAGCTTTTCGAGGGTCTGCTGGATGTACGGATGGTCGTCGAGCCACTTCTTGCGGTAGGAGACGAGCTGCGCCTCCAGGAGGGCGTTTTCGCGCTTGAGCTTCTCCCAGTTGGGCGGCTGGATGAGGCCGTGGTCGATCAGGTTTTCCACGTTGTCCGCCAGCGTGTCGGCGCCGCCTTCGCCCGTGCCCGCCGCCGTTGCCGCCGCTTCCGCCGCGGCCGGGGTCGCGAGCGCCTGGGCGGAGAGGCCGTAGTCGAGGGTCGCCAGCACGATTTCGGGCGAGGCCGAGGACAGCAACGGCTGCTGCGTCTCCAGCAGGCGCCGCTGGGTGTGGTACTCCGCCGACTGCGACGAGAGCTGCGCGAACAGCGCCGCCGCCTGGTTGCCGCGCTCCTTGATGCCGAGCACGCTGTTCTCGCGCACGAAGGCCAGGAGGTCGTCCTCCATCTTCTCGATCTGGACGGCCAGGTTCGCCGCCTGCTCGGAGAGGTTCTGCGCCGTGTCCTGCGAGCTGCCCGAACGCTCCGCCCGCTTGTACTCGATGTAGGCCTCCGCGATGGCGTTCGCGTAGTCCGCGCAGAAGTGCGGATCGAGACTCGTCACCGAAATGTTCAGGATGGCCGTCTGCCAGCCCGGGTTCACCGAGACCGACCCGCCCTTGGACCCGAACTCCTGCGGCGTCAGGTCCAGCTTCGACTTCGCGAGGTCGATGACGTTCGTGCTCAGGATGATCGACCGCTGCGTCTGCGCGTAGTCGCCGAGGATCGTTTCCATGTCCGCCTGACGCAGGTTGCTCGGCAGCGAAAGCACCGACCGCACCAGCTGGACCTTCGCCGTCGCGGTGTACTCCGGTTCCTGCTTCATCATCATCACCAGCATCACGGAGACGGAGATGAAGAAGCACAGCACCAGCAGCCAGAGCCGCCGGACGATCATGTAGAAATACTTGCGGAACTCGAATTTCGGCGCGTCGTTGGCGGGCGCGGCGGGCGCGGGGGCGGCGGTGGGCGGCTGGAGCAGGTCTTTCATCGTGTGTCTCCAATCAGAAGGGCCAAAAACTGTCCAGGATTCCCGCCTCGGGCGCCACCAGCACGTCGCCGTCCTGCAACGCCACGTCGTCCTCGAAGTCCCCCTTCTTCAGGATTTTCCGGATGTCCAGCACCAGCGTCTTCTTGCTTCCGTCCGGAGCCAGCCGCTGGAGGCGCACCCGCCCGTCCGCGAAATCCGTCAGCCCCCCGTGCGCCAGGATGATCCGAGCCGCCGTCGCGGTCGGCCCCGGCATGAACGACACCGCGCCCGGCTTCTGCACCTCGCCGAGCAGGTAGATCTGCGCGCTGACCACGTTGCGGACCGACGGCACGATGAAGATGTCTCCCTTCTTCATCGGCAGGTTGCATTCCATGTCCGCCGCGCTGAAGAGGCGGTTGAGGTCCACCGGCAGAATCGTGTACTCCCCGTTCGGTTGCTTGCGCATGATGCGAGCCGACGACCAGTCCGCGAACTCGCCCAGGCCGCCGACCATCGTCACCGCCTTGATCACGTCCAAGTCCGCGCTGTAGGGATGGTATCCCGGCTGGCGGACCTCGCCCATCGCCAGGAACTCGTTGCGCTCGTCGCTGCCGTTGCCTCGGCTGGGGACGATGATGTAGTCGCGCGGCCGCAGGTACTGGTCGTTCGCGAAGTCGAGCGTGTCCATCATGTATTGGACGTTCACGTCGATCGACTGCTTCTCCATCGACCCGCCCGGCCGCCACCGCAGGATGCGCACCCGGTCGCCCGCCGCGTTCTCCGCCAGGCCACCGCACTGCGTGATGGCCTCCACCAGCGTCATGATGGAGTCCCCGCGGAAGGGCAGCGACTTCGGGGTGCGCACCGCCCCGGTCACGTACACGTCGCCTTCGACGAAGTTCGCGATGGAGATGTCCACGTGCGCCTCGCGGAAGTACCGGCTTTCCAGCACTTCCTCCAGCTTGCGCGCCGCTTCGTCCGCGGTGAGTTCCCCGATGACCACGCGTCCGGCGAACGCGAAATCCACCGACCCGTCCCCCGCCACCGCGTACACGCGGTTGAGGTCGCTCTGCTCCTTGACCGAGATGTTCAGCCGGTCGCCGGCCATGATGCGCCGCGCCGACACGTCGGAGGGAATCGTTCCCCCCGCCGCGTGAGCCGCATTCCCGGCGCACCCCCACGCCAAGAGCGCCGCCATCCCCCACCGCCAATACCGTTTCGCGAATGCATGCATGTCATTCACTCTACCAAACCCCGCCGCCCCTACAATCCCCGATTTGGCGTTTCTCCGGGCTGCGGACGCCGTTCCTGCGAGGTTTTTCGGTGGCGCCCGGAGCGCGGGCGTGGTATGCATGGATTCATGGCGCGACCGAAAGTCCTCATGATTCTCACCAGCCACCGGCTGGATTGCTTCCGCCTCTGCATGGACATGCTCATCCAGGGCGGTTCCATCCGGCGTTTCGACGCCGTGGCGCTGCTCCTCAACGGCGTCGTCGGGCGCCACCGGCGGTACGTCGATCGGCTGGTGCGGGAGCATCCCGACATCCCGTGGGATGTCATCGCCGGGCCGCGCGGCAAGGGCTGGTACATCTCCAACCTCCAGAACGAATGCGTGCGGCGGCATCCCGATGCGCTGTATTTCAAGATCGACGAGGACGTGTTCGTCTCCGCCGACTGGGACCTCAAGCTCGCGGAAACCCACGCCCGCCACGCCGCCGACCCGGACCTCGCGCTGGTTTCCGCCACCCTCCCCAACAACGGGCTCGGGGCGTGGATTCTCCTCGGCACCTTCCCGGAACTGAGGGAGGAGTTCCTGCGGTTGCCCCGTGCGCGCTGGGAGGCCGCGGCCGCCGGATGCGTCTGGTTCTATCCGCATCTGGCAGACTGGATGATCCGGCATTTCCTCTCCCTTCCCGATGCCAACGAGCGGATGCGCGCGGCGGCGGCGGAACGGTGGGTGCCGTTCCACGATCGCTTCAGCATCAACTGCATTTGCTACGACTACCGCCACTGGACGGAGCTCGGCGGCGTCCGCGAACACGACGAGGTGGACTGGGGGGCGTGGATCCGCGAGAACCGCAAGCTGGTGGTTTTCGACGCCCACGCGGTGTGCCACCACTACACGTTCTTCAACCAGCAGGACTGGCTCGACCGCACCTCCCTCCTGGAAGACATCCGCCGCGCGAACGTGCCGGGGGCGCTCCCCTTCGGGGCGTCCTTGGCCCCGTTCTGGCGGTTGGCCAAACAGCTTCCGCGCATCGCCGGACGTCGGCTCGGTCTGGAAAAATAGCGTGGTTCCCGCCCCGGCGCTGCAGGGGGTCAAAGGGGAAGAACGGGGCGGACGGCCCCGAAAGGCCTAGCGTCGCCGGTTTTGCCGGGCCTGGAGGGGCGCGTTGAGCCATGCGCGGATGTCGGATTGCAGTTCCCGTGTCTCGCGGTCGGGATCCCTCTCGCCCAGTATCTTCCGGACGGCGTCCCAGAAGACCTTCGTCCGCATCTCGTCCGTTGTCGCCGAGAAGCCGCCACGGAACTCTCGCGATATCAAGGGATTCTTTTCGGAATACCCCGTTTTCCGGTGCTTCCCGCGACCGGGACGGGACGGCTGGATGCGGCGGATCGTCACCATGCGCATGATGCCGAGCTTGGATTCGACGGCCTGCACGAGGTGAGTGTACTTGGGATTGTCGGCGAGAAGGCGGGATAGCTTGGTCCGGGCGGCGACAGTGGCCTGCCGATCGGCTGGAGTGAGGACGGAAAGGGACTCTTCGTTGTCGGGAAGAAGCCACTCCAGGGGAATGCGCGGGTCGAGGCCGACGAGCTGGCGGAGGCGGGTGGCCAGTTTCTTGTAGTGCATGGCGGTGGAGTACTTGACGGAGGGTACGTGGTTTTTCATCCAGCCCTTGAGGCCGGGCTGCCGGGCGACGATGCGGCGGGAGCCGTTGCGGGCCTTCTTGAAGACGAAACGGGAATCGAGCGTCGGCTCCAAATCGGCCAGGCGCGAGCCGATGCGGAGTCGGCCGCAGAGGGTGCGCGGGTCCAGGTTCCAGACGTCTTCGATGTCTTCGGGCGCGGGGGCGCCGCGGAGGGAGACGGGGGGCTGGGGGGCGGCCGGTGAAAGCGGCTCGGGCGGCGAGACGTGGCGGAGAATCCGGGAGAGGAGGGTTTTGCCGCCATACCACAGGAGATGGGTGGCGAGGCAGCCGCCGAAGAGGGCGAGTCCGAAGCAGGCCTCCGCCAGGGTCGCGTAGGCCCCTCCGCAGACGGGACCGGGATGGGGGCCGAAACAGTCGTTGGCCAATGCCTTGAGATAGCCGGGGGGAAAGACGGGGGATTTTTTCATGGGGGGGGATGATGGATGAAAACGGGAGGAATGGCAAGACCTTTCCTTAATATCGCGAACGGTTGGGACACGGGAGGCGGAAGGCGGGAAAAATGGGGTGCAGAGAGGGCGTGCCGAGGGGAGGAGCTACCGGGGGGGGGGGGGGGCCCAGGCGAGGCCGG
>CACXEY010000186.1 GCA_902766695.1 uncultured bacterium
CCGCTCGCGCTCGGCCTCCAGCGGCGGCGCGACGCCCTACGCCGGCTCGCCGCCCAGCTCCGGCTGCTCGATCCGCGCGCCGTCCTGCGCCGCGGCTACAGCCTCACGCGCCTGCCCGGCGGCGCCCTCCTGCGGCGGCCCGGCGACGCCCCGCCCGGAACCCTGTTGACAACCGAACTCGCCGAAGGCACCGTCCAATCCGTCGTGCCCCCGGCCCAAGGAGACGAACATGGAACAGCCACAACCGCAACCCCCGCAGCCGCCCCTCGGATTCGAGGCCTCGCTGGAACGCCTGGAGACCATCGCCAACCAGATGGAAAGCGGCCAGCTCGGCCTGGAAGACATGGTCAAAGCCTTCGAGGAGGGCCAGAAACTGGTCAAGGCCTGCTCTTCTAAGCTCAACGAAGTCGAAAAGCGCATCGAGATGCTCGTCCAGGGCGAAGCCGTCCCCTTCGACGGCGCCGCCGCCGGCGAGACCCCGCCCGCCGCACCCTCCGCCCCCGCCGCCGCGCCCTCCGCCGGCGGCGAGGGAGACCTCCCCTTCTGACCCCGGAAAATGCAAACTCCGATTTGTCCGATGGCTCCGCTAACGCTCCGCCCGTTTGAATTCAAAAAATTCCCGAAGTGTGGGCAGCGACGGATGCCCCGCATCCGGGGCATCCGTCGCTGCCCACGTTGGATTGCGATTGGGAAAGCCATTGGGGGGCTTTGCCGGAGCGTTAGCGGAGGCATCGGACAAATCGGAGTTTCCCTTCCCTCCGGTGGATTGGAGTTCGTCAAAACGTTTTTGGCGTGCTACCCTGTCGCCACTTGAAACAAACAAGGAACCAACCCATGCGCATCCTCATCACCGGCGGCCGCGGACAGCTCGGCCGCGATTGCCGCGAAGTCTTCGCGGGCCACACCGTCCTGGCGCTCGACCTGCCGAACCTCGACATCACGTCCGAGGCGAGCGTCGACGGCGTGATCGACCTCTGGAAGCCGGACGCCATCGTCAACTGCGCCGCGTACACCGCCGTCGACCGCGCCGAACACGACGAAACCAAGGCCTACGCCGCCAACCGCGACGGACCGCGCCTGCTGGCCACGCGCGCCAAGGCCCGGGACCTGTTCCTGGTGCACATCTCCACCGACTACGTCTTTCCGGGCGACCGCCCCGTCCCGGAGCCGTGGGTCGAGACCGACACCCCGGCTCCCGCCAGCATCTACGGCAAGAGCAAACTCGCGGGCGAGCGCGAACTCGACGTCGAGGGCGTGCGCCACGCCATCCTGCGCACCGCGTGGCTCTACGGCGCGCACGGCTACAACTTCCTCAAGACCATCCTGCGGCACGCCGTGCGGGAGCCCTCGAAGGGCCTGCGCGTCGTCAACGACCAGTACGGCACGCCCACCTGGTCCCGGCGCCTGGCCGAACAGATCCTGGCGGTGGTCGAAGCGCAGGCGGTGGGGCTGTTCCACGCGAGCGGCGAAGGCTGGTGCAGCTGGTACGACTTCGCGTCCGAGTTCATCCGCCTGATGGGCATCGACTGCGAAGTCCGCCCCTGCGCCACGAGCGAATACCCCTCCGCGACGGCGCGCCCGGCGAACTCCATCCTGGAGAACGCGGCCCTCAAGCGCGCGGGCCTCAACCGCATGCGCGACTGGAAGGAAGACCTCGCCGAGTACGTCTCCCGCTACCGCGACGCCCTCCTCCGCGAAGCCCGCGGCTGATCCGGTCACCTCAAGGCCTCTTCGCCTTCCCCCCGCCCGCCCGGACGGGGGGATTTTTCATGGGGAAAGACCATGCATGGGAAACGAAGGAAAACCTCGATATTTTCCTGTTTCCAAAAGTGATTCCGGCCCCGGTCGGGCAGGGCCAGCGGGAGGACGGAGGCGGGGGGAAGGACGGATGGAGGGAGGGGACAGGCAGGGCGGAGGGAGATCGGCGGAGGTCGCTTGCAAAGGGGCGGAAACGGGGTAGTATGGATGGCATGAACGAATTCGAGAAGGAATGGGCCCGGAACCGCATCGTCCGGGCGGAAATCGACAAGTACCTCAATGCCGACGGGTCGGACTACGTCCGCGACGACCGCATCCTGGAGCTGCTGAAGGACACCTCGGAGCCCGACCCGGCGCAGGTGCGGGCGATCGTCCAGAAGGCGCTGTCCATCCAGACCCTCACGCAGGAGGAGCTGGCGGTGCTGATCCGGGTGAAGGACCCGGGGCTCTGGGACGAGATGAAGGCGGCGGCGGGGAAGATCAAGCACATCGTGTACGACAACCGGATCGTGACGTTCGCGCCGCTCTACCTCGCGAACAAGTGCGTGAACAACTGCGTGTACTGCGGCTTCCGCGAGTCCAACGCCCAGCAGCAGCGCCGCGTCCTGACGCAGGACGAGGTCCGCCGCGAGGCCGAGGCGATGGCGGGCCAGCTCGGCCACAAGCGGCTGATCGTGGTGTACGGCGAGCACCCGGAGTCGGGCGTCGACTACATCGCGGAGACCATCCGCACGGTCTATTCGGTCAAGGTCAAGACCCGCCGCGGCACGGGCCAGATCCGCCGCGTGAACGTCAACGCCGCGCCGATGCCGGTCTCCGAGCTGAAGGTGCTGCACGAGGTGGGGCTGGGGACGTTCCAGGTGTTCCAGGAGACCTACGACCGGCGGATGTACGCGAAACTGCATCCGGCGAACACGGTCAAGGGCGACTTCCGCTGGCGCCTCTACGCGATGCACCGCGCGCAGGAGGCGGGCATCGACGACAACGGCCTCGGGGTCCTCTACGGCCTGAGCGACTGGCGCTACGAACTGCTCGCCCAGCAGGACCACGTGCTGGAGATGGAGCGGTTCTGCGGCATCGGCCCGCACACGCTGTCCTTCCCGCGCCTGGAGCCGGCGATCAACACCCCGTGGCTGGAGCGCAACGACCGCAAGGTCAACGACGACGACTTCGAGAAGATCGTGGTCCTGGCGCGCCTGGCGGTCCCCTACTCCGGGCTGATCATCACCGCGCGCGAGTCCCCCGAGATGCGCCGCCGCCTGCTGCCGCTGGGCGTGACGCAGATGGACGCCTCCAGCAACGTCGGCGTCGGCGCCTACTCCGAAGGCAAGCAGGAAGAGCAGAAGAGCGAGCGCCAGCAATTCATCCTGGGCGACCCGCGCCCGCTGGACGTGGTAATCCGCGAATGGGCGTCGATGGGCTCGATCACGAGCTTCTGCACGGCGGGCTACCGCTGCGGGCGGACGGGCGCGTGCATCATGAAGCTGCTGCGGACGGGCGAGGAAGGCAAGTTCTGCAAACTCAACGCGGTGCTGACGTTCAAGGAATGGCTCGACGACTTCGCGTCGCCGGAGACCCAGGCCGTCGGCGAGGCGCTGATCAAGAAGGAACTGGCCGAAATCGAAGCCAAGCAGCCGAAGATCTGGCCCGAGTTCAAGCGCGACTACGACCGCATCGCGGCGGGCGAACGCGACATCTACTTCTGACGGCCCCCGCCGCGCGGGGGGGCGCGCAAGCCGAAACGGCGTTGAAGTTTCGGGAGGGAGGGCGTACGCTGGGACGGGAAAGGTGGACCAGAATGGATACGATCTTGTCGGTAGTGTTGTTTTTCGCGGGAATCGGGCTGCTGTGGGGCGGCACGGAGACGGTGCTGCGCCGCGTGCCGCGGCTCGCCGGCGCGCTGCGGGTGTCCCCGCTGCTCGTGACGGCGCTGCTGCTGGCGGTGATGACGTCGCTGCCGGAGTTCTGCGTGTCGCTCCTCGCGTCGATCCGGGGCCAGGCGGGCGCGGCGGTCTCGAACATCGTGGGGTCGAACTTCGTGACCCTGACCTTCGTGGCGGGCCTGTGCGCGCTGTGGCGGCCGATCACGGTGGGGCCGTCGATCCGCGAACGGGAGTCGGGCTGGATGATCCTGTCGGCGGCGCTGATGCTGGTGCTGGCGCTGGACGGGCGGCTGAGCCGCCTGGACGGGCTGGTACTGGTGGGGGCGTACGTGCCGTATTTCATGGGGAATCTCGCGGAGGCGAAGCGGCAGCGGGGCGCGGGCGGGACGACGGCGGCGGGACGGTTCACGTTCCTGGACGGCGTGCTGTTCGTGGCGGGCGTGGGGATGGTGGTATACGGGGCGGAGCTGATCGTGGCGAACGGCGGGAAGCTGGCGTTGCGGATGGGCATGAACGAAACGTTGATGGGCGCGACGCTGTTCTCGTTCGGCACCTCGCTGCCGGAACTGGCGATCGCCCTCGGCGCGGTGATCAAGCGGCAGGAGGACGTGACGCTCGGGGAGATCTACGCCTCGAACATCTTCACGGGCCTCGCCGTGATGGGCGCGCTGTGCCTGGTGGCGCCGCTGCCGGTCGCGCCATTGATCGTCTCGCGCGACCTCCCGCTGCTGGTGCTGGCGGGGGCGCTGATGCAGATGTTCGTGACGACGGACGGGCGGTTCGTCCGTTCGGAGGCGCTGGCGATCATCGCGCTGTACGGGCTGTTCCTCGCGGCGCAGTTCGGCGGGTTCACGGTGTCGCTGCCCTAAGCGCATCGGCGCTTGCCAGCGGGATGCGAAAGGGCTAACGTCCGCGGCCATGATTTCCCTGCTCAAAGTGCGCAACCTGGCGCTGGTGGAAGAGGCCGACGTGGCGTTCGGTCCGGGGCTGAACATCGTCTCGGGCGAGACCGGCGCCGGCAAGTCGGTGCTGATCGGCGCCCTCTACCTGCTGCTCGGCGAGCGCGCGGACACCGGGGCCGTGCGCGCCGGAGCCGCCCAGTGCTCCGTCGAGGCCGTTTTCTCCCTCGAACCGGAGGTCCTCGCGGCCGTCGACGCCGTCCTCTCCGAGGCCGGGATGCCCCCCTGCGAGGACGCCACGCTGATCGTCCGCCGCACCGTGCGCGCCGCGGGCGGCGGCCAGATCCACGTCAACGACGCCCCCGCCACCGCGGGCCTCCTGCGCCGCATCGGGACCTCCCTCGTGGACCTCCACGGCCCGCACGACCACCAGCTCCTGTTCCATCCCGCCGAGCAGCTCGCCATCCTCGACGCCTACGCCCACGACGACGCCGAGCGCGCCGCCTACGCCGCCGCCTGGGAGCGCCGCGCGGCCCTGCTCGCCCGCAAGGCCGCCCTCGAAGCCGCCGGCGGGCCCGACGCCGACGCGCAGGCCGACCTGCTCGCTTCGCGCGTCAAGGAAATCGAGGACGCCGCGCTCGAAGAGGGCGAGGAGGAGTCCGTGCGCGCCGAGCAGCAGACCGCCGGCAACGCCCAGCGCATCCTCGAACTCGGCCAGCTGGCCACCCAGACCCTCAGCGAGGGCGAGGATTCCATCCTCCAACGGCTCGCGCCCGTGCGCAAGGCCCTCGAAGAACTCGCGCGCCTCACGCCCGCCGCCGCCGACTGGCCGGCCACCCTCAAGCCGCTCGCGGACGGCCTGGCCGCCCTCTCGGTCGGCATCCAGCGCGACCTTTCCTCCATCGAGGCCGATCCGGCGCGCCTGGAATGGCTCGACCGGCGGTTGTGGGAGTACGAGCGGATCAAGCGCCGCTACGGTCCGGAACTCGCCGACGTCCGCCGCGTTCTCGCCGACGCCAAGGCCCGACTCGACGGAATCCGCAACCGGGACGCCCGCCTCGAGGAACTCGCGCTCGAACTCGTCGCCGCCGATGCCGACCTGCGCCTCGCCGGCACCGCCCTGCGCGCCCGCCGCGCCGCCGCGGCATCCGCCCTCGCCCCGGCCATCCTCGGCGAACTCCGCGCCATCGGCTTCGAGAACGCCGCCTTCGACATCCCCCTCGGCGAAGCGCCCGAGCCGCAGGCCGACGGGCTCGACACCACCGACTTCGGCTTCGCTCCCAACCGCGGCGAACCCATGCGCCCGCTGCGGGCGATCGCCTCTTCCGGCGAAATCTCGCGCGTGATGCTCGCGGTCAAGGCGGTGCTCGCCGACGCCGACCGCGTGGGGACGCTCGTGTTCGACGAAATCGACGCGAACATCGGCGGCGAGACGGCGCCGGCCGTCGGCCGCAAGCTCGCGCAGGTCGCGCGAGGACGCCAGGTCGTGGCCATCACGCACCTGCCGGCGGTCGCGGCGTGCGGGAGCTTGCAGTTCGCGGTGAAGAAGGACGTCGGAGACGACGGCCGCACCCGCACCCATGTGCGCCGCCTGTCCCGCGACGAGCGCGTCGAGGAACTCGCCCGCATGCTCGGCGGCCGCGACAGCACCTCCGTCGCCCTCCGCCACGCCCGGGAACTCCTCAAGAACGCCGCCGGCGAGCCCGGAGACTGAAGCCCGCAGGCGGCGGGGGGATGGGGGCGGTCCGGAGAAGAGTTCCGTCCGCACGGCCCGATTCGCGCCTCCCTCGGAATCCAACGGGAGCGGCGGGTTGTGGACGGCAGGCACATTCCTTGAGCGAAGAAGGCCGCACGCGGCTTCCGTCCGCCCCGGAAACATCATGGGGGGGACTTTGACGGAAAATCGGGGAAAAGACGTGTGTTTTTCGTGTTTCCAAAAAGGATTTCCCGCCGGACATGGAGTGGGCGCCGCCAAGACAAGACCGGCGCGGCAGGCCGCCGTCCGCCCCGCCGCGAAACCCGCGCTTGCGCGGCGCGCGGGGGCTGTGGCAGAATGAGGGGAGCGTGGGCGGCTCCGGCGTCGGGGCGTGCCGCACGCGGAAGACAGCCAAAGCGACAACAGGAGAGCAGCATGTCAGACCATTTCCAGCCGTTGGATTTCCGCACGTTGGCCAAGTGGGTGTTCGGTGAACTGGAGGCGCGCGGCAGCGTCTTCGGCATCCCCAGGGAGCTCTTCTTCGTGCCCGCGGCGGACGATCCCTTCCGCACCTCCCTCTACGGACAGCCCCTCGACACGCCCTTCGGCGTCGCGGCCGGCCCCCATTCGCAGATGGCGCAGAACATCGTCGCGGCGTGGCTGCACGGCGGGCGCTTCATCGAGCTCAAGACCATCCAGACCCTCGACGAGCTGGTCGTCAGCAAGCCCTGCATCGACATGCAGGACGAAGGCTACAACGTCGAATGGAGCCAGGAGCTGAAGATCGACCAGTCCTTCCGCGAGTACCTCATCGCGTGGGTCCTGATCCACGCCCTCCAGCACAGGCTGGGCCGCGCGGGGCGCCCGGGGATGATCTTCAACATGTCGGTCGGCTACAACCTCGAAGGCATCCTCAAGCCGAACGTCCAGGGCTTCCTCGCGCGCATGGCGGACGCCGGCGCGGAGTACGACGAAGCCGTCGCCGCCGTCGCCGAAGTCTATCCCGCGGTCCGCGACCTCGACATCCCGCGCCGCCTCTCCGACAACGTGACGCTCTCGACGATGCACGGCTGCCCGCCCGACGAAATCGGCAAGATCGCCGCCTACCTCATCGAGGAGCGCGGACTGCACACCAACGTCAAATTGAACCCCACCCTCCTCGGCCCCGACGCCCTCCGCGGCATCCTCAACGGCGTGTGCGGCTTCAAGCAGGTGACGGTCCCCGACGCCGCGTTCGGCCACGACCTCAAGTATCCCGACGCGATCGCCATCCTGACCGACCTGCGCGCCCGCGCGGCCCGCAAGGGCGTCGCCTTCGGCGTCAAGCTCTCGAACACGCTCGAAGTCGAGAACCACCGCACCGTCTTCAGCCCCAACGAAAAGATGATGTACCTCTCCGGCCGCCCCCTCCAGGCCGTCACGGTGAACCTCGCGGCGAAGCTCGAGACCGAGTTCGGCGGCGACCTCCCCATCAGCTACGCGGGCGGCGCGGACGCCTTCAACGTGGCCGACCTGCTCGCGTGCGGCCTCACGACCATCACGGCCAGCAGCGACCTCCTGCGTCCGGGCGGCTACGCGCGCCTCCTCCAGTACTGCGCCAACGCCGCCGACGCCCTGCGCGCGGTCGGCGCGGCCGACCTCCCCGCGTGGATCCTCGCCAAGGCCGGCGCCCCCGCCGGGAGCGACGTCAAAGCCGCGGCCCTCGCCAACCTCCAGGCCTACGCCAAGGCCGTCCTGGAGAGCCCCCTCTACAAGCGCGACACCTACGACCGCCGCGCCACCAAGACGACCCGCCCCCTGGGCGCCTTCGACTGCATCGCGGCCCCCTGCCGCACCACCTGCCCCCTCTCCCAGGACGTCCCCTCCTACATCGCGGCCATCGCCGCCGGCGACTTCGACCGCGCCGCGGCCGTCATCCGGCGCGACAACGCCATGGCCGCCACCCTCGGCCGCGCCTGCAACCACGCCTGCGAGACCACCTGCATCCGCAGCCAGTACGACACCCCCCTCGCCATCCGCGAACTCAAGCGCGCCGCCCTCGAATACGGCCAGGACATCCCCCTCGCCGCGGGCTCCGGCGGAGCGCCCGCGGTGAGCGTCGCCATCATCGGCGCCGGCCCCTGCGGACTCTCCGCGGCCGCCTTCCTGCGCGAAGCCGGGGCCGACGTCACCGTCTACGACGCCCGTCCCGCCCCCGGCGGCATGGCGAACAAAACCCTCCCCGCCTACCGCGCCCTCCCCGAACTCATCCAGCGCGACGCCGCCCGCCTCGAAGCCGCCGGCGTCACGTTCCGCTTCGGCCAGGCCGCCGGACGCGACTTCACCATTGCCGGGCTGCGCGCCGCCGGGCACATCGTCGTCATCGCCGCCGGCGCCCAGCTCGGCGCCCCCCTCGGACTCGACGGCGAAACCGCCGACGGCGTCATCGACGGCATCGAATTCCTCCGCTGCGTCCGCGACGGCGAATGCACGTCCCTCGCCGGACGCGTCGGCATCATCGGCGGCGGCGACGTCGCCATGGACTGCGCGCGCGTCGCCAAGCGCCTCGGCGGCGAGCCCACCGTCATCTACCGCCGCACCCGCGACGAAATGCCCGCCCACCGCGAAGAACTCGCCGGGCTCCTCTCCGAAGGCATCCCCCTGCGCGAACTCACCGCCCCCAAGGCCATTCTTGCCGAAGGCGGCAAACTCACCGCCCTCCGTTGCTCCACGATGACCCTCGGCGAACCCGACGCCTCCGGCCGCCGCCGCCCCGTCGAAGTCCCCGGCTCCGACTTCGACCTCCCGCTCGACCACCTCATCGCCGCCATCGGCCAGAAACCCGACCTCGCCTTCGCGGCCGACCTCGGCCTCGCCTTCAACAAGAAAGGCTACATCGTCGCCGACGAAGCTACCGGCGCCACCGCCGTCCCCGGCATCTACGCCGGCGGCGACTGCGTCAACGGCGGCCCCGCGACCCTCGTCAAGGCCCTGGCCGACGGCAAGAAGATCGCCGCCGCCATCCTCGGCGCCGCGGCCGACGCGTCCCCCGCCGCCACCGTGGCGCCCGCCGACTTCCCCGCCACCCTCCGCAAACGCGCCACCCGCGTCCCGCGCACCCCCATCCCCGAGACGCCCCTTACCGCCCGCGGCGACTTCGCCGAAGTCGTCCTCCCGCTCACCAAGGACGCCGCCCGCCAGGAAGCCGCCCGCTGCCTGGCCTGCGACACCTTCTGCTCCGTCTGCACCAGCGTCTGCCCCAACCACGCCTTCCTCACCTACACCTGCGCCCCCTTCGCCGCCGACCTCCCCGCCTGGACCGTCGCCGACGGCGCCCCCGTCCCCGCCGCCCCCGAACGTTTCGCCGTCGCGCAGGCCACCCAGACCGCGGTACTGACCGACTTCTGCAACGAATGCGCCAACTGCGCCACCTTCTGCCCGACCGCCGGACGCCCCTACGCCGACAAACCCCGCCTCTACGTCTCCGAATCCGAATTCCTCTCCCAGGAAAACAACGCCTACCGCATCACCGGCACCGGCCCCGCCCGCTCCATCTCCGCCCGCATCGCCGGCGCCACCCACACCCTCGCCCCCATCCCCACCGGCTACCGCTACACCACCCCGACCTTCACCATCGACCTCACCCCCGCCCTGGCCCCCCTCTCCGCCCCGACCCTGACCGCCCCCACCGAACGCCTCACCCTCCTCCCCGCCGCCGCGATGAAGGTCCTCCTGGAGAACGTGGCCCCGGCCCAGGTGCCGACCGTCGACGCCTGACGCCCCCCCTCCATCCCACCCCCGGCCCGCCCTTTCCGGCGGGCCTTTTTGCGCCCGCCATTTTCGCTTTTGCAATTACGGGAAACACGGAGAAATCCACCGATTTTCCCCCACACTTCTCCCCATGAAGTTCACCCCCGTTCCCGGCGCTTGCGAAGGAGGGGGCGGGTGCGGTATCGTCGGGGCATGAAATTCCAAGCGACGGCAGACGGCGGTACGGCGTTCGCGGTGCGGGTGATTCCGCGCGCGCAGAAGAACGCCATCCAGGGCGAGATCGGCGACGCCCTGAAGGTGCGCCTGTGCGCGCCGCCCGTGGACGGGGCGGCCAATGCCGCGCTGGTCGAGTTCCTCGCGGAGAAGGCGGGCGTACCGCGGTCGCGGGTGCGGATCGTCGCGGGGGAGACGGGACGGAACAAGCGGGTGGTGATCGACGGCATCGCGCCGGACGCCGCCGAAGCGAGGTTGCTGGGCAAGCCATGAACCGCGACGACGGCATGGGGAGTCTCTTCGCGCCGCGGGGGGCGGGCGGCGTCGACGAAAGCGTGCCGCTCGCGGAGCGCCTGCGGCCGGACACCCTCGACGAGGTGTGCGGGCAGCAGCACCTCATCGGTCCGGGGAAGGTGCTGCGGAACCTGATCGAGCGGGACACGGTGCCGTCGATCGTGTTCTGGGGCCCGCCGGGCGTGGGCAAGACGACGCTGGCGCACGTGATCGCGAAGACGACGGACGCGCGGTTCGTGACGTTCTCGGCCGTCACGAGCGGCATCAAGGAAATCAAGGACGTCATGGCGCGGGCCGACGACGCGCGGGCGATCGGGCGGCGGACGATCGTGTTCGTGGACGAAATCCACCGCTTCAACAAGGCGCAGCAGGACGCGTTCCTGCCGTACGTGGAGCGGGGGAGCATCATCCTGATCGGGGCGACGACGGAGAACCCGTCGTTCGAGGTCAACGGGGCCTTGCTGTCGCGGTGCAAGGTGTTCGTGCTGCGGCCGCTGTCGGAGGACGACCTGCTGTCGCTGCTGCGCCGGGCGGTGGCCGATCCGCGCGGCTACGGGGGGCGGCGGGTGGAGGTCGCGGAGGAGGCGCTACGGGCCATCGCGGCATTCGCGGACGGCGACGCGCGGTCGGCGCTATCGACGCTGGAGATGGCGGTGCTGAACGCGGACGCGCGCGCGGACGGGTCGGTGGCGGTGTCGGCGGAGACGGTGGCGCAGTGCACGTCGCGCAAGTCGCTGCTCTACGACAAGGCGGGGGAGGAGCACTACAACATCATCTCGGCGCTGCACAAGTCGATGCGCAACTCGGACCCGGACGCGGCGGTGTACTGGCTGGCGCGGATGCTGGAGGGCGGCGAGGACCCGCTGTACGTCGCGCGGCGGGTGACGCGCTTCGCCGCCGAGGACGTGGGGCTGGCGGACCCGCGGGCGCTGGAGATCGCGGTGGCGGCGTTCCAGGCGTGCCACTTCATCGGGATGCCGGAATGCACGGTGCACCTGGCGGAGGCGGTGATCTACCTCTCCGTCGCGCCGAAGTCCAACGCCGCGTACATCGCCTACGAACACGCCAAGCGCGACGCGCTGGAGCGGACGGCGGAGCCGGTCCCGCTCGCGCTCCGCAACGCGCCGACGCGCCTGATGAAGGACCTCGGCTACGGCAAGGGCTACCGCCTCGCCCACTACGAGGAGAACAGGATCGCCGACCTCCAGTGCCTCCCCGACGGCCTCGAAGGCCGCGAATACTACGTCCCCACCGACCAAGGCGTCGAAGCCCGCGTGAAGGCGCGCCTGGAGCAAATCAAGGCGTGGAAAGCCGAACTCAAGCGCCGCCGCGGCGGGCCGTCCGGCACCGGTTGAGTCTTGGCTGGGCGGGCCGTCCCCGCCCGCCGGGACCGGTCGTGCCGGCAACGCGCGCCGGAAAGTGCGTGCGTTCCGCCGCGCGTTGTTGCATGATGAGGGCATGAACTTGAACGATACGACAGCGGACATCGGGGCCAACCTGGAAGACGTGCGACGGCGCATCGCGGCGGCCTGCGCGCGGTGCGGACGCGATCCCGCGGACGTGCGGCTGGTGGCCGTCAGCAAGACGTACGCCGCGTCGGCCGTGCGCGAGGCGGCCGCCTGCGGGCAGCGGGTCTTCGGCGAAAACCGCGTGCAGGAGGCGGCCGTCAAGGTGCCGCAGTGCCCGGGCACGCTCGAATGGCATCTGATCGGGCACCTCCAGAGCAACAAGG
The DNA here is from genome assembly GCA_902766695.1 of uncultured bacterium. Classification (GTDB taxonomy): domain Bacteria; phylum Verrucomicrobiota; class Kiritimatiellia; order CAIQIC01; family Lenti-01; genus CACXEY01. The sequence goes on from CACXEY010000186.1 coordinate 12,226, forward strand.
CGGCCGCCGCGGTGCGGTTGTTCGACTGGGTCCATTCGGTGGACACGCCGAAACTCCTGCGGATGCTCGACGGCCACGCGGCGGCGGCGGGCAAGCGTCTCCGGGTGCTGCTGGAGGTCAACGTCTCGGGCGAAATCTCGAAGTCGGGCGCCGCCCCGGACGCGGTGCCGGAGATGCTCGCGATGGTGCCGGACCTGCAGACCGTCGAAGTCCGCGGCCTGATGACGGTCCCCCCCGTCGCGGAGGATCCGGAGGAGGCCCGCCCCCATTTCCGCCGCCTGCGCGGGCTGCGCGATGCCTGGGCCGCGGAGTACGCCGTCCCCCTGGAAGAACTCTCCATGGGCATGACCCACGACATGGAGGTCGCCATCGAGGAAGGCGCGACGTTCGTCCGCGTCGGCACCGGCATTTTCGGGGCGAGGACCTATCCGGAAAAGGAGGCGTGAGCATGGCGGAGATCGCATTCATCGGCGCGGGGAACATGGCGGGGGCGATCGTGGAGGGGATGCTGCGCGGCCGCGCGGCGGAGCCGGGAAACGTCACGATGGCGGACGTGTCGGCATCCCGCCTCGCGGAACTCGCGGCGAAACACGGGGTCCGGACGTCCGCATCCAACGCGGACGCGGTGCGCGGCGCGGACATCGTGTTCCTCGCGGTCAAGCCGCAGCAGCTCGCGGAAGCCGTCTCCCAGGCGGCGGGGGCGTTCGCGGCGGATCAGCTCGTCGTCAGCATCTGCGCGGGCGTCACGACGGCCCGCCTGGAGTCGATGGTCCCCGGCCGCGTCGTGCGCGTGATGCCGAACCTGCCCGCCCTCGCCGGCGCGGGCGTCGCCGCCGTATGCCGCGGCTCGCGCGCCACCGGGGCCGACGCGGAAACGGTATGCGCCCTGCTCGCCGGCACCGGCACCGTCGTGCGCGCGGAGGAAGCGCAGATGGATGCCGTGACGGGGCTGAGCGGAAGCGGTCCCGGATACGTCTTCGCCTTCATCGAGGCGCTCGAGGCCGCCGGCCTCGCGCAGGGATTCGCCCCGGAGGACGCGCGCCGCATGGCCGTCGGTACCGTCCTCGGCGCCGCCACCCTCGCCGCCGCCCGCCCCGACGTGCCGCCCGCCGAATGGCGCCGCCGCGTCAGCTCCCCCGGCGGAACCACCCTCGCCGGGCTCGCCGCGATGGAAGCGCGCGGCTTCTCCGCCGCCGTGGCCGCCGCCGTGCAGGCCGCCACCGCGCGCTCCGCCGAACTCGCCGGAGGCTGATCCGTGGCCGCCCGCACCCGTTCCCCCGCCGGACGCATCGTCTGGGGCCTCCTCCTCGCCGCCGCCCTCCTCTACGGCGGGGCGCAGGCCGGCATCCGCTCGCCCTGGTTCCGTGTTGCCGTCGAGCGCCGTCTCTCCAAACTGGCCGGCATGGAGGTTCGCATCGGCGACATCCGCGCCACCGAATCGCTCAACCTCCGCATCGGCCGCATCAGCGCCCTCGACGAACGGGCCGGCATGGAAGTGCGCGTGCTGCGCGTCAAGTGGTCGTTCTTCGCCCCTCGCGGACTCTCCCGCATCCACAAGCTCTCCGCCGAGGACGTCACCCTCACGATGGCCCCCGACGACGAAGGGCGCCTGATGCCCGCCTTCGTCGGCGACCGCGCCTGGGCCCTCCTCGGCCGCCTCACCCAGGGCATGGTCCCCGCCGTCCCGGTTGCCGAATCCGACGGCTGGCCCGCCGGCCAGGAGGCCGGAGACGGAGAAGCGCACGCCATCGGCGGCATTCCCCACGTGCGGATCGTCCGCGGCGTAATCTCCCTGCGCGACGCCTCGGGACGCGAACGGGCCTCCGCCCGCGACCTCGAACTCGACCGCCGCGTCGAACGCGACGCCGAGGGCCGTCCCGTCGAACGCCTCGACGTGCAGGCCGCCGTGCTCACCGTCGAGGGCATGCAGCTGACCGGCGTCGACTGGGCCGCCGAACGCACCGACGGCTCCGACTGGACCGTCCTCCGCTTCTCCTCCGACGACTGGTCCGGCTGGACCCCCGCCGACGCCAACGCCCTCGAGTCCACCGCCAGCGAGTACCGCGAGCTGTTCGACTCGTTCTGACGGGGGGAGTTCCTCCGGGATTCCGCACATCCGCGTTTTTCCCCCGCACCGAGCCCTCGAACGCCCCTTCGGAAACTTTTTTCGCGGGTAAAACGGTTTACCTTGAAAACTCCGCATCTTCTTGCAACACGCGGAAATGGGTACGGATTTTCTTTCCGCAAAACGGGTTGCGGAGGGGGCTTGCGGCAAAATCGGGCTTGCATTCCGGCGGGGACGCGGTAGAGTGCCGGGAAATCCAGGCCCCGGAGTGGGCCGCACCGATGTAAAAAGAAAGCCTCCGCCCGTGCGGAGCAAGGAGTCAGACATGAAGAAGACCGATACCGCCAAGAAAGCCCCCGCGAAGGCCGCCGCCCCCGCGAAGCCCGCCGCCGCCCCCGCCAAGAAGGCCCCGGCCAAGCCCGCCGCCGCTCCTGCCAAGAAGCCGGCCCCGGCCGCCAAGCCCGCCCCCGCCGCCCCCAAGGCCGCTCCCGCGAAGCCCGCCGCCAAGCCCGCCGCCAAGCCCGCCCCGGCCCCGGCTCCCGCCAAGGAAGCCGTCAGCCCCGAGGCCCGCTACAAGATGGTCCAGGACGCCGCCTACTTCATCGCGGAGCGCCACGGCTTCAACGGTGACAGCGCCTACTTCTGGACGCTCGCCGAGGCCGAAATCGCCTCCCAGCTGGGCGAATAACCCTTCCTCCATCCCCATCCACATCCCGGAGCGCCTCCCGCGGGAGGCGCTC
>CACXEY010000187.1 GCA_902766695.1 uncultured bacterium
ACCGCCGCGGGAATCCAGTACTTGCCGCGGTCCGATGCCGACGCTTCCGGCTCCGCCGGCGCGCCCGCCCGGTCCGGCGCCGGTTGCGCCGCGGCCGCCGAAGCGGCCCGCTGCGACTGCTGCGCCACCGACTGGACCGACGGCATGTTCTCCGCCGTCATCCCCGGCTCGATCACGCGGACCGTGACCCAGTCGGTGTCGGTGCTCTCGCCTTCGAGGTTGTCGGCGTGGACGTAGTAGAAGAGGTTCGATCCGGGTCCGATCAGGTGGCCGGGAATCGTCCCGAACCAGATGCCGGCGCCGGTCGTGGTCAGGTCGCGGCGGAAAGGGGTCATCCCGCGCGACGAGGCGTAGAACACGGCCACGCCGGAAACTCGCCCGCCCGCGTCGCGCACCGTCGCGCGCAATCCCAGCGGCTCGCCCTTGACGGCGACGCGCACCGGGTCGTGCACGATGACCGGTTTCGCCGCCGCGGAAACGGCCAGCACCACCGCGAACGCCGCCGCGGCCAACACACCCCACCGGCGGACGCTGCGCGCGCACGCCGACATCGTTCTGGAAATCGTTTTGTTCATGCCGTCCACCTTAGCGTTCCCCGCCGAAAAGACAATCCCGAACCCGCCGCCCCTGTCCGCCGCCTCTTCCGATCCGTTTTGAGATTATTTCATTCCATGCGGATTCGTTCGAATTCATCCCCCATTTCCGCTTCTCCGTTTTCCGTCCGGCCGCCGCCCGCCGCCGCCGCCCGCACGCATTTTGCGCTTTCCCCCGGACCGGAACGTGGTAGTTTCCGGTCCGCAACGGAACCGAAAACGGGTTTCTACGCAGAAAATGTCCTTCATCGACTACCAGTTCCTGATTTTCTTCCCGCTGGTGGCGGCGGTGTTTTTCGCCCTGCCCCCGGCGCGCCGCTGGGTATGGTTGCTGGCGGCGAGCTGCTGGTTCTACATGGCCTTCGTGCCGGCCTACATCCTCATCCTCGCCGCGATGATCGCCGTCGACTGGCTGGCGGCGCTCGCGATGGGCCGCTGCGCGCCGGCCCCCGGCAGCCGCGCGCGGCGCTGCTGGCTGGCGACGGGGACGGTCTTCAACCTCGGCGTGCTGGTCTTCTACAAGTACTGGAACTTCCTCGCCGCGAACTGGGACGCCCTCGCCGCCTGGTCGGGGCACCTGCCCAAGCTGCCGGCGACGGACGTGATCCTGCCGATCGGCCTCTCCTTCGTGACGTTCCAGACCCTCGCCTACCTGATCGAAGTCTACCGCGGCACCCAGCCCGTCGAGCGCCACTTCGGCCGCTTCGCGACCTACGTCATGTTCTACCCGCAACTGGTCGCGGGCCCGATCGAGCGCCCCGGCAACCTGCTCGTGCAGCTGCGCCGGACGCAGGTCTTCGACCCGGCGCAGGCCGCGGCGGGGCTGGAGCTGATGCTGTGGGGGTTCTTCAAGAAGGTGGTGGTGGCGGACCGCCTGGCGGACGTGGTGGACGCGGTGTACGCGGACCCGTCGGCGGCGTCCGGGGCGTCGGCGGTGCTGGCGGCGTACTTCTTCGCGTTCCAGATCTACTGCGACTTCTCGGGCTACACCGACATCGCGCGCGGCGCGGGCCGCGTGATGGGCTTCGACATCATCCTGAACTTCCGCCGCCCCTACTTCTCGCGCTCGGTGGCCGAGTTCTGGCGCCGCTGGCACATCTCGCTCTCCGGCTGGTTCCGCGACTACCTCTACATCCCGCTCGGCGGCAACCGCGTCGGCGCCGCCCGCTGGGCGTTCAACACGATGGTGGTCTTCCTGGCCAGCGGCCTCTGGCACGGCGCCGCGTGGACCTTCGTCGTGTGGGGCGGCCTCCACGGCGTCTTCCTGCTCTGCGGGCGCGCGACCGACCCGCTCCGGCGCCGCGCCTGCGCCGCGCTCCGCGCCGATCCCGACGGTCCCCTCCGCAGCACCGTCCGCACCCTCCTGACCTTCCATCTCGTCACCGCCGCATGGGTTTTCTTCCGCGCCCCCACCTGGAACGGCGCCATGACCGTCTTCCGCCGCATGGCCGCCTGGGCCCCCGCCGCCGACGGCGGATTCACGGTCGCCTCCCTCGCGCCCGCCACCCTCTGGACGACGCTCGGCGCCCTGGCGACCCTCGTCGCCGCCGAATGCCTCGCCGAATTCGCGCGCGGGGAAGAGCGCTGGAAGACCCTCCCCTTCTGGATCAAGGCCCCCGTCTGCGCCGCGCTGCTGCTGGCCGTCATGAACCTCGGTGTACCCCATGAAAAGCCTTTCATCTACTTCCAGTTCTGACCGCGGCCCCACCCTCCTCCGCTTCTTCGCCGGCGTCCTCCTCGTCGCCGCGCTCGCCGTCGCCGGACAGTACGCCGTCGACGCCCTCCGGCCGCCCGAGTTCTCCCCCACCATCCGCGGCATGCCCCGCCAGATCGACAACACCCTCGTCTACCTCGGCGACAGCATCAACGCCTCCTTCGACCACACCGAAGAAAACTCCAAGCCCCTCTCCGCGCTCATCTCGCTCGCCGCCGACCACCACATCGGCACCGTCGCCCTCGGCGGCTACGACATGCGCCTCTTCCGCGACTACATCCGCACCATGCTCCCGCGCATCTCGCCCGACAAACCCCACACCTGGATCCTCACCGTCAACCTCGCCAACTACCGCCAGGACGGCCGCGTCCCCTGGACCCGCAACAAACAGCACATCGCCCTGCTGCGCCAATACCTCCACCGCCCCCTTCGCGCCTTCGCCACCCCCATGCGCATCTTCCAGTTCCCGGCCTACCGTCCCGACATGCGCCCCGACGAAGACGCCCGCCGTCCCATCCTCTGGCAGGGACGTACCATCGGCCGCACCCGCGATTTCACCGACGAACGGTTCAAGATCGCCGGCGTCACCGACGACCTCCGCCGCGAAAACGTCATCATCCGCTACGGCCAGCCCATGACTCCGGACAACCTCGCCCTGCGCGCCACCGCCGAAGCCGCCCGCCTGCTGCGTTCCCGCGGCCAGCGCGCCGTCTTCTGCATCATGCCCTGCGACGTCGGGCGCTGCGACGCCCTCCTCGACGGCCGGATTTCCCCGATCCTCGACGAAAAGGCGGCCACCGTCGCCGCCGCCGCCCGTGCCGCCGGCGGCGAAGTCCTCGACCTTCACGCCGCCTTCCCCCACGACCTCTTCATCCCCGACCAATACCCCAACGAACACCTCCGCAACGCCGGCCGCGAACGCCTCGCCCGCGCCATCGCCGACTTCCTCGCCACCAACGCCCCCCCCCCCCCCCCCCCCCCCCCCCCCCCCCCCCCCCCCCCCCCCCCCCCCCCCCCCCCCCCCCCCCCCCCCCCCCCCCC
>CACXEY010000188.1 GCA_902766695.1 uncultured bacterium
GGTGCCGGGGACTTCGAGGGCGATGTGCTGGAACCAGCTGTCGGGGGCGGCGCCGTGCCAGTGCTTGACGCCGGCGGGGATGTTCACGGTGGTGCCGGGGCGCATTTCGACGGCGGGTTTGCCCCATTCCTGGTAGAAACCGCGGCCGGCGGTGCAGATGAGGATCTGTCCGCCGCCGGTCTCGGCGTGGTGGATGTGCCAGTTGTTGCGGCAGCCGGGCTCGAAGGTGACGCCGAAGGCGGGGACCTGCGAGGTCGTGAGGGGGTGGAGGTAGCTGCGGCCGGTGAAGTACTCGGCGTAGGCGGCGTTGAAGTCGCCGACCGGGATGGGGGACCAATCGGCCGGCAGCGCGGCGGGGTCGGCGGGACGGCGGACGCGCGCGAGGATGGCGTCGGTCTGTTCGGGCGTGACGCCGTTGAGGTTCGCGATTTTGACATGCGCGGCGCACTGGGGCGCGGTCTCGGGCCGGGCGGCCAGGGCGGCGACGGTGACGAGTTCGCGGGTGCGCCAGTCGAGGACGGGGCGGGCGAAGATGTCGCCGAAGAGGTGCGCCTTGAGGTAGGCGTCGAGTTGCGGGTGGAAGTCGAAGAGGGGGCCGGAGACGGGGCCGCCGCAGAGTTTGGTTTGGTTGGCGGTGCCGGTTTCGAGGGCCTTTTCGCCGAGGGTGAAGGGCGCCGGAAGTTCCGGATGCTCCAGAGCTTCCGGATGGGGCATGTTCATCAGGGTCGTGGCGGCGTTGAGGGCGCGGGGGAAGCCGCAGTAGGCGTAGAGCTGGCCGACGACTTCCTTGGCCTGGTCGAGCGTGAGGCCGGCGTCGAAGGCGGACGCGAAGGCGGCGGCGAGCTTGTCCTGTTCGCCGCGGGCGATGGCGGCTCCGGCGTCGGCAAGCGCGGCGTCGAGCGGGTCCAGGGGGGCGGCGGTGGCCGCGATGGCGATGGTCATGGTCATGGCGAAGACTCCTGCGAGGTGTTTTTTCATGGGTGGGGTTCCTGGGTTTTCAGCCGCAAAGGACGCAAAGGGCGCAAAGAAGTTTGGGAAGGGAGGGAATCACTGTGCGGACATTGTGGCTTGTTGTGTTCCTGATCGGCTGCGGGCGAGTTTCCGGCATTGGAACTTTTCGGAGCCGAAGTTGATGAGCATTCCGTGTTCTTTCTGGAGGGCGGCGAGATAGTTGATGCCCTGGGCGACGTGGGCCTGCAAGAGCGTGGCGACGGCCTTGAGTTCGACGACGATGCCGTCGACGACAAGGTCGGCAACGTATTCCCCGAGGACGTACCCGTCCGCGTCCCTCACGACCATGGGCACCTGGCGCTGCACGTCCATGCCCAGCTTTTCCAGACGGTGGGCGAGGCCGTTCTCGTACACTTTTTCGAGATAGCCCGTTCCCAGATAGACGTGCAGATCGTAGGCGGCCTGCCGGATCTTGTCGCAGACGGCCTTGGCTTCGCTTTCGGTCATCCCGTGCCTTCCTTTGCGCTCTTTGCGTCCTTTGCGGCTGGAACCGCTCAGCGGCAGCTTTCGGCCCAGGCCTTGAGGTCTTCGGCGGAGGCGGAGGCGCGGAAGCGGCGGCCTTCGAGGACGCGGGCGGCGGGGGCGAGGGCCTGGAGGTTGGCGGTGGAGTCGCCCATGCCGCTGCCGCCGGAGGTGGCGAAGGGGATGACGGTCTTGCCGGCGAGGGCGTCGGCGTTGCTCTCGACGAAGGTGTCGATGATGCTCGGCTCGCGGTACCACCAGATCGGGAAGCCGACGAAGACGGTGCCGTAGGCGACGAGGTCCGGCGCGGCGCCGGCGATGGCGGGGCGGCTGGCGCGGTCGGCCATTTCGACGGAGCTGCGGGATTGTTTGTCGCGCCAGTCGAGGTCGGCGGGGGTGTAGGGGGCGGCGGGGACGATCTCGTGGAAATCGGCGCCGATGGCGGTGGCGAGGCGTTCGGCGACGCCTTTGGTGGTGCCGGTGGCGGAGAAGACGGCGACGAGGGTTTTGGGTTGCGGGTTCATGGGGTCGGTGTCCTTGGGGTTGGGGGTGGAGGTGGCGGCGGGGTCCTGGGCGCAGCCGCAGAGGGGCATCAGGAGGGCGGCGCAGGCGGCGGCGAGGAGGGCGAGGGCGGGGTGTTTCATCGGCGGGTTCCTTTCTTCATGGGGTTTTGCGGAATACGTCGGGGAAAAGGGAGGGATCGAGCGGGCGCATGGGGGCGAGGCGGAGGGACTCGATCATGTGCGGGGTGCCGGTCTTGTAGCGCAGGAAGTGCGGGGTGGCGAGGTGGGATTTGTAGGCGGCTTCGTCGCGGTAGATTTCGACGATGCGGATGGATGCCGGCTTCTCGGCGTCCTGCATCGGGAAGATGCACAGAACGCCGGGTTCTTCGCGGACGGAGGTGGCGCCGACGTCGGCCGCCGCCGCGAGGTAGGCGTCGAGGTACTCGGGCTTCACTTCGATTTCGGCGATGCGGAAGATGGCGTTGGCGATGGGTTGCGTCATGGCGGGTTTCTCCTTTTCGGGGGCGGGGGCGGAATCGGGGCGGGCGGAGGACGGAAGCAGCAGCCAGGCGACCTGGAGCAGCAGGAACGCGCCCCAGAGGGACAGCGTCCATTCGAGCGCGCGGTGGGTGCTGCGGACCGCCCGGCTGGCGCAGGCGTGGACGTCGAGCGGCCGGTGGAGGATCCAGATGGCCGCGAACAGGGCCGCGAAACCGGCGAAGGAAAAGACAAGGGGAATGGCGGGATTCATCGGGTTTCCTCCGCGCCGAAGAGGCGCATGGCGTTGTTGCGGAGGATGTCCTCCGCGAGGGGGGCGAGTTCGGGATCGGCGGCGAGGGCTGCGCGCAGCTTCGCGAGTCCGGCGGCGAGGGCGGGGGCCGGAGCGTAGGGGAAGTCGGAGCCGTAGAGGA
>CACXEY010000189.1 GCA_902766695.1 uncultured bacterium
AGGATGCGGAAGTGTTCGGTGGCGGCGGCGGCTTCGAGGGCGGATTCGGCGCCTTCGCCGCCGAAGAGCATGGCGACGGCGTATGTGCCGGCGGGGGGGAGGGTGGGGAGGGTCTTGCGGAAGAAGGCGTCGGGGATGCGCAGGAGCAGGCCGGCGCCATCGCCGGTGTCGGGGTCGTTGCCGGTGGCGCCGCGGTGCATGAGGCGCTTGAGGACGGTCAGGCCGGATTCGACGATGTCGTGCGAGGGTTCGCCCGTCAGGCGCGCGACGAGGCCGACGCCGCAGGCGTCGTGTTCGTTGGCGGGGTCGTAGAGGCCGGTGGGGGGCGGGAGGGGGGTGAGGGGGGAGTGGGGGTGCTGGTTCATGGGGGGCTCCTGGGGGGTGGACGGGACAACCGGGACGAACGGGACGGACGGGACGGGGGAAGTCGCGGTGGTTTCGGTGGTCTCGGTTGTCCCGGTGGTGGGCATGTTCAGGGGAGGGGGAGGGCTTTGCCGGAGGCGAGGGCGCGGACGACGAGGGAGGCGCCGGTGGCGCAGTCGCCGATGCAGTGGATGTGGCGGGCGGGGTCGGATTGGAGGGCGCCGCGGGGGGTGGGGGTCAGGTCGAGTTGGGCGAGGAGGGGGGTGTCGGCGGGGACGCCGGTGAAGCCGAGGGCGAGGAAGCAGAGGTCGCAGGGGATGGTTTCTTTGGTGTCGGGGACGGGAGTGAATTTGGCGGGGCGGCCGTCGGGGGAGAGGGTCCAGTCGACGGTTTCGACTTCGACGCCGGTAAGGGTGTCGGTGCCGAGGAAGCGGAGGGTGTTGAGGGACCAGCGGCGGGTGCAGCCTTCGAGGTGGCTGGAGGAGGTGCAGAGCATCTGGGGCCATAGGGGCCAGGGGGTGGAGGGGGAGCGGTCGGCGGGGGGCTTGGGCATGATCTCGATCTGGGTGACTTCGGCGGCGCCGAGGCGGTGGGCGGTGCCGACGCAGTCGGAACCGGTGTCGCCGCCGCCGATGACGAGGACTCGCTTGCCGGCGGCGTCGACGGGCGGAGCGGGGAGTTCGCCGGCGAGGTGGCGGTTCTGGCCTTCGAGGAGGTCGAGGGCGAGGTGTACGCCGGGGAGGGTGCGGCCGGGGATGTCGAGGTCGCGCGCGGCGGGGGTGCCGATGGCCAGGATGACGGCGTCGTGGCGGCGCAGGAGCCAGCCGGCGGAGAGGTCGCGGCCGACTTCGAGGCCGGTGACGAAGCGGATGCCTTCGGCTTCGAGCAGCAGGCGGCGGCGGTCGATGAGGTTCTTGGCGAGCTTGAAGGCGGGAATGCCGTAGCGGAGGAGTCCGCCGACGGCGGCGCGCCGCTCGTAGACGGTGACGGCCCATCCGCGGCGGCGGAGGGTGGCGGCGGCGGAGAGGCCGGCGGGGCCGGCGCCAACGATGGCGGCGGATTTGCCGTTCTCCTGCGCGGGGGGGCGGGGGAGGACCCAGCCGGCGGCGAAGGCGTGGTCGGTGATGCGCTTTTCGCTCTGGCGGATCATGACGGATTCGGCGTCGAGCTGGTGGACGCAGGAGCCTTCGCAGAGGGCCGGGCATACGCGGGAGGTGAATTCGGGGAAGTCGCTGTTGGCGCTGAGCAGGTCCCAGGCGGTGCGCCAGTCGCCGCGGGCGACGGCGCGGTTCTGGTCGGGCACGAGGTTGCCGAGGGGGCAGCCGTAGGCGTGGCAGAAGGGTTGGCCGCAGTCGAGGCAGCGGGCGGTCTGGTCGGCGAGTTCGGCGTCGGTGAGGGGGCGCTCGACTTCGGCGAAGTCGCGGACTCGCTCGGGGAGGGGCCGGTAGAGGTCGTGGCTTCGGTTCATGGGGTGCTCATGGGGTGGGGTTGGCGGATGTTTCTACACGGAGAAACGGCGGTTGGAAAGCAAAAAATCCGCGCGGCGGGCGGCGGGGCGGTGGGAGGGGGCGGCACGGCGGCCGCCCGGCAGGACACGGACGAGCGGACGGCGGGCGGGCGGGGGCGGGGGGCGCGGAAGGTTTTCCAATGATTGGAAAACTTTTTTCCAATGGTTGGAAAATCCGGGGCGTTTTTTCCAATGATTGGAAAAAAAGTTTCCAATGGTTGGAAAAATCGGGGCGGTTTTTCCAATGATTGGAAAAATTTTCCGGGCGTTTTCCAATGATTGGAAAAAATTTTCCGCGCAAGGGGAGAGCAAGGGAAGCGCAAGGGGAAAACGCAAAGAACGCAAAGGGAGGGACGCAAAGAACGCAAAGGCGGGGGGCGGGAGGGACGTGGGAGGAGGGGGGACCTGGGGGGTGCGGCATCTTGCCGCGCCTTCGCGGGAGGGGGGCGGGAGGGGCGGGTTCAAGGTTCGGGGACGGCGGGGGTGGGCCGGAGTTGCGGGCCGGGCGGGGCTTGGAGCCGCTTGAATGCGGAGCCGACCAGCAGGGTGCGGACCCGCAGGACTTCGGTGGGGGATGCCTCCGCCTGGCGGGCGACGTCTTCGTTGGGCGGCAGCGGGTCGTCGGGATCGTCCGCCAGCGCGGAGAGGATGCGGTCGAGAAGGGGATACGGCGGGAGGGTGTCGGTGTCTTTCTGCCCGGGCCGGAGTTCGGCGGTCGGGGCGCGCGCGATGACGCCCGCAGGTATCGGCGGGGTGCCGGAGGCGCGGGCGTTGCAATGGTCCGCCAGGGCGTAGACTTCGGTTTTGTATACGTCCCGCAGGGGCGCGTAGGCGCCGCAGGTGTCGCCGTAGAGGGTGCAGTAGCCGGTCAGGGTTTCGCTGCGGTTGCCCGTGCAGAGGACCGCCAGGCCGTGGCGGTTGGAGAGGGTCATGTTCAGCAGCCCGCGGATCCGCGCCTGGAGGTTCTCTTCCACGGGTATCCCTTCCGCCAGGCCCGCCCCGGCGTAGGCGGCGGGCGGCGGCAGGAGGTCCGCCAGCAGGCGGCACGCGGGTTCGATGGAGACGACGGGACAGGGAATGCCCAGGCGGTGGGCGGTTTCGATGGCGTCGCCCAGGGTGTCGGTGGAGGTGTAGGCGGAGGGATAGGTGGCGGCAAACACGCGCGAGGAGCCAAGGGCCTCGACGGCCAGCGCCGCCACGACGGCCGAGTCGATGCCGCCGGACAGCGACACGAAGGCACCGGTGAATCCATGGGTGTCGACGAAGTCGCGTACGGCGGCAGCGAGCAGGGGCCAGAGGGTGTCGGGAGCGTAGGGGGCGTAGGGTTTCATGGCAGGGGGGCGGAGGGTTGCGGGATTACGGAAAACATGGGGGTTTTCGCGCGGTTTCCCGGCGGTCAGGTGTTGGAGAAGAACTGGAAGGAGGCGTAGGCGTCCTGGCCGTGTTCGACGATGTCCAGGCCTTTGAGTTCGGTGGTCGCCGGGACGCGGAGGATGTGCAGGCGCTTGAGGG
>CACXEY010000190.1 GCA_902766695.1 uncultured bacterium
CGATTTCCATCAAGAATGGCAAACCCGTGGTGGAGTGGGATCCCGACCTGAACGAGGGCGGAACGGCAAATGCGCGTGCTTACACCGTGCAAGGCAAGCCGACAATGACAAACGACTGGGGGGGCACGAATGCCTCCAGCCGATTCTTCCGCGTCCTGGTGGAGATGCCGAAGTAAATCTTCCCATCCTCTCTTCAAGCACAAGACTTGCCAGCATGGCCACTAAAAGTCTTGCCCACATGCGCCGCCCAGTTGGGCGGCGCTTCTTGAAAAAGTTGTCCCAAGTTGTCCAAATTGTCTCAAAAAACCGCTCTCCAAGCGCGTTCCCATCCGCGCAGCGGCTTTCAAGTTTTCCTGTAGAATCCCATTGTCAGAAATTGTCATAATTGTCTGACATCCCTTGTACACCCCTTGTTTTGTTATCCCCTTTGTCTCATTTGTTTCCCAAAAAAGTCCCGAAAACTTTTTCCAATCACTGGAAAACCGCCGAAATTTTTTTCCAATCATTGGAAAATTCGGGCCGATTTTTCCAACCATTGGAAAAATATTTTCCAATCGTTGTAAAACTCCCCCTCTCCCGGCGAGCTACCAGATTGTGCAAAACCCCAGGCGGCTTGAACACCGGCACTCCTCCCTCCCCCTCCTCACCTCCTGCTGCCCCGCCTGGACCGACTGGAGGGAAAAACCTGCCTCATTCCCCAACCTCCGCGGGCGCCCCGCCCGCGCCCCGGCAGCTTTCCGAGTCTGCGAATCGGTTTTCACGCTTTTCAATGTTGATTCCTTCCCCCCTCCGAGCCCTTCGAGTCCGCGCAGCGGCATTCGAGCCATTCTTGTAGATTCCTTCCCCCCACATCCCTCCCGAGTCCCTCCCTCGATTTGTCCGCCCGCAGCGCACCACCCACTTGCCGCTCTTCACGTGTCGAAAAAGGATGCCATCGGGACGGCGAAGAGGCCGTCCCCGAAACGGGCCGTCGATGGGCCGGTGTGCAGGACGATACCGGTGAAGGGGCAAAGATAGAGCGTTTCGAGGGCTCCGAGATAGTTCTGCGCGACCGGGCGCGACAGCCCGCACACCGTGCCGAGTTCGTCCTCCGAAAAAAACTTGCCGGTGCGCGCCGCGAGGAAGTCCGCCACCCGCCGCAAGGCGTCGAGACGGCGGATTTCCGTGACGTCCCGGACGTCCTTGAGCAACAGGTCGTCCACGTCCGGTTTTCCATTTCGGTTTGCGACATATGGCATTGCAGTTTTACGATTAATTGTAAACCAGTTTTACAAAATCTATAAACCCGCCTGCGCTCCAGCCTCCATGGGGAGGCAAGACACCCCACCTTCCGAGTGGCGGCAACAGTTGAATGAGATTGTTGAAAACATGGTGTTGTTCGCTTGTTTTTCGCGTTCACGGCACCGCCGCGGACGCCCCGCCCGCGCCCCGGCAACTTTCCGAGTCCGCGAAGCGGTTTTCATGCTTTTCAATGTTGACTCCTTCCCCCCTCCAAGCCATCCGAGTCCGCGCAGCGGCATTCGAGCCATTCTTGTAGATTTCCACCTCCCACGTCCCTCCCTCGATTTGTCCGCCCGCAGGGCGCACCGCCCACTTGTCACTCGTCACTTGTTAGAAAGTGTCACAATGGTCTGACAATCCTTTTCCTGCTGCGAATCACAGTTCCCGGGGGGAGATGCCGAGCACGCGCATGATGGAGCGCTGGGTGCCGGGCTTGAGGTCACCGCGATGGCACGGGATGGGAAGGTCGCGGGGCTCGCCGAACTTGACGAAGATGTAATGGCTGCCGGAAACACGGTCGAAGCGCCAGCCTCGTTCGCGGGCGGCCCGGACGGCATCGGCAAAAGACCAAGGCTTCACAAAGCGAGGGCCGGGGAAGGCGAGACAACAGGAGCGCGGATGGCGACATCCATCTCGAAGCGCTGGCCGGCGTCGCACTCCCAATCCCACGGAGCATATTCGAAGAGCGGCACGTCGGGGTGATGTTCCAGCTGGCATTCAATCCAGCCTTCGGCGACCTCGCGGGCGTTGTGGTGGGCTTCCTCGATCGTGTCGGCGTCGGTGGCGCAACCCGGCATGTACGGAAACTCGACGGAGTACCCGCCGGTCGGCTCGCTGTGGATGATGTATTCGACTTTCATTCTTCGCTTCCTCCGTACGAATTGCAACCTACCACGGACGGAATCTCCGTGCAAGCCGCGGCACCCGGCAATTTCCCCGGCGAGCCACCAGATTGTGCCCCCTCCGGACAGACGAACACCTCCTCCACACCCACTACCCCAAACGCGACCTCCGGAAACGCCATCGGCGGCCCCCGCCCGCGCCGACGCGGAAACTACCGGATGGGCCGAAATGCGGGGGCTTGTGTTACGGGGGGAGGCGTGGCATGGTGGGGGGCGAGAGGTGAGTGCATGAACGAGAGCCGCAGAAACGCATCCGAATCCCGTACCGGCGCAGGGGGGCGCGCGTGGCGCGTTTGGAAGGTGGTCGGGCGCATCTTCGTCGTACTCGCGGCGGGGACGAGTTTGATGGCGCTCTTCCTGGTCGGGGGAATCGCGGTGGCGTTCCACGACGGGCTGGTGCCGCTGGCCGGGGTGTATGTTCCATGCCTGGCGGCGCTGTGCCTGGGGCTGTTCGGGATGGTCATGGGGTGGGCGTGCGGGCTGCGGCGGTGGGTGCGGCGCGCGGGAGGGGTGATGGTCGCGGCGGCGGTGGGGGTCGCCTTGGCGGCCGGCGTCCATGACTGGTATGCCAGGACGCGGTATCCGGCCGTGGGGGAAACGGGCCGGGTGGATTGGGAGCGGTACCGGCCCTTCGCGGCATCCAACGCGCTCCCGCGATGCGAGGCTCCCGGCGAATACCGCTTCCGCGACGGCGGCCCGGCCCTGCGCGCCGCGCATGCGCTCTATCCCGTCGCGGCGGCGGCGGTCCAGGCGCTCGGCTCACCCGAAGGCTACACCGGGAGCAACGAGTGGCGACGGCTCTCGCACGGCGGGTCGGACGACCTCTTCGAGTGGCTCTACCGCGACGACCCGTGGGGCGGCCTCCGGTGCGATGCGGTGTTCGGCCTGGCCCCCTCGCCGGAGCAGGAGGGGAAGGCGGCGGAGCGCGGGGTGGCGTTCGAGCGGACGGCGGTGGCGCGGGACGCGTTCGTGTTCTTCGTGAACGCGGAGACCCCGGCGACGAACCTGGCGTCGGGGCAGATCCGCGACATCTATTCCGGCCGCGCCACGGCCTGGCGCGACCTGGGAATCGACTTCGGCGCCCCTCTCGTGGCCTACCAGCGCAACAAGTTCAGCGGCAGCCAGACGACGCTGGAACGCATCATGGGGGATGTGCCGCTGGCTCCGGCGCCGAAGGAGCGGCGGAGCGACGGGATGGGCGGGATTTTCTCAGCGGTGGCGGACTACCGCAACCAACCCGGCGCAATCGGCTTCAGCTTCCGCTACTACGCGACGGAGCTGGTGGACGCGGGCGAGACGCGGCTGCTCTCGATCGACGGGGTCGCGCCGACGCCGGACAACATCCGCGCCGGGCGATACCCCTTCATCGCCGACGCCTACCTCGTGACGGCGGGGGAGCGCAGCCCGGACACGCGGCGGCTGGCGGAGTTCCTCGTCTCCCCGGAAGGGCGGGCCCTCGTCGAAGCGGTCGGGTACGTGGCCCCCGGCCCGTAGGCGGGGGCGGGAAAAGGCTTGGCCAGGACGGGAGAGGGGGCGGCGGGTCTCCTCGCCGCCGAAGGCGGAAACGTGCAATCGGATGCCGCAGGACGCGAGGACGCTCTTCGGGGAAAATCGCCGCGCCTCATTCGTGGGTGTCGGGCACGACGGCCGGCGCGAGCACGAGACGGAAGCCGTTGACCATGCCGTGGGCGTCGCCGCGGAAGCCGTAGCGGGCGTCCGCGCGGAGCCGGCTCGGCTGCCAGTCGTCCCACGCGCCGCCGAACCAGCCGCCGAAATGGGAGTCGCCCGGCCCGCGCGAGGCGGTTTCCCAGACGTTCCCGTTCGCGCCGAAGAGGCCCCACGCGTTCTCGCCGCTTTCCTGGACCTCGGCGGTGCAGATGGCGCCGTCGCGGTAGCCTTCGATGACCGGCATGTCGGCGAAGACGGCCGCGAGCGTGTCGTCGGCGTAGTTGCCGCGCACGGGCGGGAGGGCGTCGCCCCACGGGTATTCCGACTGCGTGCCAGCCCGGATGTACGCCTCCGCCTCCGCCGCGGACGGCAGGCGGTAGGCCCAGCCCTCCGGCAGCTTGCCGGCTTCGCGCTCGCGCTCCGTCAGCCACCGCGCGTAGCGGTACGCTTCCGCGAAATTCACTCCGACGACCGGATGGTTCTTCCCTTCCAGAGACACCGCCATCGAGCCTTTCGGACTGACGAAGCGGCCGCTTTCGTGGTTGGGGTTCATTTCGAGATACTCTTCGTTTGTGACCTCGAAGCGCCCGATCCACATCTGCATCTCGAACACCCACACGAACTGCATCGGCACCGTGGACGCCACCCACGGCTTGCCTTCCGTCGGCAGCGGCGTCTCCGCGACCAGTGGCTTGACCGGCTGCGTGTTGCGCGCCGCGTAGGTCACGGGTTGCTCCGTTGCCTCGGGGCGCTCCGCCGTCACCGCCTCCACGATGGAGCGGCCGTTGAGGGCCTTGGCGATGCCCAGCACCGCACCGGCGCCCAGGGCGACCAGCGCGACCAGGCCCGCGGCGATCCCCGCGAAGCGCAGCGCCTTCCGGCGCGCCTCGGCCGATCCCTTGCGCCGCCCCCCGACGCGTTCCCCGCGCAACGTCCGCACGAAGTCGAAACACGACACGAACCGCTTGCCCGGCTTCGGATGCAAGGCCCGCCGGAACGCCGCGCGAGCCTTCGGCGGCCAGGCCGCCCAGTCGGCATCCGCGGGGGTGGCGTGGCCGGTCATCGTCCAGCACGCGAGCGCCGCCAGCGAGTACTGGTCGGCGGCCGAGTCCGCACCCGATCCGGCGCGCTGTTCCGGGGCCCGGAACGCGGTCGCGAGAGCCTCCGCCTCCGCGCCGCCGCCGGACGCATCCTCCGCGCGCCGCACGGACGTGTGGCGTCCGAACGCGAGCCCGAAATCCGTCACCCGCACAACCCCGTTCCCGTCCACGAACACGTTCGTCGGCGTCAGGTTCCCGTGCGCCGCATCGCGGGCGTGCACGTAGTCCAGGGCGTCGGCGGCCTGCGCGAGCACCGGCAGCAGTTCGTCGAGGGACGGCCGCCGCCCGCCGCGTTCCGCTTCCAGCCCCTCGGCCCATTCGGAGAGGGGAACGCCGGGCGCGTAGTCGCCCAGGAGGTAGATTTCGGTCCCCGCGTACACCATCTGGCGGACCGGCGCCACGTTCGGATGCGTGCTGTCCGCGAGCTTGCGGATGTTCTCGTGCAGGACGGCGAGCAGCGCCCGCGACCGCCGTACGTCCGGCGGCAGCCAGCGCAGCACCACGGGGGCGCCGTCATCCTGCAGGTCGCGGCAGACCCACAGGCGGCCCAGGACGCCCTCCCCCAGGGGATCGACCACTTCGTAGCGTCCCCAGAGGCACGCACCGGGCGCCACGATGCCGCCGGCAACGGCATTCGCCCGCCTGTCATGGATGTCCGACTCGCTCATGCCTCCTTTATGCACCATTTCCCCTCCCTAGGGCAACCGCAAACTATCCCCCTGCGCCGCTCTTTGCCGGCATCGCCGCTCCTGCTTTTGAAATTACGGAAAAATCGGACATTTCCATCCGTTTTCCGTCAACCTCCCGTCCATGAAGAACACCCGCCGCCGCATCGCTTGCTCCTGCCCCCGCGAAGAAAGGACTGGACTCCCTCCCTATCCGCCTGTAAGTAAACACCCGTGCCAGCCCCCCGCCTGCGCTGCCCACCCCATGAACACATCCTTCCCAACCCTCCTCCCTGCCCCCGCCGGACGCCTCCGCGCCGTCCTCGCCGCGTTCGTCCTCGCACTTCCCGCCGTGCTTCCGGCACCCGCTCGGGCCTTCTACTTCCGTCTCGACGGCGACCGCATCTGGTTGCAGGCCGACCGCACGCCGCTGACCGCGGTCCTCGACCAGTTCGCGCGTGCCGGCGTCGAAGTGTGGGCCCCGGCCGACCTCGACGGCACGCTCACCGGAACCATCCGCGGCGAAGAACTCTCCGAAGGCCTCGACGCCATGCTCGACCGCTACGACTACCTCCTCTCCTGGCGTCTCCTCCCCGGTCCCCTCGGCAAGGTCCCCAAGCTGCGCAGCATCCGCGTATTCGCGCCCGGCCGCTCCGACAGCGCCGTCCGCCGCGACGCCCCGGCCCGCACCGCCTTCGACATCACGCGCGGCGTCACCGGCCGCGGGCCCGAGTTCGTGCGCGACGAACTGCTCGTCGCCGTCCGCCCCGGCACCACCTACGAGCAGTTCCGCACCCTCCTCGACCAGACCGGCGGCATGCTCGTCGAATCGCAGGACGGCGTCTACCTCGTCCGCTTCCCGCCCGGCACCAACATCGAAGCCCTCCTTCCGCAGCTCCGCCGCTCCCCCATCGTCGCCCACGCCGAACTGAATTACGCCGTCCGCCTCCCGCCCGGCGCCGCGTCCGCCGCCGCCGCCGCGTCCCTGCCCGCCGTCGCCCCGCCCGACGACGGCACCATCCCCGTCGCCGTCCTCGACAGCGGCCTCGACCTCTCCTCCCCCGCCGCCGGAATCGCCAGCGCCGCCTGGGACGCCGTCGCGCCCGACACCCCCATCACCGACCCCGTCGGCCACGGCACTCAGATGGCCCTCCTCGCCTCCGGCGCCGCCACCGCCGACGGCTGGCACGCCGCCGTCACCGCCCTTCCCGTCGTCGCCGTCCGCACCTTCGACGCCAACGGCGCCACCAGCGACTTCGCCCTCTTGCAGGCCCTCGCCTACGCCAAGAAAGCCGGCGCCCGCGTCGTCAACATGAGCTGGGGCTCCGACACCCCCAGCGACTTCGTGGCGTCCGCCCTGCGCCGCGCCGCGGACGACGGCCTCGTGCTGGTCGCGGCCGCCGGCAACGGCGGGGCACCCGCCGACGCCTACTATCCGGCCGCCTACGACGGCGTCCTCGCCGTCGCCGGCACCACCCCCGACGGCGCCTCCGTCTGGTCTGGCTCCAGCACCGGCCCCTACGTCGACCTCGCCGCCCCTGCCACGAGCACCACCCGCACCGGCAACACCGTCACCGGCCTCGCCGGCACCTCCGTTTCCTCCGCCGCCGTCGCCGGCGCCATCGCCCGCTGGCTGAACAACCACCCCGACGCCACTTCCTCCGACGCCGTCGCCGCCCTCAAGGCCGCCCTCTCCCCCTCCGCCGGCCCCGGCACCGGTACCGGGACCCTCGACGCCGACGCCCTCTCCCGCTACCTCAAATGACCGCTTGACATCCCCCGCCGCCCTGCTATCCTCCCGCATGAGTAGCCAACGTAGCTCAGCTGGCAGAGCATCGCATTCGTAATGCGACGGTCGACGGTTCGAATCCGCCCGTTGGCTCCATCTTTTTTCAATCGAAAGCCCTTGGAAAACGCCATCCGGCGGGTTTTTCAAGGGCTTGTTTCGTGTCATGCCCCCTATCGGCCAAGGAGTCGTCCGGCGAAGGGGATGGTTTTCTTTCGTGCGTAGCCGGAGAGAGAGGCCAATCCGATCGGCGTCGGCATCTGGAAGATGCAATCGGATGCCGTTGGACACGAGGATGCTATTCCTGCCGAACCAATGGAATGCATGCGTCCGCGCATCTCCGCCGCCGGCCTTCTGCATTCCCGGCTCCGGCGGGCCGGGACTGCCTGCCCTCCCCCTCCTCACACGGGCAATCGCACGATTCCTTATGGCCTCTCCCAGACCGGATTACTGCCCGGATTCTGCCCGGATGCCGATCGTGTCCGCCCCCCACCCGAAGGGGGGCGATTGGGGGGCTGCTTCCAAAGCGCCGTCCCTTTCTCCCGCTCCCCTACCCTTTCCGACGCTTCCCCCTCTCGGCTTTCCCCCATTTCCTTCCAACGGGACCGTTGGAAACAGGAGAAAAACCGGGGTGGAAGGGGGACGTGAACGGGTCTTTTCCGTGAAGCATGAATAACAAAAAAGCCCCGTAAAATCGGGGCTGAAATGATGGGGTGAACAACGGGATTTGAACCCGCAACCACTTGAACCACAATCAAGTGCTCTACCAAGTTGAGCTATGTTCACCAACGGGATGTTTTCGGGCTTTATAGCGTCTTTGCGGAAGGAATGCAATCCGCTTTTTCGGAAAGCTGCGGCGGAGGGTGCAGGACAGAATTGCGGCTTTCGAGTTGTCAGGCGAAAACCTTGGTTCTTCGGGGACTTTAGTGGAACCGTCTCCCGTATTCCGCGAATGCCCGAATCAAGGAGGGTGCCAGCACCCCCCCCCCTCCGAGAGGGGGGGCGCGGCCATGGATGGGATGTCCATGCATGGAAGAAGAAAAACGCCAGGGACCGCGACGGGGGGAGTACAGCGCTTGGCCGTCTCGGCATGCCCTTTCCATTTGCTCCGAAGGCCCAATCCCATTGCCGATCCTTCCTCCGGGCGGACTTGATTCCCTCCACTACCGCCTTCAAGCCGTTGTCTCACCAGCCATTTTCCACTGCGGACGCGCAGAAGCGCGTCCCTCCCCGTGGAGAGCGCATCGGGAGGGTCGCGCTTCCGCGCGACCGCAGAGGTCGGGAAACGTCTGAAGAGCCACGGAATAACATAAACCGCCCCAGGGAGCGGGAGAAGGACATCGCGATTTCATTTCGCAAAGCTTCGTGTCCCCGTCCGCGCACTCCGCCGCCAGGCCGATTTCGAAGCCTTTGGAGGTTCGCGGGAAGTGGATGTCCGGCTCCCGTCCGGCGTTGGTTCTCTGCCGGAACAAATTTCAAACCGGACTTGAAATTTTCTCCCGTCCGGGCGCCTGTCCCCTCCAACGGGCACCGCGAAGTCCACACAGAGGCACGGAGAGTGGAGTCTTTCGAAGGGAGGTGAAAGATTCTGCGGGAGGAACGCGAGTATCGAGGTCAAGGGCGGCGTGTGGACACGGGGACCGGCCGCGAAGGGAAAAAGTGCAGGAAAATGCAAAGGATGGTTGAGAAAAACGGACGGCGAGAAAACGGTGCGGGAAGGGGCCTGTTTTGCTTGGTGCAGCCGCCGGGAGGTGATACGCCGAGGGAGCTTTTCCGGGAGGAGAGCGTCTTGAGCCCCCGTCTTCCCCTCAAGCCTTTGTCGGGCGGAACAACCGGTCCAGTTGCGTGCGGACATCCCGGCCCCCGGCATCGCGTTTGACGACGGTCGCATAGACGCAGCGGCCCGCCGACAACTCCGCCCACAGCTTCCCGACGGCCGTTTTCTCGACCGTGTCCGGGGTGGAGGCCAGCATTTCGCCCTTGTACTCGATGGCGAAAAACCGTCCGTCCGCGAGTTCGCCCACGAAATCCGGATAGAACCACCCGCCCGCCACGGGCAGCCGGAACGCTCCCGGGTGGTTTGCGGGATTGCGGAGCCACGTGGCAACGGCGGGATGGGCGTCGATGAGGCACGCGCACCCGAATTCCTCGCCCTCCCCGTGGGGCTTGGCCCCGTCGAATGCGGGCACCCGCCAGCGGCCGAGGAAGTGTTTTTGGAAAAGGTAACTCCCGTCGTACATCCCCAACCCCGCGCCAAACGAATCCGCGAACGCGGCATCGAGCGCGAACGCTTCCGCCTCCTCCCAGCGGAGTTCGGGCGTGGCGGCATCGCACCCGCCGATGCGGAAGACCATCTGGTAGGCCTTGCGGCGGGCGGCGGCGCAGGCCTTTTCGAGTTCCCGGCGCAGCACTCCCGCCAGCGCGTGGCGATGGCCGAAGAGCGTGTCGGGCGGCGTCCCGCCCGCCATGAGCCCGGCCACGATGCGCGCGATCCATCCGCGCTTCTCCGCCACCGAAATGAAGGCGTTCGGCGTGAGGCGGTCGAGGGCGTTGACGACGTGGCCCTCGTCCACCTGCGTACCGAACCCTTCCCCGGCGAACTCCGTCTGCATTCCGCCGGACGCCATCTTGTACTGGATGGCCTCCCCATCGAGAAACAGCTGGAACTCGTCACCGCTGCGCTCCATGCGGAAGGCCCCTTCGGGCAGCACCGCGGGGAGGAACTCCGCGAATCCCTCGCAGATTTCCGAGTAGGCGTCGTCCGTGCCGAAAAGCAGGACCTCCTGGTCTTCCTTGAGGCGCGCCGCCAGGGAGGGGAGGACGATACGGCGCTTCCGGCACGGCGCCGCCTCTTCCTCCTCGGCGCGGCGCCGTGCGGCGGCGTGTTTGGCCCGCCATTGCGCGGCGAGGGCCGTCGCGGAGTCCCCTCCGGCGCGCTCGAGCGCGTCGGCGACGGCCTTCGCGGCATCCGCGGAGAGGTCCGCGCCGACCCCGATGGACGCCCCGCCGTCCACGTTCGCCACCACCCGCACCTCCGCCGGCAAGGCCGCCGCGACCGCGCAATACACCTCCGGCGGCAACCGTACCGCGTCGGGGCGCTCGCCGAAAATGCCATCCGGCCCGCCCAACACCGGCGGTTCGGGACGTATGGCCCGTTCCGCCTCCGCTTCGTCGAACCCGCGCTGGCGCAAACCGGCGGCGAGGGCGGCGGCCGCCGCCCCGAACCCGTCGCTGACCACGAATGCGTAGGCCCGGTTCAGCTCCGGCGTCTTCCGCCGTTTCGCGCCCGGCTGGCGCATGACCCGTCCGAGCAACTGGACCGCGGCGGTTTCGGACCGTATGTTGCCGACGCTGCACAGCACCGCCGCCGACGGGCAATCCCAACCCTCCTTGAGGGCGTCCACCGTGATGACGATGCGCACCGGGCATTTCGGGTCCCGGACGTCCTTCCCGTCGAGTTCCTTCTGCTCCCCGGTGACGACGACCACCTCTTCCGCGGACCGCCCCGCCTCTTCCACGAGGAACTTCCGCAACCGTCCGGCCGTCACCCGCTCTTCGTCCCCCTTGACGTCCGACTGCGCCTGGAAGAGCGCGATGGGCCGCAGCCACGGTGCCCCGCGCCCGCCGTCCCACTCCGCGAGCGCGAGCTGTTCGAGCTTTTCGCGGCGACCGAGGGCGGCCAGGACGGGCATGCTCCAAGGACATTGTCCCGCCGGATATTCCGTGAGTTCGACCGGCAGCTTGACCATTTCCTCCTCGAAGAGCTCCGTCGCGCGGACCGCCCACAGCACGTTGTTGGCGCCCTTCGGGGTGGCCGAGAGCCCGATGATCGCCCGGGGCGACAGCGACGCCAGCGTTTTCCACGCCAGGTCGGTGGCCGCGTGGTGGACCTCGTCGGCCACGATGACGGGCCGGTGCAGGACGCACAGGTTCGCGAACGACGCCGCGGGCCGCGACGGATCGTCCGCCCGCGCATCCATCCCCGGCGGCACGCCCGGCGGGAGGGGGACGAAGTGGGCTTCCAGCACCTCCCCGTCCCGGTACACGTCGTACTTCTGCCGCTTCTCCTTCACGAACGCCTGCATCGTGGAAACCACGATGCATACCCCCTGCGCGATGTCCGGCGGCCGGATCCGGTCCTTTTCCGCGAGGTCGAACACCCGCACCCGCCCGGCCCCGAACGCATCCTCCAGCGCCTCGTGGTAGGGATGCCGGGGATTCCCGAGCGCTTCAGCCGTCTGCCGCCGGATCGCATCGGTGGGGGCCAGCCACAGCACGAGAGGCGTATCCGTGCCGGTCGCTTCCGCCGCCAGCTTCAGCGCGTGCGCGCCCACGATGGTCTTCCCGCCGCCCGTCGGAATCTTGATGGACACGAACGGCACCTCCCCCAGCGGCACGTA
>CACXEY010000191.1 GCA_902766695.1 uncultured bacterium
CGTCGCCGCGCGCATGGCCGTCCTGCGCCCCTCGCACCCCGCCGGAAGGGCCCTCGCGGCGGCCATCGCCGCCGAGCCGGGCGCCGTATCACCGGCCCGCCTGCGCGAACTCGCCGCGCCGATCCTCCGCGCCCACACCGCCGCCGGCGGCATCGCCCTGCCCCCCGCCGACGCCGCGCGCATGGAAGCCGCGCTCGCCAAATACGACGGCGGCCTCCCCGCCGCCGACCGCGTCCGCCTGCGCCAATACGCCGAGTCCCTCGACTTCTCCGCGGCCGCCGCCCCCGCGAGCGAGAAGGCCATCGCCGAACGTCTCGACGAAATCTGCGGCGGCGGCTTCTTCACCAACCCCGCCTCTTCCGCCTCCCGGCGCGCCCTCGCCGCGGGATTTTCCCCCGAGGACCTGCCATTGCTCGCCCTCCTGGAAGACCTGGTCGAGGCATCGGGCCCCACGGACGAGCAGGCGGTCGAAATGCTCCTCGACTCGCAGAGCGACTTCCGCCAACGCTGGAACGCCGCCCTGCTGCGCCACGCCAACGTCGCCGGCGACCCCGCGCGCCTCGCGGCCCTGCCCGCCGAAGACAAGGTCGCCGTCGCGCGCGCCGTCCTCCTCTGCGAAGACGACGCCGACCTCCTCGCCATCGTCACGAACGGCATCACCCGCGCCATCCGCGACGGCGCCGGGCACGTCCGCAACCCCGTCGCCATCCAGCGCATCGTCGAAAACGCCGCGGCCAACCTCGCCGAAGTCCGCGAAGCCGCCGCCGGCGACCCCGACGCCCTGGCCGCCGGCCTCGACCTCCTCAAGGGCCTCGAAACCCGCGCCGCCCCGCCCGGATTCCTCAAGCACCTCCTCGACGCCGCCCGCCGCGCCCCCATCGACGCCCTCTCCAAGCTCCGCCGCCGCTCCACCCCCGCCGAAATCAACCGCGCCCTCCTCCAGCTCGACGGCAGCATCGTAAGCACCTTCTCCGCCCGCGACTCCGGCGGACTCGCCACCGACGGCGACACCGCCCTCGCCTGCCGCCACTACCTCCTGCGCACCATGGTCGCGCGCCTCACCGAGTCCCAGCGCCGCAACCTCCGCGACGCCCTCTCCTCCCAGAACGCCGCCCGTACCGCCGCCTTCCACGACGCCGTCGCCGCCGACCTCGTCGAGATGCCGCCCATGGCCTCCGGCGTCCACGAACACCTCAACAACCTCGCCGCCGCCCTTTCCCGCGACGCCGCCTTCCTCAGCGGCGTCGTCCGGCGCTCCCTCGGCGAAGCCGACGCCCCCGGCCGGCTCCCCGCCCTCCAGGGCGACCTCGACCTCCCCGGCATGGGCGCCCAGGCCATGTTCGACCAAATCCTCGCCACCGCGACCGCCGAATGCGACGCCGCGCGCGAAACCTACCTCCGCCGCACCTTCCCCGGCGACACCCCCGCCGCCACCGCCCTGCGCGGCATCTTCGGCAACCGCCTCGCCCTCACCCGGCCGATCAACCCCGCGAACAAGATCCGCACCCTCTTCGCGGGCGCCACCGGCAAGATGCTCACCCTCAACCTCGTCCGCGGCGCCAGGAAACTCGCCACCGGACCCTACGCCACCTCCCAGTTCGCCATCGACCGCCACCGCCAGATCGACGTCCACCTCCCCGGCGGCGCCCTGCTCTCCACCGACCCCGCCGCGGCGGCCGACGAACTCGCCCGCTTCGTCACCGGCCGCCCGGACGCCGCCTACGCCGCCCTCGGCGCGGCCGAAAAGACCAAAGTCCACGTCGTCATGTCCCTCCTCACCCAGGAGTCCGGCACCGCCGTCTTCACCGCCCCCGCCCTTTCCCTCGACCCCAACGGAACGACCACGACCTTCAGCTACGGCGGCGGCACCCAGACCCGCACCTTCCACCTTGACCGCGACGCCCAGGGCGGCATCACCATCCGCTTCGAGAACACCGTCCGCCCGACCCACCTCCTGGTCGACCTCGACGCCCACCCCCTCGGCGCGGGCAGTGAACTCAAAGGCGGCTACACCCTCACCTTCAGCGCCCAGCAGCTCGACACCCTTGCCCATAAAGACTTCGCCCGTTGCGACAACGACAATGCCGAGAACACCATGCGCGCCATCCCGCCCGTCCCCCAGAAACTGATCGCCGCCGTCGACCGCCTCCCCGCCGACTTCCGCCTCGACCTCGCCCCCGACACCACCTTCACCGCCACCCTGAAGTGACCTGAAGGAACGATTGCCATGCTTCTGGCGTTTCTTCTGGTGTTTCTGTTCCCCTTGTTCCTTCTGGGCTGCCTCGTCTTCGGCACGGAGGATTTCGTCCGCAACCTGACACCCCGGCCGGCGATGTCCGGCGGGAAGGCGTGCCGCGCCGCCGTCACCCTTTTCGCGACGCTTGGTGCGGTTCATGCCGCAGGCTTCATCGCCTTCGCATTCCGGGCCAAGGCGCTCAACGGCGGATGGCCCCATGTCTTCGAGTTCTACGACCGGATGCAGCCCTGGACGAGTGTGTTCGAGTGGAGCTTTCCCGTACTGTACAACACCGGAATCGTTGCGGGACTTCTCGCGCTCGTGGCGGCTGTCCCTGTCTTTGCGGGGTGGTTCCGCGGCGCGGCGCTCGCCATCCACCGTGCAGCAGCCGCCCTGTCGGCGTCGTGCTTCCTGGCATGGTTCCTTCCCATCCTCCTTTTGCCGAGGCCCGCCTTGGACTGGTGGTTCGATTGACCCGCCACGCCACGATGAAGCCAAGCCCCGTCATTGAAACCCGCGACGGCCGGCCGAGCATCCTGCGCAAGGCCGTCGTCGTGGAAAAACTCAACTACTACCGCCGCAGCGACATCCTCCACCAGCTCACCATCGCCTTCTGCCACCGCTTCCTTCCGGCGCACGGCGACCGCACCGTCGACCAGATGGTCCAAGCCGCCCGTTCGACAAAACAGAACATCGTCGAAGGCCATTCCGACGGCCAGACCTCCGTCGAAACCGAAGTACGGCTCCTCGGCGTCGCCCGCGGCTCCTGCCGGGAACTGCTCCAGGACTACCAGGACTACATGGCCGCGCACGGCCTGTCCGAGTGGAAGGGCACCAATCCCCGTTTCGCCCCCTTGCACCGCTTCTGCCGCGACAAGACCGACCTGTCCGATTACCAACCCCACTTCGCCCGCTGGACCGACGACGAAATGGCCAACTGCGCCCTCTGCCTCGCCCACATGGTGGACAAAGCCCTCACGACCGTCATCGCCCAAAAAGACGAAGAATTCGTCACCCAAGGCGGCATCAAGGAGCGCATGACCGCCGCCCGCCTCGCCTACCGCACCGACCAGCGCGCCCGCCTCGCCGCCCTCGAATCCGAAAACGCCGCCCTCCGCCAAGAGGTCGCCCGCCTCCGCCACCTTCTCGCCCAATCCGGAGCCTCCGGAACCTCCGGACCTTCCGGGACCTCCGCCCCCACACCCCCCACCCCCCCATGAAAACCTGCCTCTTCCGCATCATCCAACCCTCCGACGGCTACAAACCCAGCTACATCTTCGACTGGACCATCCTGGCGCTCATCTTCGCGAGCGTCCTGTCGGTCTTCGCCGAAACCTTCGCCCTCTCCGACCCGGCCCTTGCCGTTTTCGACCGCATCGAAATCATCACCTCCATCGTCTTCTCGGTCGAATACGCCCTGCGCCTCTGGACGGCCGACCTCCTGCACCCCTCGCTCCCCCCGTGGAAAGCCCGCCTCCGCTACGTCTTCTCGGGCCTGGCCATCGTCGACCTGGTGGCCATCCTGCCCTTCTGGGTGCCGGTGCTGTTCCCCGGACAGCTCCTGGGGCTGCGCGCCGTCCGCCTCGTCCGCATCCTGCGCATCCTCAAGCTCAACCGCTACATGGAGGCCATCGCCGTCATCGGCGGAGTCTTCCGCCGCAAGGCGCGCGAACTGGCGGCCTCGTGCATCTTCATCTTCTTCCTGATGCTCTTCTCCTCGCTCCTGATGTACCACGCCGAACACGACGTCCAGCCCGACAAATTCACCAACGCCTTCGCGGGTCTCTGGTGGGCCGTCGCCACCCTGACCACCGTCGGCTACGGCGACATCTACCCGATCACCGCCTTCGGCCGCTTCCTCGGCGCGGTGACGGCCCTTCTGGGCGTCGGCCTGGTGGCCATCCCGACCGGCATCCTCAGCGCCGGCTTCGTCGAACACTTCTCCCGTTCCTCCAAGCCCCCCGCCCCTCCCCGCCGCTGCCCCCACTGCGGCAAGGAACTCCCCCGCGGCTGACGGCCCCCCCCATGGGGGATTTGGCCTGTTCGCGCCCCCCCCGCTTTCCCGGACACGCTCCACCTCATTTGTTGTCTCGCGCCAAGTCCGCGACGTCCGCAAAGGCGGGAAGAGAAGCGGAAAAACAGCCGAAAACCCCAATGTTTTCCGTAATCTCGTTTCCAAGCGGCCCGGCAGGAAGCCGCACCTCCCGCAACACTTGTGGAAAAACTCCCGCGCCACTTCCGGAGGTGCGGCATCCTGCCGCGCCGGGTAAAGATGCGCGCCCTCCGGGCGCGCCACCGCATCTTGTCACTTGTCACTTTTCACTTGTCACTGCGCCCGAAGGGCGCTGTTGCGCGCTCACGGATTCTCCCTTTCGCCTTGGTAGCGGTACATCAATTCCCAGATTTCGTGCAGGATGCCGAGCTTGTCCGCCTGTCCCGGCGTCCGCGCGACCACGCCCTTGAAGTTGGCGTAATCGATGTCATCCGCCAACTTGCCGATCAGCGCCCGTGCCGCCTCCCCCGGCACGACCAGCCGCCAGCGGTAGTCCGCGTCGGCGGAGCGGTGGATGGCGTGGTCCGTCCCCGCCAGGCGGTTCAGGTTCTCCAAATCCTTCCGCGCACGCGCCCGGACGTGCCACTGCTCATCGGCCTTGCGGACGATGGAATAAAACCCCTGCTTCGTGAAGAGCCACATGCGCTGCCTCCCGCTCCGCTCATTTCCGCCCGCGGCGACCGTAGTCCTCGTCCACCCGCCGGCGCCACGCCCGGCCGACCGACCCGGCCGTGCGCAGGCTGGCCGCGGCCTCCGACACGCTCTCGTACTGCGCCTCCCATCCGGCCGCGTCCGCGACCACGTTGCACGTCAGCTCCGCGCGGATGCCGAGTCCGTGCGCCTCCGCGTACGAATCGATGTTCGCGCCGAGGAACAGGAACTCCCAGCCGTATTTCTCCTCCTCCCGCACCATCTCCCGGATCCGCTCCCGCGTGTATTCCCGGCTGGCGTTTTCGAGGCCGTCCGTGTTGATGACGAACAGCGTGTGCCCCGGCCTCTCCGCCGGACGCGCCTCCCGCTGCTTCCGCGCGATGTGCCGGATGGCCCGCCCCACCGCGTCCAGGAGCGCCGTGCAGCCCCGCGGAAAGTATTCGCGCCCCGTCAGCGGACGCACCCGGTCCAGCTCCGTCCGGTCGTACAGCACGTCGAAGCGGTCGTCGAACAGTTCCACCGACACCAGCGTCCGGCCCGGCACCCGCCGCTGTTTCTCCACCAGCTGGTTGAAGCCGTCGATGACGGCGCGCTCCATGCCCTCCATCGACCCCGACCGGTCCAGCACGAACACCAGTTCCGCCAGCTCCGGATTCCGCTTTCCCGCGCCCTTGTTGCCCTTGTTGTCGTTCTTCTTCATCATGTCGAACTCCTTTCCTGTCGTTCTCGACGCCCCCCATCATGCCCCCGTTCCGCCCGGACGGGTCAACGCGCCGTGGACAATCCGCTTGGGGGAGACGAAAGCTCACGCGGAGCCGCGGAGACGCGGAGAGGCTTGGAGGTCAAAGGAGGGAAAGGTCCGGTGCAAACCCCGTCTTTTGCCTGGTGCGACCGGCCGGTAGGGGCCGCCCTTCGGGCGGCCCGTCATGGGCCATCCTGCCGCACGGCCCGCCCGGAGGTCGGGCCCTACCGGTGGGAGGCTCCGCAAGAAATCACAAGGTTTTCGCCGGACAACTCCAAAGGACAAAACACAAGCAACAGTCCGTTTCCTCTCCGCGCCTCCGCGTCTCCGCGTGAGATTTCCTCCTCCCCCCAAGCCTCCCCCCAAGCCTCTCTGCGCCTCTGCCTCTCCGCGCCTCTGCGTGACCAATCGTCACTCACTCGTCTGGATACAGCGTCGGCAACCCGCAGCAGGCGAGCGCCGCGTCCACCACCTCGATGCGCGGATGCCCGAGACCGAGGAAATACTCCACCACGAGGTCCGTCTTGCTCGCGTGGGAGAAGGCGTACCCGGCGGTCGCCAGGAACTCGCGCGCCTCGTCGAGTGTCAGGCCGAGCGCCACGGCGAAAGCCAGCAGCCAGCGCTTTTCGGGCGCCTTCGCGTGCTTCCCGTTCTGGATTTTGGACAGCAGCTGCTTGGAGATGCCGGTCTTGAGGATGAGGCGCTGGTTGTCGAAATGCTTGCGGTTCATCAGCGCCATGAGCGCCTTCCCGACCCCGGGCCCCCGCCCGGCCAGCTTCCGCTCCAGCCCCGGCGGCAGCGCCCCGGCGCCGGCGGGAGCCTTCTGGAACCCGTACCGCATCGACGGCGCGGCCAGCGCCTCGGCTTCCGTCTCGTCCGGCCACGGCCGCCGCGCCTCCACCCACGTCTCCAGGACGTCGCAGGCCTCCTCCATCGACCGCCGGATGCCCTCCTCCGACCGGAAATGCGCCCCGAGGTAGTCCTCCACCCCGCCGAACATGCTCCTGGCCAACCCCACGGCCACCGTCGAATACAGGTACAGCGAACACGCCAACCCGCCCGCATCCTCCTCCGCGCCGAGCACGTCGAGCGCCGCCCCGAGCGCGACCTCCGGCGGATACCCCCGGTGCCCCGCCCCCAGCAGCGGGAACGCCACCGACCCGCACCCCGCCTTCCGCGCCGCCTCCAGCGCCGCCCGGTAGCACGCCTTCAACGCCTCGCCCCCGTCCCCTCCGTCCTTCTCTTCCCTCCTCGGCACCACCGCGAACACCACCCACCGGCACCGCAACTCCCCGCCCGCCGGTACCGCCACCGCCGCCCCCTCCGCGATCGTCCCCAACGCCTGCCGCCGCGCCCACAGCTCCTTTCCCCCGCGCGCGAACACGGCCGAATCCACCCCCGCGCCGACCCTCACCACCCCGCAAGCGCTGTCCACGATGGCATCCGCCGTCGCCTTGGCCACATCATCCCGTACGATTTTCATGGCCCTTCCATATCACATGTCCCCGCCCCCCCGCAACAGTTCGCGCGCCCCCCCCCGCACGGCTCCAGCAAGCGGAAAACAAGCGAAAAGCCAATGTTTTCCGTAATCTCACATCCAGCGGCGCGGCTGGAAGCCGCACCTCCGGAAGCCCCGCGATGCTTGTTCAGAAGGTCCGGCGCCACTTCCGGGGGTGCGGCATCTTGCCGCGCCCAAGTGTATGGACCGCGAATGGGTTGCGCCAACGCGGCGCCTGCCATCCCCCCCTCCGGGGTTTTGCACAATCCGCTGGCTCGACGGCAAAAGGCGAGTTTTCCAATGATTGGAAAATTTTTTTCCAATGGTTGGAAAAATTGGCCGGGTTTTTCCAATGATTGGAAAATTTTTTCGGCAGTTTTCCAACGATTGGAAAAAATTTTCGGAGGCAACACCTTTGTGCTCGCACGATTTCGATGCGCGAGGAGGGCGACAGGACACGCCCCCCTCCGAGAGGGGGGACAAGTGCTTGCGAACGCTCCTGTTACGGATTCCGCGCACTCACTTCAGGAAACCGTGGCGGTAGACGGCTTCGGCGATGCGGGCGGCGAGGGGCTTTTGCGCGGAGCGGAGCGCGGCGAGAAGGGCGTTGTACGTTTCGTCGTCGGAGGAAGAATTCATGCGCCCGCGCTCGTCGGTTTTCTGGAAATGGAGGCGGATGTCGTAGAAGGAGGCGTCGGGATTCGCGCCCGGCGTGGAATGGTAGTAGCGGTACAGGGCTTTCGCCGCGTCGAGGACCGCGCGCGCTTCGGGCGACAGGACGGGCTTGCGGGATGCCACTTTCTCCGTGTCGAACAAATCGCCTTGCACGTGGCGTTTCTCGCCTTTCCCCGCCAATAAATCGATCATGAAGTGGCTTTTGATTTCGTCCTTGGTCCCGATTTCCTCTTCCGTAAAAGGAACCCAATGGTTCGGGCCGTCTGCAGACCGGATACGGTTTTGACCGTGGAACAGCGTGTACACAAGGCAATTCCATTGGAATTGCTTGTCATTTTGCCAAGTGTCATTCGGATACAAGAATTGGTCGCGGTCATTCAGCCATGTGGCTTCCACGACGCTTCGCACGGCCTTGTAGATTGCAACGGGAATGAGATTTTGTGCCGTGATCCATATTCCGCGCGGATTTGGCAAAGACTTCTTGGAGTTGAGCAGGTAGACAATGTTGTTGTGCTGGAAATCATTGGCGTTTATCCCGTCCATGAAGCCGACGGCATTGTGCTCGCTCGTTTTGAACTGCGAAATCCATTTGTTTATGTATCGGTCCTTGTGGGCAGGAACCAATATCTCCTTTTGCCCAATTAATTCCCCCTCAGCATCATAAACATCCGCTGACGAATCGCAGATGACGCTTTTCCCATCAAGATGCCACACGAAAAAACCAATGGGGAAAGCCCCTTTCACATTGTCGAACGTATTTGCAGGCACGACGAACAACTGCTTGAGTGCTCCATGGAAAGAATTACGGAACCCGGCAAAGGCCGCCCCCTGCAAGTGTTTGAGTTTCGAGAACTGCCCTAACCAACACCCCGGAATTTCTTTCTCGATGCGGATCAGAAATTGGGCGAACAATTCCCGACCGGCCGTACCCAGCTCCTCTACATACTTGGTGTGGACAAGCGACAAATTCACTCCCCGCTTGCCTTTCGGTCCATTTCCTGAAGACGTTTTGCTGGAGACTTCAGCATAGGGTGGGTTGATGTAAATGAGCAGTTTCTTCCGATTTGATGGATTGTTAATGACATCTTGGAGACCGCTCGGCAATTTGTCGAAAGAGTCGTTGAGGAAGTCGAACTGGAAGACGTGGGACGGATACAAATTGGCCCCGTTTTCGCCTGAGGCGAGGCCTTTGTTCATGTTCTGGATGCGCTGGAGCATGACGTCGACGTCGGCCTGGTCGAGGGTGGAGGCCCAGAGGTTCTTCTTGTTGACGAGTCCGGCGAGGAGGTTGCCGGTGCCGGCGCAGCAGTCCCAGACGACGTATTCGTCCTGCCAGTTTTCGCCGAGGGCGCGGGCGAGGTATTCCTGCGAGAGTTCGACCCAGCGGGAGGGGGTGAAGAAGGCGCCCTTGACTTCGCGGATGTCCTGCGGGACGAGGAGGTCGCGGCGGTTGACGATGTAGTCCCAGGACTCCTCCTGCGGCGGGCGGCGGTAGAGGCGCCAGAAGTCGCGGTAGGCGCGCTGCCCGTCGGTGAAGCCGATTTCGGTGAACAGTTCCTGTCCGAAGGTGTTCTTTCCGGCGGCCTGGCGGTAGCGGTCGGACTTGAGGAGGATGTTGAGGTTGCCGGTGATGGTTTCGTCCCCCTCGGAGAGGAGGTCGGCGAGGAAGAAGTCGGCGTCGATGATGCCGCGTTTGCGGGCGGCTTTCCAGGCGGTGAAGTTGATGGAGGGCTTCACGGCGGCGCGCCATTTGTTGTAGACGTGCATAAAGTTGTTCTTGGTGATGCGGATTTGGGTGACGCCCGGTTGGGCGTGGCGGGCGAAGTTCTGCCGGATGAAGCGCCTGAGCTCGGATTCGTCCGCCAGGAAGTCGAAGAGGAGTTTTTCGGAAGCGAGGATGTCGGCGACGCGCTTCCGGAGGAGGCGGAATTCGCGGGTGTCGTGGTTGGAGGGCGGGACGTTCCAGTTGAAATCGTTCATGGAGAAGACGTCCATGATCTTCTCGTACGGGAGGAAGGCGATGCGGGCGGCATCGAAGGCCCCGAGAAAGCGCGGCGGGAGATGGTGCTCGTGCGTTTTCTCCTTGCCGATGGTGAGGATGAGCTGGACGAAGGATTCGTCGATGTCGTGGCGGTTGCCCTTCTTCGCCTCGGCCCACAGGAGGTAGGTGCGCACGAGCGGCTCGCCGGGGGCGTTTTCCGCGACCGTGAAGTCGATGTGGCCGATGAAATTCGTCGTGTCGTGGGCCGAAAAGAAATCTTTCGCGACGCAGGCCTTCACCTGCTCTTCGGGGGCGCGAAGCGGATATTTCGTCTTCTTCATGCGAGGGATCTCCTGTCCGGGGAGGCTTCGGCGCGGAGAAAACGGAGGGCAGCTGGAGCCGTCTCCGGGGGCGTGGGATTCTGGAAAGGAAGGAAAATCATGGCCGCGGTGCGTCTGCATCGCGGCGGACATGGAGGGGAATGAAAAAGCGCGTCCTCGATCCATGCCCACACCGGAGGCCGTACCACGGGCCCGTCTTGGATGCATGGCGAGAACGCGCCCGAAGGCGCGTTCTGCTGCGATCCAAGACAAGGCCGCGAAGCCTTGAAAGAAGCTACGACGTGGGAAAGTGTGGTACGTTTTCCGGTGTGGCGTCGTTTAGCAGTTCGCTAACAAGATGTTATGTCGTCAAAATCGCTGGTTTCCGGTTTCTCCGCAAAATCGCGGAAGGTGGATTCCTTCCGCATCCGTCCCCAATCTACTGGATGCCGCCCCCCGGGAAAAGGAAAAAAGCCCCCCATCGCGCCCTTCCCGCCGGTGATTTTCTTTTCTTTCCGTCTTTGGGTTCGTTTCCTTTCTTCCCTCTTCGAACCTCGGCGTGGGGGGGTCTTTTCCATTCCTCCCTTTCTCCATCCATTTTCCGCGGGCGGGACGCCCGCGCCCCCAGCATCCACACGCTTTTCCATCCGGTTCCCATCCGCCGCCCGGTTGGGGCGGCGCACCGTGCAAGAGTTGTCCCGAGTTGTCCAGGTTGTCTCTTTGCCTCGCGCGCCCCATCCGTCGGGGCGCGGCTGAAAGCCGCACCTCCCAGGTCCCTCTCCCGGGGACGGCCACTGTATTTCTTGAACCCGCGCTAGACGCTCAAGAAGCCGGAACCGGTCAGGCCGAAACGGACGAAGCGGGAGGCTTCCTCGTCGCGGACGGAGGCCTCTTCGGCGGCGGGGCGGAAGTTCTCCAGCGTCTTGCGCCATTCCTCGGCCTTGTTGATGAACTCGTCCAGGGACTTGCAGAATTCCTTCACCTCCAGGCCCTGGAACGGGAGGCCGCCCAGGAGGATGATTTCGCCGCTGTCCGGCGAGATCCCCAAGGCGATGCCCTTCGTCCCGTACAGCTGGGTGTTGGCCTCCAGGAGCATCCTGTTGAAGGTGTCCGGCTTTTCCGGCGGGGGCATCCCGATGGCGGCGGCCCCGATCACGGCCAGGCCGTCCGGCGACTCGGTGAATTCCATCGGGATGTCGTCGATGGTCATGGAGCAGGTGCCGTCCTTGACCTCGATTCCTTCGATTCCCAGTGTTTCCGCGAATGCGGACATCAGTTGTTCCAGTTCCATCGCTTTTTCCTCGTATTGCCAAGTCCTTGCCGGAAGGCTCCGGTTTCGAAGCCGCCGCCCGGACGTCAGGGCTCGTACCTCTCGTGGTTCGTGAGACGCTCGACATCCAGCGCTTTGGATTGCATCAGGCTGTCCTCGAGGATGCCAACCATTTTCAGGAGACCCGAATCCGTGACCGAATGTCCGGCGAATTTGCCCAAAGCCTCGTTGTCGACGGACTGGCCCAACACCTCGTGGATGGTTTCGAACATGTTCTGGAGAGCCACCATGTTGAACTTGCTGGCGTAATCCGACAGGGCGATGCGGTCTTCCGGGTTGATGTTCGTGCCTTCCGGAAACTGTCCGTTCTCCAGTTTGTCAAGCCCGGCCATCATCTGCTTGCAGTTTGCGGAACTCAATGCGGCCTTGATTCCGTTGAGCGTTTTTTCGCCGCATTGGGCGAGGATGAGCGCCAGGACAAACCGGGTCGCCATGGTGGTCTCGTCGATGAACGCCACGTTGAAGGAGGCCATGATCTTCGATTCGGAGCGGATCTTGACCACCAGGTTGTCCAACCTGCAGACGTTCTCGCATATTTTCTCCGGGGACGACGAAGGGCCGAGCTCCCCGAGCCAGCCAAGGTCCTCCTTGGCGATCAGTTCGCCTATCTTGGCAATCATTCCGCTTTTCAGTGCAGTTCCGCCGAACTCCGCAAGGCGCTTCAGGCCGATGTCGAAGACGCGCTTGTTGCCGTTCGCCGCGATGCGCAGCTCGCTGACGCTCCCGCGCAGGATCTCGAGCCTCCGGGCGATCTCGGCTTCGGGACGGACCTTATTCGCGCCATCGACGATGAGCGCGTCGGCGACCTTCCCGCCGTCCATCCTCAGCAACGCCATCAAATCCCGGTCCGTCCTGGCCCGGGAAACCATCATCTTCGCCGCATCCTCCGCAAGGGTCATCCTTTCGGGATCATGCGCGATCCCCCTCACGCCGTCCTTTATCGCGGCGAGGGTGTCTTCCGTTTCCTTTTTCAGCGTCGCCTCGTCGGTGAAGCGCATCGGCGTGGTGGAGACGTAGCCGTCCGGCTTGATGGTGGCGGTCCACTCGAACGCGAACGGCAGCTCCGCGGGGCTGGTGTAGCGGACCGTGATGTCGCCCGTCGCGTCGTTCTTGGCGATGTGGAAGTCCACCGACGCATGCTCGCTGGAAGCGACGCCGAAGGGCGCCAGGCCACCCCGGAGCTGGGCGAGACCGCCCTGCGAGACCATCATCATGAGATTGCTGGCCTGCCGCGGGTGGATCTTGCCGCAGAGGGCTTCCAGCCTGTCCGCCACGGACTGGATGGCGGCCAGGCCTTTCTCCGTGCCATCGGTGACGAGCGTTTCGCCGTCCGGGAAGTTGAACTTGAAGCCCGGGGTCTTCAGGAGGTCCTTCTTCGGGTCGGCGATGAACTGGTAGTTCTGCGGACGGTTGAGATCGCCCGCCAGTTCGGCCCGCGCCGTCTCCGTCGTCCCGTCGAAGGCGCCGAGATTCATGGAGCCCTGGGAATAATACGGCACGTTCGGCAGTTGCCTGCCGGTGTCGGCCGCCTTGAAGGCCTCCTCCGGGGTGCATCCGGCGGACTGCAGGATGTCCGTGATCGCAAACGCGTACTTGGGTGGATACTTGGGTGCGATCTCCACGCCGTCCACCTCGCCGCCCCAAAGGTCCAGGTTCCATTGATCGAAGAGCTTGATGAGCGAGTCCATCGCCCTTGCGCCGGGCGACCGGATCTCGGGGAAGCAGAGCTTCACGAGATTCGCGATGTCCATCCGGCCCGTGAGGTCCAGCTCGGCGACCTTGTCGAGGTTTTTGAGGAGGCGCGCGGTGAGAAAACCGACCTTGCTCCCCTTGACGACCGCCCGGTCGTCGGGCGGGACGTTCGCCTCTTCCACCGTGGACGCGTAAAGCGGAATGAACACGGTCAGCGCCTTGAAGACCACCGGCCGCTTCTCGGGCGGAATCTGCGCGAACGTCTGGATCTTTCCATCGAGGAAGTCGCGTCCCACGCAGCTCGTCGCCGCGTTGTACTCCATGCCGAACACCTTGTTGACGTCGGTCTCGGCGAGATCGATGGACGAATTGAACGCCAGCTCCTCGAAGACGAACTTCTCCATGCCGGTCTTGTAGTTTTCGTTGTTGAACGGCGGGAGCCTGAGGTTGAGGACGGTCTTGGACATGCCTTCCGCGTACTGCGGCTTGAAAGTGCCGAGGCCCCGCTCGTCAATCACCTGCCTGGTCTGGTCGAACCAGGCGCCGAAGTCGTCCAAGAGGCGCAGACCGTTCCCGAAGTTCTCCACGCTCTGCAGGAAGCGGCCGCCGTAGCTCATGAGGCGGTTGGCCTTCGAGCCCGGCGTGGAGACCTGTTCGAGCGCCTCGGCCTCGGAGCAGCCCGTCGCCTTCGCGTAGAGGTTGACGGCGCTGGCGAGCCTGGGCAGCTCGCTCCTCGAATAGCCCTTGGAGAGCGCCTGCGCCTCCATGCCCGGCTGGTTCTGGAACCTGGAGATGCTTTTCTCGAACTCCTTCTGCTCCCGCAGGCCGCAGCCGTCGATGGCGGCCTTTACGGCGAGGATGCGGCGTGCGGTGAGGGGCTTGCCCTTCCCGTAGTCCTCGAGCTTCATGGCGTCCTTGACGCTGGCGGGGATGAGGCTTTCGCCGCCGAACATGTCGGCGACGGCCTTCCTGAAAGCGTCGCGGGTGGTGTGGTTGGCCCTCTTGAGGCTGGCGAGGCGGCCCGCGCCGACGCCGACCCAGTCGCCGGAGGCGGGCTTGATGGAGCGGTTGACGATGCCGCCCAAATCGGGCACATCGACGCGGGCGACCGCCTTCTTCCTGCCGGCCGCGTCCTGGGCCCGCGCAAAGTCCACGAACGCATCGAATGTCGCATTGACCAGTTCCAGTGCCATGGTGTTCCGCTCCTTTTGTAACCCGGAAATCCTTGCGCCTGTTTACACGAAGCCCCCGAACATTGGCAACGCAAAAACGCCCCTCCCCCGCCCCCTGCACAATCCGCCGGCCCGCCGCTGGAACTGCAGTTTTCCAATGATTGGAAAAAAATTTTCCAATGGTTGGAAAAATCCGCCCATTTTTTCCAATGATTGGAAAAATTTTTTCGCCCGTTTTCCAACGATTGGAAAAAATTTTCGCGCCATTTCCGGGAAACAAAACGAACAACAAAACACCCGGTGGACAAAACCGTCGGACAATTCCGACAATTCCCGACAATTGTTTGAGGAGACAACTTGGACAACCCGGGACAACTCCTTCAAGGTGCCGGGCGGACAACTCCGCCCGGCGGCAGGTAGCGAATGGGATTGAGGGAGGGATTTCAGCCACAAAGGACACAAAGGGCACAAAGAGAGATTGGAAAACCAGCGAAAGGAACCCCCTCGTCCGGGAGGTGCGACTTTCCAGTCGCGCCCCAACGGCTGGAGCGCGGGAGGGAGGCGTGAGGGGAATACCCGAATGCCGCTCCGCGGCCTCGGATGGCTGGGAAGCGGGAGGGATGTCTACATTGAAAACCAGGAAAACCGCTTCGCGGACAGGAATGCGCTTGGGGTGAGGATGGGGGGAGACAACTTGGACAACTCTTTCAAGGTCATTCATCCTTGGCGAAATACCCGCCCGTTTTCTTGCTCCCGCGGTATTCGACTTGTCCGCCCAGCGCTTTCAAGGCTCTCCGGGCGGTAGAAAGCGAAATGCCCAACGCCTCCACGATGTCGCCCCGCTTTTCCCCGGGATGTTGGCGGACATGCTCCAACACTCTCGCGGGCATTGGCTCTTTCCCCGATTTTAACGGCTCACTTATCGACTCATTTCCACCGTTTATCGGCTCATTTGTCGGGTCAAACCTGCTGGTTATCGGTCCACCCGCCCCGTTTGTCGGCTCATGGGACGGATGAGCACCTTCCGCTCCCTTTCCGCCGGACAGTTCCCCCGCCTCGCGGTTCAAATTCGGCAACACCACCCGGAAAGAGCCGCTCGTCGAGAAGAACTCCGGCTTGAGCCCGCGGGGATTGGGCGCTTCCTTCTCGTAGGCGTCGAGAATCGTCCCGAAGCCGCTGCCCTTGCGCTCCATGTAGTCCATCTGGGCGAACAGGTCCGCGAGAATCGGATTGCGCCGGTCCGAAGCGACATTCCGCAAGTCGAGTTCCTGCACGAGCGACCCGTCGGGCATCCCGCCGGGCGAAACGACTTCGAGCCGGTCCGGGTAGATGTCCACGTGGACCTCGCTCCCGTACATGGTGTAGTCGCGGTGGACGAACGCATTGACCAGCGCCTCGGTGACCGCCCGCTCGG
This sequence comes from uncultured bacterium, assembly GCA_902766695.1. Taxonomy (GTDB): domain Bacteria; phylum Verrucomicrobiota; class Kiritimatiellia; order CAIQIC01; family Lenti-01; genus CACXEY01. The sequence continues at coordinate 15,765 of CACXEY010000191.1, forward strand.
GATAGTCCGGGTAATCGACCCGGTCGTGTGGACGCTTCTTCCTTTTTTTGACCGTGTTGACCTTGATGAAATGCTCCGCCGTGTCGAGGAGTTCGATGAGATTGCCGGAAAACTCCTTGTCGTTGGCGAACCCCCTGGACATCGTGCACCCGTTCCATTCCGTGCAAAACAGGCGGGACTGCGGAATCGGGCAATCGTCGGCGAACAACGCCCCCGCATTCGTCAAGACACCGTCCTTCGTGGAAAGCCCCGTGGAAACGAACCATGCAGCATTTAGCCCAGTCATCAACTCATTCCAGCCCTTTTTCTGTGTTAGTCTTTACTTCTTCGAGTGACGCTGCCGACTTGCTAGGCCAATTTATCTGCTCCATTTGGAAAAAATATTGATTAAAAAACGTCCCTGTCCAGTGGCGCAATTCATCTTCAAAACCTGGATGATCACGCAACCGATCATTCACGAAATCAACCATCTTGTCCGGGTCATACAAGGCATAATAGACCGTTTTATATGCATACCAATATGGTTTTCGCGGTACCTCATATTCCAGATACTCAAGTGCATTCTGCATCAATATTTCATTTTCTTGTTTTTCTTCATCGTCTTGCCGAAGTGCCAGCCACGTCAACAAGGCCAGCAACCTGTTCGCAGATTGATATTGCTCTGTTTCTTTATCCAACCATTTTGACAACAGCTTCGCTTTCCGCCAGTTGTAATCGACAAAAGTTTCTTCTGGTTTTTGTTTTTCAGTCAAATATTGAGCAAATTCACAATTCAAATCATCGTCGTTTTTATTCGCCTCCCACCACTCCAACACCTCATCAATTCCCATGGCCGGGAACGGATGACCTGTCAAATCTTCCACCCCACGAATAGCTGCATAGACTGTGTCCAAGTATTTTGAATGCGCGACAGCCCAAACAATAATGGATACACATTGTTTGTGTTTTTTATGCACAATGCTGTTGATGGCCGCCGCACTGGAATGATCAATGTCTTGAAAAACAATCGACATCATTACATCTACAGGGATTGTTTCTTGTTTTGTTGTTTCATCTACCCATATTTCTTGACCCAATCCCCAAGTGTTTTTTCTCAGCTCATACGTCCTATTCACTTCTTCTATGCCCAAGGTTGCAATACGAGAAACCCGATTGCTTCCTTGGGCAAGCTGGCGAAGCGCATCATATGCGATACGATTCCCTGTTCTGGCTGTTGCAATTTGCTCATAGACATCTATTACATCTCTTGATTCCAGTAGTTTTGCAGATAGCTCTTCCGTTTCTTCTCGTACAGAAAGAATCGTTGTCTTCAACTCCTCGGATGCGGTATTGATTTGTTCCAGTTCCTCCTTGACTCCTTCTTTTGCTTTCTTAATGCTGTCCTCAATCATCGAAGCGACTTTGTCATCTGTAAAACTCGCAACCTGCTTCTGAACTGCTTCTCCGACATATTGCTCCGTTACTCTTTCTTTAATCAAATACGGCACGCCCAAGTAGGCAGCGATTACGGCAATAGCAACAGCAACCCCTATATATCGCTTCCAATATTTATCGACTTGCTCAATGCCATCAGACATTTTTTTGTCAATCTGCACACTGGCATCAAACAAAGTCTTCACGGTTCCAAAGGCTTTTATATATGCTTCATTAGCAACGCGTTCATCGGTTTCACGCGTCACTTCTGGTTCAGGATTTTGAGGTTGCGGTGTTTCCGGGGTTTTCATTTTCTTGAAAAAATGTGGTTTGTGCAGCATACGCTTCACCCCATCGGCTTGATCATGGATTCGATGAATTCGCGCTCGGAGGGGGTGAGGGAGTACTTGTCGTAGAGTTGGCGGTCGATTTCGGGAAGCGGACGGGTCCAGTCGATGTCGGATGATGAGGTGAAGTCTTGCACTGGGACATAACGAAAAGTTTTCGACGTTCCGTGCTGGCTACTTTTTGCCAAACTCACCAAGAATCTTGCAAACCGCGTCTTGAGATACTTCACGAGGCTTTTGCTGGATTCTCTTGTCAAACCAAGTTCAGCCCCCACCACGAGATACGTCTCAGTACAAATCGTTCCGGGACCGCCAACAATGGCATTTTGGTTGTCATCGTTCAGTTCCGTGCCGATGTTGTTGGCCTCCGGGATATACACTTTCCACCGTTGAATCCAGTCCTTGTGAGTGGGAACATCGCTTGTTTCCACATAACCAACAGTTCCCCCACGTGCATAGCACTTTACCGGCTTGGCCAAGCCTGTTTTCTCCGCATGAAAGCGTTCGTCGTTTATGAAGAATGTGCGCAGCCCGAATGCCTTGGCCGCCGAAACGTGAGGAACCATCGTCTCAACGGTCTCCGTTGCGAACACCTTGTCGAGTATCGTTATGCCTGCATCATATCGTATCATGATGTCCGCATCACGAACCTTGAGATTCCTCGCGGAAACTGTTGAGTTTTTGGAATCAAGATGAGAGTAGTATTGTGTTGTCGTCGTCGTTCCGTCATGTTGATTGTCGCGCAAATAGTAGCAAAGTCCGCCTCTGACATTGACGCCAGGAAAACAATCTTCCGTCATTGGAAAATCGTGAAATTCGGCGATGTGCGAATCGCTCAACATGGAATCACGGAAATCGTCAAGGCCTTTGCCGCCAGCATACCATCTCGCCGGCATAATAAAGGAAGAATATCGTTCCGTGACTTCCGTGCCAATTCCAACATACATCGGATAGATGGGTATTGCACTCACTTGGGCTCCGCCATCCAGTTCTTGATACGGAGGATTGGAAATCACGAGGCCAATCTTAGTACACATGGGGTCATCCTCTCCGGCGAGGTCGTCGCCGATTGAAATGGCGTCGAAGTCCTTGTTCTGCGTGAGCAGGCGTTTGATTTTGGCGAAGTCGAGAGGGCGCGACGAAGGGCGTCCCGTCCCGGGCTTGCGGAGCGTGAGCAGGTCGTAGGTCGTCATGTTCTCGGGCTGGGCGATGCTTTTGGGGGCGAGACCAAGGAGTTCGTAGACCTTGCGGGTGAATTCGTAGGTGACGCCGCACATGGGGATGGAAAGAATCGACGTTTTCAAGGCGTCGGGGGCGAGGCCGATGTCGGGTTCGGCACAGCGGCGGACGATGGCGATGGCGAATTCGCCCATCTTGGAGGCGGGGTCGAGGATCTTTTCGCCGGATTCGACCAGCGCTTTCAGTTCGGCGGCGGGAATCTGCCGCACCATGTCGTAGGCGATGTTCGGGGGCGTGACGACCTTCGCTTCGCCAAGGCGGCCGAACTTGCGCATGGCGACGACGGCTTTTTTCACCGCTTCCGGGGTGTCCTTGTATTCTTCGCCGAGGTCGATGTCCTGGGTCTCGTTGGCGAGGCGGTCGAGGTTCTGGATTTTGTAGTCCAGTTTCTGGAGGGTCTGCCAGCCGACCTTGGCGCGGTAGCGTTCGAGAATGTCTTTCGTGAGTCCGAGATGGCGGGCGATGCGGCGGTTGTTGTCGTTCTGGTCGATGACTTGGAGGATTTCGTCGAGGGAATGGACGCGCTCGGGCACGAGGAAGGAATAGAAGACGCCGAGGGCGTGGAGGGTCTTGATGTTCCGGTCGCGGTCCTCCCGGTCCTTGTCCTCGCCGGGGGGCGGTGCCGTGCCGCCACCGTCGTCCGCGCCGCCGTTTTCCGAAGCCTCCCCGGCATCGATGTCCGTTTCATCGCCCGTGTGGGGCTTGATGGTCAATCCCTCCCGGCTGCCGAGGGCGGGGAGCCTGTCGATGAAGGCGCTTAGCTGCGAATCGGCGAGCACCGAGCGGTCGACGGGAATGTCCTCGACTTCCTCCGCGACGCCGCGCTTCGCGGAATACTGGCTGATGACGGCCATCACGTCCGATGCCTCGACGCGGTGGATGCGGTCCTTGTTGAACAGGATGATGGGGGAGACCTCCAGTTCCCGTCTGACGCGGTTTTCCAGTTCCGCGTTGCCGTTCCGCTCGGTGTTGACGTTGTAGGCCTGCGCGCGGGCTTCCTGGAGGCGGAACATGCGGGCCGGGTCGAAGTCCACGAGCAGGGTCTGGGGCTTCATGTTGTATTTGATTTCCCGGCCCCGGCCGTCGGGCATGGAACGGACGAAGCTGCTTTGCAGGCGGAAGACGGCCTGGTCGTATTCCTGCGGGGAGGAGGTGTCTTTCAGGAAGAGCATGGTGTCCCATTCGGGGACGGTGCTGCCGGTGAGCATGCGGTTGACGGTGAGGGTGAGGGTCTTTTCTTTCCGCGCTTCGCAGTCGGCGATCGTCTTCGCCACGTCGGCGATCTTGACGAAGCCCCGTTTGACCTCCTTGCCGGAAATGTTGAGGATTTTGTAGTCGTGGAGTTTGCCGAAGGTCCGGTTGCGCTTGTGCTTGCGGGAGGAAAGCAACGCCTCGAGGGCGTCGCAGGAGGCGCACCAGGGCAGGACGCAGACGATGTGGTGGCACATCTGGCCCTGCACGATTTTGTCGTAGTCCAGAAAGGGAAGGATTCCCGGGTCGGGGGCGGAGCCGCCGATGGCCCGGAGGAGGTCGGCAACCTCCTTTTCGTGGACGAATTTCTTGTGGAGTTGCCTGGCGCTGGTGTCCTTCTCCATGCTCACCGGGCGGAACAACTCGCGGAAGTGGCTGGTTTGGCCGTCCGCTTCCAGCTCTTGGAGCTTCTTGCGGGCGGACTCGTTGAGGTTGAAGGCGAAGCGGACCATCTGCGGGAAGCCGTAATACGGGTTGTCCCATTCGTCCTGCCCCAGATGTTCTTCGTCCCACTTCCGCTGCTCGTTCGCGATGTCGGTGAACTGGCAGAAGGAAACGATGTCCTCCTTTTGGAACTCGCTGCCCATGAGGATGCGGTACGGGGTGCCGGAAAGGTGGAGGCGGACTTTCGCGTCGAGCGCCTTGACGGCTTGGGCCGCGTCTTCGGCGCTCGCTTCTTCCGAAGCGTCCGCTTTCGCGTATTGCGTCGGAACGCGGAGGGGCTTGCCGTATTCCGCGGCGCGTGCGGCGAAGTGGGTTTCGTCGATGACGAGCAAGTCGATGGGATTGGCGAAAATCTGCTCGTGGCGGGGCTTGATGGCGTCGCCCTGCAGGTCCTGGAGCGTGGCGAAGAGGACGACCTTGTGCCCGGCGGCCAGCTCTTCCGTGACGCGGGAGTATTTGGCGTCGAGGTCCTTGCGCGAAAGGAAAACGAAGTGGTTCTTGAAGTCCGTGCAGCCCAGGACCGTGTTCCGCCATTCGCGCGCGACGTCCGCCTTGCCGGAAACGACCACCACGAAACGGGCCGCCAGTTCCTTCGCGCATTGCAGGGCGGCGACGGTCTTGCCGAAGCGCATGACGGCATACATCAGGAGGTTCGTGCGCCCCGCGCCAACGGCTTCCTTGAAGCGCTCGACCGCTTCCCGCTGGTTCGGGCGGAGCGTCAGGGGGACGGGGGGCGGCAACTCTTCTTCGGCCGCGGGGCGGCCGGCGTTCTTGACGCTGTAAAACGAATACTTGCCCGTGGAATGGTCGTGGTCGTCCTTGATGTCCGCCAATGCCTCTTCCACGTGTTCCTTGCGGGCGTCGAGGAAGAACTCGTTGGAAAAATACAGGTCCTTGCCCTGGCGGAGGCGGGTCAGCGCCGTTTTGTCCAGGCGGACCAGGTGGCGGCTGTCTTGCAGGAACTGGTGGACCGAGTAGTCACGGAAGAAGACCTCGTCGTCGAGCACGGCCGGCCAATCCCAGACATCGCGTTGTGCGTCGATGGAAAAATGCTTCTGCCATTCGGCGATGCGCACGGGGACGGGGCGGTAGGTGTCGCCGACCTTGAGGTAGCGGGGGACGGAGGTCGTGAGAAACGCGTAGATGTGGGGTTCGACGCGGCCGACGATGATCTCGTCCAAGGACTTGGTGTCGGGAAGCGGGCTCATGGTTTTGCGTTCTTCCGTTGGCGTTGCCGTTCCATGTTGTCGCGGATGATGTCCGCGTAGCGGTAGGGGCGGTTGTGCTCCCAGTCCATCACGTTGCAGTAGAGGCCGTTGTGGAGGAAAATGCCGTCGAGGGGTTTCTTGCACGCACACCCGGGGCACGGCGTGGTCAACGGCAGTTCTTTCCCTGCCTTTTCCCGCTCGGGAGCCGCAAACAAATCCATTTGCACGGCCTTGGGTTTCGGGGGGGCGAACACCTCGTCATGGCAGGTCATGGGAACGACGCACTTGAGGCCGTCCATCTGCCAGATGTTCCAACTGATGATGTTGGCCAGTTCCAGCAGCGTCGCGTGGGGAAGCGGCTCGTCCGTGCAGTAGAACTTGTAGTGTTCCAGCATCGTGTAGAGGATGTTTTCGCGGGCGATGAGGAGGTTGTCGCCCTGCCACTCGAAGCCCAGGGTCGCCTTGAGGGCCAGGATGGCGTGTTTCAGCCATTCGGCGGGATCCGTGCCGGCATTCTCCGTGACAACGCGGAGCTTGCGGTCGAGGATGCCGATGCGCTCCGGGACGGGAATGACCTCGCCCGTGGTCGTGTCGTAGCGGCTCGCGAGAAACGGAGCCTCGCCGCAGCACATTTCGAGGCGCCGGTCGTTGACGTAATCCAGCCAAGAGCGCTCCGGCGCGTCCGGGAAGGCGATTTTGCCGGGCAGACGCGTCCAGCGCTCGGCGCGGCTCCCCTGGGTGGTGAAAGGGGATGATTTGCGGTCGAACCAAGCGGCATCCGCGTCGTTGAGCATGTTGTTGCAAATCCACGACGGAGTGAACACCTCCGCTTTCTTCTGGACACGCTCGCGCTGCTCGGCCTTGCTCTTGTCCACGCGGGGGCGGATGACGCGGCTGCCGGGACGGGAGATCACGTCGGCGACGATTTCGTCGCAGGGGGACATCGGCCGGTCGAAAACGGATTCGAGGGCGGCGTAGCCGTCGGTCATCCAGAGGATGTTCTTGCCGGTGGTGCGGTCGGCGAGAAGAATTTGCAAAACGTCCCCCGGGATTTCCGATTCGCGGACATCCCTGGTGAAATCAGCAATGATTACCTCGTTGTTCATCTGCAAGACGCAATCCACGTGGCATGTCCGCCGGACTGCGGCAAGACCACACCATTGTGTTGCTTGGCATCCTACACAAAACCGGGTGGGAGTCGATTCTTTCCCGCGCACGGGGACCAGGAGGAACCTCTCGGGGTTTTGCGAAGGCTCCTGCGCTGGCGACCCCGCCGCCCGGGCCGTCCACACCACAAGCACCCGCCCGGGGCTTTCCCTTCCACCGGGCGCCCCCTCTTTTCTGGAGTGGGGAGGGAGTCATTCCGCTTGTTTTCCGCTTTCCTGACGCTCCGCGGGCGGGGCGCCCGTCCCCCGACTGCACATCCGCTTCCCTCCCGCCGTCCATGTCCGCGAAGCGGTTTTCATGATTTTCAATGTTGACCCTTCCATCTCGCTCCCCAGCCGCCCCTTTTGTTCTTTTTGCGCCGGGCGGGGTTGTCCGCCCGGCACCTTGAAAAGGTTGTTCCCAGTTGTCCAAGTTGTCTTCAAAACCATTGTCGGAAATTGTTGGAATTGTCTGACAATCTCTTTCCATCCGCCGTTCCTCCCGCTTTTCCATGTCCGCGAAGCGGTTTTCATGGGTTTCAATGTTGGCATCCCTTCCGTGTCCTTTCCACTTTGGACGGACGAGGGCGCCCGTCCCCCAGTTCCGTAGCAGATTGGTTGTTGTACAATGGTTCCTTTTTATTTGACGTGGCGAGGGCATCGTGGCAGGGTACGGGCATGAGCCAGCCGCAGAACCAGATTGTCATCTACCAGCCCGATGAAACCCTGCGCATTGATGTCCGGCTCGAAAACGA
>CACXEY010000192.1 GCA_902766695.1 uncultured bacterium
ACCGCCGCCACCGGCAAGGGCTTCGCCATCGGCTCCGCCGCGCTCACCGCGCTGGCCCTCATGGCCTCCTACATCGACAAGGTCAAGAGCATCGACGGCGGCGCCGCCAAGGTCACCGACCTCGGCATCACCAACCCCACCGTCCTCATCGGCCTGTTCGTCGGCGCGTGCCTGCCGTTCGTGTTCGCGGCGCTGACCATGAAGTCCGTCGGCCGCGCGGCCCAGAGCATCGTCAAGGAAGTCCGCCGTCAGTTCCGCGAGATCGCGGGGCTGATGGAAGGCAAGAGCGACCCCGACTACGCCAACTGCGTCGACCTCTGCACCCGCGCCAGCCTGCGCGAGATGGTGCTGCCGACGCTGGTCGCCGTCGCCGCCCCCATCGCCGTCGGGCTCGCGCTCGGCTGCGCCGGTGTCGTCGGGATGCTGGCGGGCGCCACGGCGTCCGGTTTCCTGATGGCCGTCTTCATGTCCAACGCCGGCGGTGCGTGGGACAACGCCAAGAAGTACATCGAAAGCGGCACCCATGGCGGCAAGGGCTCCGACTGCCACAAGGCGGCCGTGGTCGGCGATACCGTGGGCGACCCCTTCAAGGACACCTCCGGGCCGTCGATCAACATCCTGATCAAGCTGCTGTCGATGGTTTCCATCGTGTTCGCGGCGCTGGTCGTCAAGTTCTCGTTGTTCTAGGAAGCTGAAACCCTAGGTATCTAGATTTCTAGGTATCTAGGTCTTTGGAGGTTTCCGCCATGCCTTCCGCCCCCGTCCCCGTCTGCCATGTGGCGCTCTGGGGATTGGGGGCGGTTGGCACGATGCTCGCCGCGCGCATTCTGCCGCGGCTCGGTCGCGGGGAGAGTTTCCGCGCCATCGCCGGGGCCGACCGCATCGCGCGCTACCGGCGGACGCCGCCGACATTCAACGGGGAACCCCTCGAACTCGACTACGCCGACTCGGCCGGCGCGCCCGCGCCTGCCGACCTCGTCCTTCTTGCCGTCAAGACCGACGCCCTTCCCGCCGCGCGCGAAGCCTTGACGCCTTTCCTGGCGCCCCACACACTCTTGTTGCCGCTTCTCAACGGACTCGACGCCTCGGACCGGCTCGCCGCCGACTTCGGCGAGGAACGCGTGTTGCGCGGACTCGTCTTCTGCAACAGCGCCGTGCGCGAAGGGCACGCCGTCGTCCAGCACGGCGCTCTCGACGTGCAGATCGGCCCCTTCCGCGACGGCGGGGCGCCGGACGCCGCCCGCCTCGCCGCCGAATGGCTCCGCGCCCACGACGTGCCCACCGGCGTGCCGTCCGACATGACGTCCGCCCGCTGGCGCAAATTCATCCTGAACACCGGTCTCAACCAGGCCGAAGCCGCAACCGGCCTCGCCCACGGCGCCCTTCTCGCCTCCCCAGACGGCATGGCCTTGCTCCGTGCGCTCGTCGACGAAGCCGCCGCCGTCGCCGCCGCCGAAGGCGTGCCCGACGTTCCCCGTCTGGTCCGCGAAGCCCTCGACGCCCTGCGCCTGCTCACCCCCGAAGGCAAGACCTCGATGCTGCAGGACGTCGAAGCGGGCCGCCCGCCCGAAATCGACGCCTTCGCCGGAACCGTCGTCGCCCTCGCCGCCCGCCACGGCATCCCCGTCCCCGCGAACGCCTCCCTCCTCGCGCGCTTCCGCCGCACCCCCTGATTCCCCGTGCCGATCGCCGTCGTCACGGCCCGACCCCGATGCCCCGGCTCGGCATGAACGAACACTCATGGTTTTCGTCTGGCACCGCCAATCGCTGGATGACGCATGGGGCGAAGGGAGGAGTTGCGGGCGGGGAGGGGAAAGGTATACTGGGAGGCATGAAGATATTGGTTTGCAGTTGGAACTATCCGCCGGTGGTGGGCGGAATCGAGGTGGTGGCGGAGCAGGTGGCGGAGGGGCTGCACGGGCTGGGCCACGAGGTCGCGGTGCTGGCGGCGGCGCTGCCGGAAGGGGCCGCGGAGGCCGTAGGGACGGTGGACGTGGCGCGGGCGGCGAAGAAGGGGATTCCGCGCTTCCTGCTCCACGCGGTGCGCGAAGGGGGGTGGCGGATCCGGAAGGAGCGCCCGGACTGGATCGTCTGTCCGAGCCTGACGTCGGCGCCGGCGGGGTGGTGGCTGTCGAAGCGGTACGGGGTGCCGTACGCGGTGCTGGTGCACGGCTCCGACCTGCTGCTGGAGTCGAAGGCGTACCAGGCGGGGATCCGTCCGTTGCTGAAAGGGGCGCGGGTGGTGTTCGCCAACAGCCGGAACACGGCGCGGCTGGCGCGGGAGAAGGGAGTGGCGGAGGCGCGGATACGGGTGGTGTGCCCGGGGGTGGTGGTGCCGGCGGCGGGGGGCGCGGGGACGGGCGGGGTTTCGGAGAAGATGAAGGCGCTGGCGGCGGAGGCGGAGGGGAAGCCGGTGCTGCTGTCTGTGGGGCGGCTGGTGAAGCGCAAGGGGGTGCTGGAGTTCATCCGCGACGTGATGCCGCGGGTGCGGGCGGCGCTGCCGGACGCGCAGTACTGGGTGGTCGGCGGGGAGCCGGGGGCGTCGCTCATCCACCGCGAGCGCATCGGCGGGGCGCTGGAGGTGGCGATACGGGAGACCGGGCAGGAGGCGGCGGTGAAGCTGCTGGGGCGGCTGCCGGACGCGGACCTGGAGGCGGCGTACGCGGCGTCCAAGCTATTCGTGTTCCCGTGCCTGGACATCCCGCACGACATCGAGGGGTTCGGCATCGTGGTGCTGGAGGCGGCCCTCAAGCGGGTGCCGTCGGTGGCGACGCGGTGCGGGGGCATACCGGACGCGGTCGAGGAGGGCGTCACGGGCGTGCTGGTGCCGCCGGGCGACCCGGAGGCGATGGCGGAGGCCATCGTGGAGCTGCTGAAGGACCCGGCGCGGATCGCGCGCATGGGAGAGGCCGGCGAACGGCGGGCGCGGGAGGAGTTCAACTGGGGCGCGGTTTCGGCGCGCTATGCGGCGGGTCTGGAAGAGGCGCTCGCGGAAGGGCGGTGAAGGGGCGCCGGCGGCGGCGCGGCGCGGTCAGAGGTCGGAGGAGCCGTCGGGGGAGAGGAGGGGGAGGGTGGTCTTGTAGCGGATTTCGAGGCGGGAAGGGAGGGTGGTGTAGTCGACGGTGAGGGTGACGGTGTGGGGAAGGGCGGGGGCGTGCCAGATTGAGGTGTCGCGGGCGGCAAGGGGGGCGGTGGCGTCGTCGCGGCGGGATTGGTCGATGGCGGCTTGGGCGGTCTTTTCGGCGGCGCGGGTCTCGGCGACCCACGCTTCGAGGTCGGCGACGTAGCGGCGCTCGGTCGCGAGTTCGCGGTCGATGCGCGCCGCGGCTTCGGGCCAGTTGCGGTATTTTTCGCGGAGGCGCGCGGTGCGGTCGGCAAGGCGGCGGCGGGCGGTTTCGAGGGTGGCGGCGTACTGGTCGGCGTCTTCGCGGGAGCGGGCGGCGCGGTCGGCCAGGTGCGCGGTGTTGCGGGGGCGCGTGGCGTGGGTTTCGTGGTCGGGGGCGCCGTAGCGGGCGGCGAGCTGGGCGCGGAGCCAGAGGTAGGCGGCTTGGGCCGCGACGGGGGAGAGGGCCGGGATGTCGTCGGTGGACGGGAGGGAGAACTGGAGGCGGGCGGCGGCGAGGCGGCCGTTGCGGAAGGTGTAGGTGAGGAGGCAGGGGAGATCGAGGGTCGTGGTGGTGTAGGCGAGGGTGGTGGCGGTGGTGCGGAGGGGGTCGAGGGGGGACTCGGCGGCGCGGACTTCGGCGGGGGACATGCCCCAGCGGATGTGGCGGAGGTGGGGGGCGGGCGGGGG
>CACXEY010000193.1 GCA_902766695.1 uncultured bacterium
GCAGGCGGGGTCGTCGGGCAGGAAGAAGATCACGAGCTGGGGGCGCCCGGCGTAGTCGGCGGAGCGGACGTGGCCGGGAAATTCGCCGACGAGGCTCTCCATCGTGAAGTCGTCGACGGCGGCCGGCGGGGGAACGTCGGGATCGGACGCGAGGAGGGGCGCGGGGGCCTTGTCGCGCTTGCAGGCGGGCAGGAGCGCGGCCAGCAGGAGGACGGCGATGGCGGGGAGGAAGGTACGGTTTTTCATGGTGGGTTGTCTCCGGGTTCGGTTGGATTGCGGAAGGACGGGGCGGCGGTTTTGGACGGGTGGATGAAATTCTCTTCGCGGAAGCGTTCCATGCGGCGGACGAGGTTGCCGGGGCCGGTGGCGAGCTTGCGGAAGGCGGCGCCGTAGGCGTCGGTGGCGCGGGCGAGGGCGTCGGCGATGCCCTGCATGTCGCCGGTGAAGGACGCGTACTGCTCGTAGATGGCGCGGACTTCGGCGAAGACGTCGCGCGCGGCGCGGTTCTGGTTGCTCTGCCGCCAGAGGAGGGCGATCAGGCGCAGGGCGGTGAGGAGTCCGCCGGGGCCGACGGGCACGACGTCGCGGCGGGCCGCCAGTTCGAGGAGGCCCGGCCGCTCGGCGAGGGCCAGCGAGAGGGCCGGTTCGCTCGCCACGAACAGCAACACGAAGTCGGGCGAGGAGGGAAGGCCGGGGAGGTCCTGGTAGGCTTTGGCGGAGAGATTCTTGATGTGCGTCTCCAGCGCGGCGGCGTGGCGGGCGGCGGCGGCGCGGCGGGCTTCGGTGGTGTCGGCGTTGTGGAAGTCGAGGTAGGCCTTGAGGGAGAGCTTGGAGTCGATGACGACGCAGCGGTCCTCCGGCATCAGGACCAGGGCGTCCGGCTGGAGGCGGCGTCCGTCGGGGGCGGCGAGGGAGAGCTGGAGGCGGAAATCGCGGTCCTTCTGGAGTCCCGCCGCTTCGAGGAGACGTTGGAGGGAGAACTCGCCCCAGGTCCCGAGGAGCTTGTTGTCGCCGCGCAGGGCGTGGGCGAGGCGGTCGGCCTGCGCGCCCACGGCGGCGGACTGGGCGGTGAGCGTCTCGACCTGCCGGCGGAGGGCTCCGCGCTGGGCCGCGTCCTCGGTGTGCACGGCGTCGACGCGGCGGCGGAAGTCCTCCAGCCGGTCGCCGAGCGGGGAGAGCAGCGCGGAGAGCGCGTCGCGGCCCTGGCGGGTGAAATCGCGGGCCTGCGCGGAGAGGGTGTCGGCCGACAGCAGGCGGAACTGGTCGAGCAGGTCCCGGCGGAGTGCGTCCTGGTCGGCGACGCGCGCCTCGGCGCGGAGGGCGGCGGCCTTGGCGCGGGCGATGCGGAAGGAGGCGACCAGCGCGGTCAGGAGCACGCCGAACGCGAACCCGGCCGCGGCGGCAAGCAGCGGCGCATGGTACGGGGATTCCTGGAGCCAAGTCGCAAGCATGGGGGCATCAAAGCACGAACGGGGCGCGAGCGCACGAAAAAAGCGCGGAGGCGGGGCGGGGCCGTCGCGCGAGGGGTGTAGGGCAAAACAGTGGCTTTGGATATACCGATAGGTAAAGAAGGGGATGAACTCCGATTGAAAACAATCGGAGTTTGTTCTTTCCCCCGTAGGGCACAAATGCGCCCAAACCTGAAAAGTTGTATCCAACGTCACAATTCCGTCCTGCCCCTCCAGCCGCAGGCGGCGAAAGAAAGGGATGGATTTCGCGGCGGGGGGAGAGTACAGTGGGCCAATCACGTTTGTTGGACAACAGGAAGAAACACAACAGAAAGAGACACCATGCAGATTCTGGCATTCGCATTGTATTTCGCGGTGGTTTTGGCCATCGGCATCTATTTCTTCATGAAGACCAAAGGCGGGGGCGAGAAGGAGTACTTCCTCGGCGGCCGCCAGATGGGGCCGTGGGTCTCCGCGATGTCCGCGCAGGCCAGCGACATGAGCGGCTGGCTGCTGATGGGCTTCCCCGGCAGCATCCTCGCGTTCGGTCTGGGCAAGGTCTGGATCGGCATCGGCCTGGCGCTGGGCACGATCCTGAACTGGGCGCTGGTCGCGAAGCGGTTGCGGCGGTTCTCGGCGGCGGCGGGCGACGCGATCACGCTGCCGCAGTACCTGACGAACCGGTTCGCCTCGAGCAACCCCTCGCTGAAGATCGCGTGCGCGGTGGTGTTCCTGGTCGCCTTCACGGTGTACGTGGCGAGCGGGTTCGTGGCGGGCACGAAGGTGCTCGTGGCGGTGTGCCCGGCGCTGGCGGGCAAGGAGCTGCTGGCGATGGTGATCTTCGCCACACTGATTCTGTGCTACACGTTCCTCGGCGGCTACAAGGCGGTGTGCTGGACGGACTTCTTCCAGGGCATCATGATGCTGTGCGCGCTGCTGCTGGTGCCGATCACGATGGTCAAGCTCGGGCGGTTCGACGCGTCGTTCGCGGAAGCCTTCACGGAGGGCGACTTCACGGCGAAGGCGTTCGGGAGCAACCCGTTCGCGGCGAGCTGGAACGACGTGGTGTCGGGCCTGGGCTGGGGCCTGGGCTACTTCGGGATGCCGCACATCCTGGTGCGGTTCATGGGGATCAAGGACCCGAAGGACGTGAAGAAGTCGGCGTGGATCGCCTGCGTGTGGGTGGTGCTGTCGCTGGGGGCGGCGATCGCGGTGGCGATCCTGGGGCGGACGTTCCTGCTGCAGAACGGCGACGCGGTGCAGTCGCTGGCGGCGAAGCTGCTGCCGGTGTCGGCGCAGCAGATGGTGTTCGTGGAAATCGTGAACAACGTGTTCCCGGCGTTCGTGGCGGGCATCCTGCTGGCGGCGATCATCGCGGCGGCGATGAGCACGGCGGACTCGCAGCTGCTGGTGGCGTCGTCGGCGTTTTCGAGCGACTTCTACCAGCCGGTGGTCCGCAAGAACACGGCGACGGACCTGGAGATGCTGTGGGTGGGGCGCTTCGTGGTGATGATCGTGGCGTTCGTGGCGTTCTACATCGCGGCGAGCGGACTGGGCCGGCCGGGCTCCTGGGCGAGCAGCATCATGGACATGGTCGAGAACGCGTGGGGCCTGTTCGGCGCGGCGTTCGGGCCGGTGGTGATTTTGTCGCTGTTCTGGCGGCGGTTCAACTACGCGGGCGCGCTGGCGGGCATCGTCGGCGGGGCCGCGGTGGACATCGTGTGCCTCTACAAGCTGAGCGACAGGCTCGGCGGCACCTACCTCTACGAAATCGTCGCCGGCTTCGCCGCGGGCCTGGTGCTGGCCATCGTCGCGACGCTGGCGACCCCCGCCCCGGGCGCGGAAGTCAAGGCCATCTTCGAGAAGGCCGTGGCCAGGGACTGAGTGTTTCCGGGCGCTCCGCCAAGCCGGGGCGCCCTTTCCGTCCATGCATTTCTGGCGTAATCTCTACCGGGTTTTCCTGATTGCGGCGGCCGCGCTGGTCGCGGTCATCCTGGTGCGGTTTTTCATGCCGAAGTTCCAGGAAGAGCGGCGCTTGCGCGCCCGCCTGGAGGAGGCCCGCCAGGACGTCCGGCGCACGGCGGAGCAACTGCGGGAGCTGAAGCTCAAGCAGGAGCGCCTGCGCGAAGACCCGCGCTATGTCGAGAAAATCGCGCGCGAGGATCTCGGGCTGGCCAAGCCGGGGGAGACGGTGTTCCGGTTCGTCGAGGAAGACGACTGACGGAAGCGGCGCGGGCGGGGGCGCCGCGGGTAAAACGTTTTTCCTTCCGGCATTTTGCATTTGACGGGGCGGGGGAAGGCTGGTAGAGTCCACGGCAATTTACCGCTCCGGGCGGCTCCGCGGTCGCGGGTCCGGCGGGCGGCCGACAACAACAACAAGGAGAATACACAACATGTCAGTCAAAGTCGCCATCAACGGTTTCGGCCGCATCGGCCGCCTCGCGTTCCGCCAGATGTTCGGCGCGGAAGGCTATGAAGTCGTCGCCATCAACGACCTCACCTCGCCCAAGATGCTCGCCCACCTCCTCAAGTACGACTCCACGCAGGGCCGCTACGAGGGCCACACCGTCGATTTCAAGGACTTCGTCCTCGCCGAAGACGGCAAGACCGTCGTCGAGCCCGGCTCCATCACCGTGGACGGCAAGGAAATCACGATCTACGCCTGCCCGAAGGCCCAGGACCTGCCGTGGGGCAAGCTCGGCGTCGACGTCGTGCTCGAGTGCACCGGCTTCTACACCAGCAAGGCCAAGGCCCAGGCCCACATCGACGCGGGCGCCCGCAAGGTCGTCATCTCCGCGCCGGCCGGCAAGGACCTGCCCACCATCGTCTACAACGTCAACCACACCGACCTCAAGGCCGAGGACACCATCATCTCCGCGGCGTCCTGCACGACGAACTGCCTGGCCCCGATGGCCAAGGCCCTCAACGACGGCTGGAAGATCAAGAGCGGCATCATGTGCACGATCCACGCCTACACCGGCGACCAGATGACCCTCGACGGCCCGCAGCGCAAGGGCGACCTGCGCCGCTCCCGCGCCGCCGCAATCAACATCGTCCCGAACAGCACCGGCGCCGCCAAGGCCATCGGGCTGGTCATCCCCGAGCTGAACGGCAAGCTCATCGGCGCCGCCCAGCGCGTGCCGACGCCGACCGGCTCGACGACCATCCTGACCGCGATCGTCGAAGGCGCCCCCACGGCCGAGGAAATCAACGCCCAGATGAAGTCGCAGTCCAACGAATCGTTCGGCTACAACACCGACCAGATCGTTTCCTCGGACATCATCGGGATGCGCTACGGCTCGCTGTTCGACGCGACCCAGACGATGGTCATCAACCTCGACAACGGCACCTCGCAGGTGCAGGTGGTCTCGTGGTACGACAACGAGAACAGCTACACCAGCCAGATGGTCCGCACGATCAAGTACTTCTCCGAACTCGCCTGATCCACCGGAACCGCCGCCCGCCAAGGCGGAATGCAAGCACCCCTGTCCATTGGACGGGGGTGTTTTTTGCACCCGTGGCCAACAGGCCTGATCGGCCCGTCCGCGCGCCCCGTCCGGGGGCGGAAGAGGGCCCTCCGCCCCAGTGCAACGGACGTGTTCATTGTGCTGGCCACGGATAATCGCACCACGGGCGTGAAGGGAGGACGCGTGTCCCCTCGCGCCGCGGCGGCCGGGGACGGCCGCCCACCATGGGGTTGTCAGGTGAAAACCTGTCTTTTGTCTGGTGAGGCTGGCCGGTGGGGGCCGACCTCCGGGCGGCCCGTCACAAGCCAGCCTTTCGCACGACCCGCCCGGAGGTCGGGCCCGGAGGGATCGCCCGACAAGAAATCGCAACGTTTTCTCCGGACAACTCC
>CACXEY010000194.1 GCA_902766695.1 uncultured bacterium
ATAGCGGCAACCGAAAAAGTCTTCCCGCTTTTCAGACAGTGGAATGCTTTTTCATCCTACTGCATTCCAACGGGTTGCAAAGAATTCGGGATAATTTATCCCGGATTTTCCGGGATAAGGGTGCGCACGGGATTCCACTGCGCATCCGAACGGCCCAGGACGCGACTCAAACACGGGACGCGGCCTCGATTTCCGGTCTTGGCGCCGTTCCGGGGCGGATGCCGTACACGCAGAAGTCGCACCGTACGTTGACCATCTTGCCGTGACGGACGGGGCCTTCCCGGCGGTAGCCGCATTTTTCCAGCATGCGCCGGGAGGCGGCGTTGCGGACGTCCACCTCCGCCCGGAGATGGCGGAGCTCCGTGCAATCGAAGCAGAAGCGGGTCATCGCCGAGAGCGCTTCCGTCCCGAAGCCCCGGCCGTGCCGGGACGGGGCGAGGCGGATGGCGACGGTGGCCGTCCGGTCGTTTTCGATCCGGTACACCCACAGGTCGCCGACGACCTTCCCGGTCGCTTTCTCCTCGATGCCCAGATGGAAGCTCTTCGACGGCTTCGCGGGCTTCGCGAAAAGCAGCGCGGGTTTCTTGTCCGTCTTGCCCGGCCCCTTGCCCCAGTAGGCGTAGAGGGCCTTGTCCGCCATCCATTTCTCCAGCGCGGGAACGTCGTCCGGCCGCAGCGGACGGAGCCGCAGGCGCGCCGTGTCGATCACGGGCTTTTCCGCGATGTAATCGGCCAATGCCATCGTCTGTCTCCTCAGAAGTTGAACTCCGCCGCCCAGTCGAAGTCCGCGCTTTCCTCGAAGGACTCCGGCCAGTGGCGGCACCAGGCCGGGACCGAGGGGCGCCCGATGCGGTCGATGCCGGGCGTGTAGGGCTTGAGGTCGAGGACCGCGCTGCCCGGGAACGCGTCGATCCAGTGCAACCCGACCGTCCCCGCCGCTTCGTCCACGTACGCGATGGCGGCGGTGGAGACGGCGATGGGGTTCGGCCGCTCCGGCGAGCGCATCGCGAAGACACCGAGCCGCTCCGGGCCCTTTCGGTACGGCTTCGCCGCCGCGAGCGTGTTCCGGTCGCGCGGGTTGTCGCACCGGTCCATCCACCAGAGCACCAGCACGTGGCCGTGGGCGGAGAGCCCTTCCAGCCCGGCCCGGTACGCCGGAGCAAGCACGATTTCCGGTCCGTCCTTTCCGTTTTCGATGGTTCCGATTGGGGTCAATCCGATGGGGTCCATGCTTTTCCTCCTTTGGTTGCCCCCATCGTGGCAAGTACCGGACACACTTCAAGCCCCATTCCCGCCCGCTTGGAGCGGACCCGCAAAACGAGCGAGGGGAAAACGCAAGTGCAGTGTTGCAAACAGGTGGAAACAACAAAGCGGGCGTGAAAAACTCGTGGGGAAAAGCCCGTTGGGGGAGGATGGTGTGCCTGGCGGGGGTCGAACCCACAACCTTTAGCTCCGGAGGCTAACGCTCTGTCCAATTGAGCTACAGGCACCTCTCAAAACGCCAGGCACTTTATCCCCCTGCGGGACCGCTGGCAAGCAAAACCTTCCGGGCGTGGTTGTTTTCACGGCAGAATACGGTCCGGGGGGCGGCGGGAGGGGAGATTTTCATGGAGGGAGAGGAGGGGCAAAACAGGGGGAAATGGCAATGTTTTTCGTAAAATCAAAAGTGGAGGGAACTGGGGCGGAGATGGAGGGAAGAGTGGGGGATGGGGCGGAGGTCAGGGGGCCGGGGCCAAGGTCAGGCGGTAGAGGCGGATGCCGAGGGTTCGGGAATCGCGCGAGCCGTGGTCGACAGGGCTCCAGACGGGGGCATCGAGGGTGATGCGGTGGGCGGTATCGGCGGAGAGGAGGGCGGGCGGGACGGGGGCCTGCCAGAGGAGGAGTCCGGGGGCGTCGGGAGCGGGGGCGATTTGGCCGTCGAGGGGAGTGCCGTCCCAGAAGACGCGGAGGGTCCCGGCGCCGGGGACTTCGGAGGGGATGTTTTCGGCGGACCAGAGGAGGCGGAGGTTGACGGGAACGTCGGCGGGCGGAGGGGTGTCGGGAAGATAGACGGCGATTCCGGCGGGGCCGGAGGTCCAGCGGTAGGCGGATTCGCCCCGGCCTTCGGCGGGGTGGAAGCCGGAGAGGAGAAGGTATTCGTTGGCACGCTCCGCGACATCGATGCGGATGGACCAGTCGGCGGGCGTGCGGTGGAGAATGGCCTGGTAGATCGCAACCGCGATGGGGGGGGCTTCGGGATGGAGGGGATAAGGCTGGGGGGCGACGACGAGGCGGAGGGTGCGGACGTCGCGGTCCGGGGCGCGTGGGAGCAGCATGCCGAGACGGACGAGCAGGCGGTCGGCGGGGATTTCGGCGGAGGCGAGGCGGCGGTCTCCTTCCCAGACGGATACGGGGACGCGCACGCCGGGAACTTTGTCGGTGGAGAGGATTTCCCATTCGACGACGGTTCCGGCGAGGGCGGGGTGGGGGACGGGGAGAAGGAAGTCGGCCGTGCCGGTGACGACCATGGCGTACGGTCCGTAGGAGCCCGATGGGATGAAGTCGCCGGACCAGCGCCAGAAGTGGTCGAAGGGGGCACGGCGGCGGAAGTCGAGGGGCATGGGGGTGTCGAGGG